>CAJUTQ010000061.1 GCA_910589265.1 uncultured Lachnospiraceae bacterium
CTATCAGGAGCCGTCAGACATGATAATTAATATGGACAACATCTGATGAAGGAAGAACGCCTTCTTCTGTTGTCTAATTTTAGAAATTTATTAACCAAGTAGTCTTGATTGACTACACCATTATTATACTAGGAGGTGGTTGAATGTAAGTTGCTATTTCCTTTTTTGTTACTGTTATGGCAGGCGTGGTTTGCCACCTCGTTTGCAAATGGCTTGACAGGAACGACAAGGACAACAAATAGCCTGGTGGGCGCTTTGCCACCGTAAAAAGAAAAGAAGAGACCCCGAACTGTGCTGGAACACGGTTCGGGGCCTCGTTCTTTGTCCAGATGGACTTGCTATTTCCTTTTTGCCTATTGGCATTATAGAATATGCCATTCTGATTTGCAATATACTTCTTTTGATTCTTTTTCGATTCCCTTATTCACTTAACAAAAGTTCAATTTTGGTGTCATTTGATTAACATCGCATCTCCAAAACTAAAAAATCGATATTTTTTCAATACAGCCTCCCTATATGCCTCTAATACATGTTCCCGTCCTGCCAGCGCTGACGTAAGCATCAAAAGGGTAGATTCTGGAAGATGGAAGTTCGTAATCAACCCGTCTATCACTCGAAATTCATATCCTGGATATATAAAAATGGACGTCTCCCCCTGTCCTGGATGTACAAATCCCTTCTCATCACTGGCTGCCTCCAATGTACGGCAAGTTGTTGTGCCAACTGCAATAATTCTTCTCCCCTCTGCCTTAGCCTTATTTATTGTTTTTGCCGCCTCCTCCAAAATCATGTAAGACTCTTCATGCATATGGTGATCCCTTATATTTTCCTCCTTTACTGGACGAAAGGTTCCTAGTCCAACGTGAAGAGTTACAGAAACAATGTCCACTCCCTTTTCCTTTATTTGCGAAAGAAGCGCTTTTGTAAAATGGAGCCCTGCTGTTGGAGCGGCGGCGGAACCTGAATGTTTCGCATAGACGGTCTGGTAACGGTTTTTATCCTTCAATTTATGGGTAATATAAGGAGGAAGGGGCATCTCCCCTAACTGTTCTAATTTTTCCTCAAAAATTCCTTCATAGTCAAAACGAATAAGCCGATTTCCTCCCTCTATTATTTCCATAACTTCTCCCTTTAGAATCCCATCTCCAAAAGAAAGAAAAGTTCCTGGCTTTGCCTTTTTTCCTGGCTTTACCAACGTCTCCCATACAGCTTTTTCTTTTCTTTTCAGTAAGAGGACTTCTATTACTGTGCCTGTCTTCTCCTTAACTCCCATAATTCTTGCAGGAAGTACCTTCGTATCGTTTAAGACAAGGCAGTCTCCTTTCTTTAAAAACTTTCCTATCTCATAGAAAAAATGGTGATGGATTTCCCCTGTTTCTTTCTCAAGACATAGAAGCCTGGAATCTGAACGATTTTCCAAAGGATCCTGGGCAATCTGTTCCTCTGGAAGGTAAAAATAAAAATCCCCTTTCTTTAAAGATTCCATGAAATCCCCTGCCTTTCCCTACTGTCTTAGCTCAATGCCAAGTTGTTGTAAGCCATTTAATATTTTCTTCATAGCTTTCTGAACATCATTTTCTTCCAGTGTTCTGTCTTTTGCCCGAAATGTAATAGAATATGCCAGTGATTTATATCCTTCTTTAATCTGACTTCCTTCATAAATATCAAACAATTTATAACTTTCTAATAGGTTGCCACCTCTTTGCTCAATGATATCTTCTATTTGTCCTGCCTGTATCTCTTGTTTCATTACCATACTTATATCCCTTGTGACAGCAGGATATTTTGCTATTCCTGTATACTTCCTGTCAAAGGAAGCTCTTTTTTCAATTTCTGGCATATCCAGGACAGCAATATACACCTTTGTCTTCATCTCGTAATTATCACATACTTCAGGATGAATTTCTCCCAAAAATCCTATGACACTATCTTCATACAATATATTCGCCTGTCTTCCTGGATGTAGAAAGGACTTTCCTCCATCTTTATCATACTTTGCCTTTTTTTTCATTCCTGCCTTTTGTAAAAATTCCTCCACCACTCCTTTCATTGTGAAGAAATCCCCTTCCCCATACATACCTAAAGTAAACTGCATCCTCTCTTCTGGAAGCTCTGTCAAAGGAAGCTGTTTTGGCAAATAAATATTTCCCATTTCATAAAGGCGTACATTTTCATTTCTACGGTTATAATTCGTGGCAAGGGAAGTAAGTATTCCATTCAAAGAAATCGTTCTCATAATGGAAAAATCTTCCCCTAAAGGGTTGGCAATCTTAATTGCCTTTCTAAACAGAGAATCTTCTGGAAGAAGGAGCTTGTCAAACACCTTTGGGCTCTCAAAAGAATACCACATTGCCTGGCTAAACCCACAAAATTCTGCAACCTCTCTTGCCACACTTTCTATGCGAAGCTTAAAGGTCAGTTTTCCTGTCGTTGCCTCCCCACAAGGAAGTGATACAGGAATGTTGTCATATCCATAAAACCTTGCCACTTCCTCTGCAAGATCTGCCATCCCTTCCACATCTTGTCGGAAACTTGGCACAAGAATCTTTTCTGTCTCCTTTTCATATAGAAACTCCCCTCTCTCTAAATAGCCTAGCATCTCTTCTTTGGAAAGATTAATACCTAATAGTTTATTTATTTTTTCAGGATACAAAGGGATACGTACTGGCTCTTTCAAAGGCTGGCAAACGTCAATCATTCCCCCCACCACTTCTCCATATCCTAATTCTTCTATTAAGGCGCAAGCTCTGTCAATAGCTTCCTTCGCCCTATGAGGATCTAAACCTTTTTCAAATTTACTAGAAGCATCTGTGCGCAGTCCAATTCTCTTCGCAGACTTGCGGATATTAGGGCCATAAAAGGTAGCTGCTTCAAAAAGAACGGTTTTTACATTTTCTGTAATCTTGGAGTTTTCTCCTCCCATAATTCCTCCAATACCAATTTTTTTCTTTCCATCACAGATCATCAAGACATCCCTATCCATTTTTCTCATCTGACCGTCCAATGTCTGAAATTCTTCCCCTTCTTCTGCCCGCTTTACAATAATCTTTCTATCTTCTATAGTATCTAAATCAAATGCATGCATAGGCTGTCCATACTCTTCCATAACATAATTTGTAATATCTACCAAATTATTAATAGGGCGAATCCCACTGGCAGCAAGTCTTCGTTGCATCCATAAAGGAGAAGGGCCAATTTTAATGTTTTTGCACACTCTAGCACAATATCTTGAGCATAAATCAGGAGCCTCTACTTCTACGGAAATATAATCATGGATATTCTCCCCATTTCCTTTTACCTCTACCTTTGGAGGATGAAAAGGCTTGCAGAAGGTGGCTGCTGCCTCCCTGGCAATTCCAAGAACACTATAGCAGTCCACTCTGTTCAGCGTAATCTCATGTTCAAAAACTGTATCGTGGAGTCCTAGAACTTCTATGGCGTCCTCCCCTACCTTTGTCTCCTTTGGGAAAATATAAATCCCCTCTATGGGAGCATCTGGATACATCTCTCTCGTAGATCCTAGTTCCTCAATGGAACACATCATTCCAAAAGACTCCATTCCCCTTAACTTTCCTTTTTTAATTTCTATTCCCTTTTCTGGTGGAGGGCTTCCATCATGTCCTCCTGCCACTCTTCCTCCTTCCAACACAACAGGAACCTTGTCCCCCTCTTTTACATTGGAAGCTCCTGTGACAATTTGCACAGTCTCCTTGCCAATATTTACTTGACAAACAATAAGTTTATCTGCATCTTTATGCTTTTCAATAGATAAAATTTCTCCTACGACAATTTTAGACAAATTTTTATCCAGCCTCACATAGCTTTCCACCTTTGTGCCTGACATAGTCATGGCGTCTACATATTCCTGATCCGTACATTGTAACTCTGGTACGTAAGCTTTAATCCATGATAATGGAGTATTCATAATCATCCTCGTTTCTATGCGGCTTTACTATTATAAAAAGTCTAGGCATGCCGCATGAATGCCAGCCCTTTCTTTGTCTCCTCTATCTTTTTTTAAAATTGCTTTAAAAAACGAATATCGTTTTCGTAAAGAAGTCTCATATCATCAATTTCATATTTTAGTAAGGCGATTCTTTCAAGTCCTACTCCAAAGGCAAAACCAGCATATTCTTCTGGATCAATGCCGCTCATTTTCAACACCTTTGGATGAACCATGCCGCATCCTAATATTTCAATCCAGCCGGAACCTTTGCAAAACCGGCATCCCTTTCCACCACACTTAAAACAAGTTACATCCACTTCTGCACTTGGTTCTGTAAAAGGGAAATGATGAGGGCGAAACTTCACCTTTGTATTTTCACCAAACAATTCCTTTGCAAATTCTGCTAAGGTTCCTTTTAAATCTCCAAACGTAATGTCTTTGTCAATAACAAGTCCTTCAATTTGGTGAAAAGAAGGGGAATGGGTAGCATCCACTTCATCAGAGCGAAACACCCTTCCTGGGGCTATCATACGGATAGGAAGCTTCCCTTTCTCCATCTCCCTCACTTGCACAGGGGAAGTTTGGGTTCTTAAAAGTATATCCTTTCCAATAAAAAAGGTATCTTGCTCATCCTTGGCTGGATGTTCTGCAGGAATATTTAAAGCTTCAAAATTGTAATAATCCAGCTCCACCTCTGGCCCTTCCACAACTTCATATCCCATGCCTACAAAAATGCGCTCTACTTCCTCTAAAGCTATGGTGTTGGGATGGCGATGGCCCACCTTATTTTTTTTTGCTGGGAGAGTGACATCAATCTCCTCCCTTTTCATTTGCTCTTCCCTTAAAAAACGCTCCATTTTCTTTTTCGCATCTTCCAATACTTTTTCCAACTCTGCCCTCACATCATTGACCATCTGGCCTACTTTAGGACGATCTTCTGGGGCTACATCTTTCATGCCTTTTAGTACTGCTGTCAGCTCCCCTTTCTTCCCAAGAAAGTTTACTTTGACCTCATTTAACTTCTCTAGCTTGTCAGAAGAATGTATTTGTTTCAAAGCTTCCTCTTTCATACGCTGTAACTTTTCCTTCATACCATACCTCTTTTCTAAAATTCTAACGATTTGTTTTTACATTTGCAAATCCAATAGAGGAAGATTTATTTTCCCCTACTCGCCATGAAGACACATGTTGGGTAAAGAACGAATTTTCCTGTGGGTCCCTACACTTTGCTGCGCCCAGTGCAGCCGCCTTAGGGACATAATACCTTTCCCATGAGTGCCCATCCTATTTTTCTATCATAGGACAGTGGCGGACTTTAGCACTTCCTAGGAACAAGATCTTTCCTATGATATAAAAAAACCTCGTCCCCAAAAGGGACGAAGTCATATCCGCGGTACCACCCAAATTCCTGTAAGCCCAGGCACTCTCATGTGTAACGTACATCTTACGTTCTCTTCTACTAAAACTAGTGCTTGTGTCTTTAGAAAAATATTCCTCTACACTAAGCTTTTTTCAAAGAGACAGCTCTGATGGGAAATTCAGTTATTCTAGGAACCGAAGGCAGCTTACAGCCCATGACTGCCTCTCTCTGTCGGGAAAAAATAACCTACTTTCATCTTCTTTGCCTTTTTCTATGTGACTATTTTATGGGAGTCCCGAAAAAAAGTCAACCCATAAAATGTACATTTTCTTTTTTTGTTTTTCTTTTTCTTCTTCCTAAGAGCCATACTCGATAATAGCTGAAAAAAGGCTCAAAGTATACATTCATCTCTGCCCCCAAGAGCATAATATACATGCAGGCATAGAGCCAAAACAAAAATATTGTAATTGTTGTCATGCTTCCGTACATATTAAATCCTCCAAATTTTTCCACATAAATGGAAAAGAAAAAGGAGAAAGCATACCAGATAACTGCTGTAAAAATAGCTCCTGGTATTTGCTCTGCGACACTTAAGGAACGGTTTGGAAGCACTTTAAATACTATGAGGAAAAAGAAGCTTAATAAAGCAAGACTAATCAAAAACCGAAACTGTAAGATCATTTTTAATATCGTTCCAACATTTGGAAACTCCATCAAAATAAAGTCTATGAGGCTATTTCCAAATACAATGAGCATCAGACATAATAAAATAATAAAAAGAAAAAAAATGGTATATACTGACGCCCTCAATCTGAGAAGAAGATAATTTCTTGTCTCCACAACACCATTAATACTGTTCAATCCCCTCATCAAGGCCAGAAAGCCTTTGGCTGCAGACCAGACTGCAATAACAGCCGATATAGAAAGAACAGCTGGAGGCTGTTTATAAAGCTGAAGAATCAAGTTCACTGCCATTGACTCTAAGGAGGCAGGAACAATTTCTATAGCAATTTGCAGCAAATCACTTTGGGTCACAGGAGTGTATGGAATACAAGCCAGTAAAAGCATTCCAAAGGGAATTACAGATAAAAAAATAAAAAAGGCAGCACTTGAGGCAAAAGCGCTAATATGATTTCGGTTCATTTCCCTGGAAAAGTCAGTGTATGAGCGATAGATTTGTAGAATCCATGTTTTCATATATCTCTCCTATTTCTACTCCTTGATAAAAATGCTGTAAAATCATCATACTGTCCATTCCCCTCTTGGCCATTTCATTAGCCCCATTCTGGGACATTCCTACCCCGTGTCCATATCCTCCGCCTAACAAATGATACCCTATCTTTCCCTCTTTGTCAAAGGCTTTCATAGAAAAATAAGCGCTGGGAATAAGGGTGGGTGTTTCCACCTCTGTATTATCCTGCCTTGTGACAGTACAGCCTGGAAAAGCAAGAACATAACGAATATTATATTCTTTTATTATTTTCACTGTGTTTTTCTCTCCATGGACAAGCAATTCTTCTACCTCTCCTCCCTTTCCCCTTTTTACAATTTCGATGGATTGGATCTCTCCTAAATCTTTCACTTCTCCCTTCTTAAATTCCTCCCCTTCTTTTACTAAAATCATTTCCTCTTCTCTGCTTGCTCTTTCCCTTAATCGGCCTTCCACTCCTTCCAAATCCTCAAGATAAATATCTAGTGTCCACCGAAACCAAGAAATTTCCCTTTCATAGGCCTTTTCATCTGTCTGACTAATATAAGCTTCAAAGGACTCCTCTGTCCATGCATCAGACACATATCCTTCCCCCTCTCCTACATAAACTCCATGAATGTAATCCTCTCCTTCTGTCTTATCATAATCTAAGGCTGCATAATCTGTTGTATGTCCACTGGATGTGGAAAAATAATAGGTATTCATTATTTTTCCGTTTTTCATGGCTACCTGACCCATTGTCTCCCGAATGGCAGCCGTTGTATTTGGATTCTCCTCAATGTTATTGTAAACTTGATAACTAGTGCTGTCATCCACATGAGCCCCGTATTCTGCACAAAGGGAGGATTCCATCTGACGATATGCATAACTTCTTGCACAGACAGCCTGTGCTTTTAAGGCTTCCTTTTCATAAGAAGGGGGCATTTCGCTGGGAAGGACTGCATAGAGATATTCCTCTACTAAAACATCATTAACAATTAAAAATCCTTCTTCTCTTGGAGATATTTCTAACCTTCCCCTGTAAGCAGGTTTTCCCTGGCTTCTTTCCAAAGACAACAAAGACGTCCTTCCTGTCAACGCCTTTGGAATGACTGAAATTTTGTGATACTTTCCATAATCACTATTTTTCTCTATAGTTACAATGTCTCCTCTCTCATATTCCTCCGTTCTTTCTCCATACTTTATTTCATAATCTGTATCGCATGTGACTTGCACATGTTCATGGTAAATGCCCTCATATCCTTTATTTTTTAAGAGAACTCGGATATACTCCATGACCTGGTCTCTCACAATAAGACATGCCTGTATTTTCCCATCCTCAATGACAAAATCTACATCATTACCGCCAATAGTTAAATCAGACAAGGTACACTGTTTTAATCCTCCATAAATTTGGTAGACATTCAAATCTTTCCCATAGGAAAAAACTCCTTCTTCCTCTAATTCTAGTTCTTCTTTCCCCACTCGAATGAGCCTACCGTTCATAATATTCTTTTTTATCACAATTTCGACCACTTGATCTTTTACAATGTGTATATCCGCAATCTTTTCCATATATTCTGGCAGACCAAGTTCTGTTTTTAAAAAATGTTCTTTCTCTCCTAGGAAATAGGTAACCCCATCTTCATTAGCGCTAGTAATATATACATTTTTTAACCAGCTGTCCTCTATTTTATATATTTCTTCTATTGGGCTTTTTTCCCTTTTTCTCCACTCCTTCACTAGTATACCCAAAAGGATGAGGAGTCCGAGAAACAAAAGGATAAGCTTTCCTTGAAATCTCCACTGGGCCTTCATCTTAATCCCCCTTGTCCATTGATTGGTATTATCCAATATATGTAAGAAGTGCCCTTCCTATTCCTACAAACCTAAGTGGCGGTTGACCCCAGCCATTCCATTCAAAAGGCGAACTTTTTGTTCCTATAAAAACGAACTTTTAAAGCGTTTTAAAACAAGTCTACGAACTATAAACTGGTATTGAGGTGATATAAAAATGCGCAATTCTGTATCAAAACTTGGATCTGCTGTCAAAGCAGCCCGAAAAAATAGGAATCTTACCCAAATGGAGCTTTCTGAAGAACTAGGCATTACCCCTCGCTACCTCCAGGCCATTGAAAATGAAAGCAAAACTCCCAGCTATGAGCTTCTTACTCGCATACTCTCTTATCTGAATATTCCAGCAGACAATCTATTTACTCCTTATGAAAGCGAAATATCCAAAGAGCAGGAACAGCTTTTATACTTAATTATGCATAAATGCAGTAAGCGAGATGTCTTTGTTCTTCTTTCCACTGCCAAGGCTCTTGTAGAAGAAGTATCTCCCTATTGAATCTTTTCCTTACTTATCCATTTATGCCTACCATCTTTTGTAATTCCTTTTTTCTTTTCATGTCTTCCGCCCCCATGCCCCAGAGGTTAGAATACTTTTTCATCGTTGTTTTTAACAACTCCATGCATGCTGTTACTTCTGGGGCTGACTTCTCCCTTCGTCCATTCTTTCTTAAAAACAGCAGCAAGTAAATATAGGATAGATCTGAAAAGTAATAGGAAGACATTTGTTTTTTTGAGGTAAACCACCTCTCCATATCTTTATTCAATATCTTTGTCCATTTTTCCAAATTTTGTATCCAAAGTTTTTCTTCCTTTACTATACGGCTCAAGGCATATAACACAATATTGATATAGGCCGATACAAGAATTCCTTCCATCTTCCATCCTTTTTCTTTTCTTTCACCAAGAATCTCTTCCCATCGGGCGCAAATAATCTTTGCCGTTCTATTCCATATATACTCCATGCGCTTTTGAGAAATCTGATGAAAGGACGCTGTAATAACCGTTAGTTCCCCATTGTGGGAAGGCATATCTAAGGAAATCGTCTGGGCATAGGTAATGAGCGCTTCATCTTCTGCCTTTTCCAGTATTTTACCCATGAGGCCTTCCCATTTTTTATCATATTCGTATGTCTGAATCCATTTACTCCATAAATACTGATCCTTTTTTGCCACTTGTAAAATAGCTGTTATTAATGTCTCTTCCCAGCTCTCATCAATACAATATTGATGAAAAAGCTGTCTGGCACACTCATAATAAAATAAGCTCTTCTCTGTCTCTTGCAAAACGAAAAAACAAAGCATTTTTGTACTGCAAAACATGCGTAAAAAAGCCCAGTATTCCACAAGGTTCTTTTTATCTGCCAAATAATGAAATAATCGAAGGGGATCTTCTTTATAAGCATCCTGGATTATTTTTTCTACGTTTTCATCTCCTTTTAACTCTTTCCTCTTCTCAAGGGCATCAATGTATTCATATTGTTTTTCCCACCCATCTTTTTGCTTTTCTTTATGGAGAATACGGCTCCCTTTTTCCTTTTCTTCCTCCAAAAAAAGTTTTTCTAGTATATTGTAGGACTCCAATGTATTCCATATTTCTTCTTTTCCACCTTCCATATTTAATCACCTTTCTTCCACACAAGACAGTTTTGCCCACTTAGCCTTTCCCACAGCTCTAAAAAGGCATCTACAACTTCTTTAGGATAATCTACTTCTTGAATCATATGATGTTGTTTTCCTAAATGATAAATGGATGTGCCTAGAGACCAAACTCTTGGTTTTTCATTTTCATGGAGAACCATTAAAAAACGATCTTGAAAAGGATATCCGTATCCATTCCACTGGCATCGCAGCTCTAAGCGAATACCAGCATGATTGCTTCTTTTATCCATTATCTCTCTCTGCCCTTTTATCCATTCTGTTACAGATTGTTTTCTCTTCTCGTTCTTCTCCCTGGATGTAATTCCATATAAGGGCACATCACAGTATTTCGTATAATACCAAGTTTCTAAAAGATCTTCCACACATAGGCAAGGATCCCATATATACACCTTTCCCCCTCTTCCAAGCTCCATTAACTCTCGAATCTCCCTTAATGCCTTCTCTCTTTCAGGACGTACTCCATAATGTAAAAGTTTCTTATTATGTACAAGTTTGTTCACCTGTACTTCCCTTTGACGTCTATAAATAAATTCTTCTCTTTGACCTGTCCATGGATTCTCTTTAACCTGTATTGTTCCTTCCTTCAAAGGAATTTTGTCTATAATGCCCCCCTTATTATCATAAATCAGACGTTCCTCCTTACATTCCTCAAATGTTTCTTCTTCCCTACAAACCTTCCTCTTGAAAGAAACTTCTTGTCTTCCTAAAATCAGCTGCTTTTCAGGTTCAAGGAAGGTCATACGGCAAATATGGGCAGCATCTCCCATTCTTATTGAAACATGGGCTTCTGGAAAGGTGCAAGGCGATATGCCAAATTCCACAATGCTTTTGTCATAAAGAACCTCCCAAATAAGGTGACAGTCTTTTTTCTCTTTCCATCGTCCATCCATCTGAATGTGGCAGTTCAATGTAGACTCTTCTTCCTCTCTCTCATGGGAAATCCATGCATTTATAGATGGAAACTGAAAAATAATATTTCCTATCCGATCAGAAAGATTGGAAAGAGAAATGGGAACTACTGTATCTATTTCAAGAAAGGCTTTCTCTAATTCTTCTTTTTTTAAAAGATTGACCCACTTCTTTTCTACGTCAAAAAATTCCAAAACATAGCTGCCATTCTGGAAATTGTTTTTTAATACTTTATTTAACGGAATCTCCTCTATCCCATCTGGCTGGACAAAAACCTTTGGAACAAAGGCAAAACTTCCTGTTATTAACTTTTTATCTCCCAGCTCCAGGATGCCTTCTTCTCTTCTTTGGCACAATCCATGAAAAATCTTTTCTGTCTCCTCCATTGTCTGTACTTTTCTGAAAATGCCCATATCCATTTGCGAAGAAATAGGAATGAATTTATCTGTCAAGTATTCTGCCTTTCTTTCTGGCTTTATCCGATCTTCCAATACAAAAACGGAAAAAAAATGATAATATTCCTTTTCCTTTTTGTTAAAGAAAAAAATAGAAATCATTTCACAACAATTATAATATCCCAAGCCTTTGCACTGAAGTAATTGATTGTATTCCTTTATCATATAGTCTTTGTCTGTCTTTACAGACTTATTTAAATTTTCCATAACTTTCTTCCCATGCCTCTCTTTTTCTTACTTGTATTATATAATTTATTATTGTTATTGTAAACAAAGACATCACTTGCATAAGGAATATTGACAATCCTACGTTTTTCCCATAAAATACTTGTATCATTTTATTGATACAAAAAAGGAGAAACTTTATGTCTTGGAATTTAAAAACAGATCGTCCTATTTACCTCCAGCTTTCCAACTATTTAAGATTAAAAATTGTATCTGGCTGCTATCCTCCTGGCAGCAAGCTGCCTTCTGTACGGGAACTAGCTGCCAAAGCATCTGTCAGCCCCAATACAATGATGAAAGCTTTGGACGAGTTAGAAGCAGAAGGGCTTATCCATCCTATGAATACAAGAGGCATTTTTATTACTGAGGATATGGAAAAAATAAAAAAAGAAAAAGATACAATTGTTGTCCATCATATTCAAGAATTTTTTCATACTATGGAAAGCATTGGTCTCTCACAAACAGAAACATTCCATTTCATAGAAAAATTTATAAAAGGAGGTAACCTATGAATCCACTTTTAAATTGTGTCCATGTCACTAAATCCTTTGGTTCCTTTACCGCCTTGTCCGATCTTTCCTTTCAAATATATCCTGGACGAATCGTCGGCCTTCTTGGACCGAATGGCAGCGGCAAATCCACCTTCATGAAACTAGCCTCTGGTCTTTTAACCTTAGACCAAGGAGAAATTACCATTCATGGGCATGCTGTCGGCATAGAGACAAAAAAGATCGTATCTTATCTCCCAGAACGAACCTATCTTGATGAATGGACAAAAGTTTCTGCCCTAATTGATTACTTTGGTGACTTTTACAAAGATTTTAATAAAAACAAAGCCTATGAAATGCTCCAATGTCTTTGCGTTTCACCTAAGGAATCCTTAAAGACTATGTCTAAGGGCACAAAGGAAAAAGTACAGCTTATTCTTGTCATGAGCCGGGATGCCATGCTCTATTTACTAGATGAACCTATTGGAGGTGTAGATCCAGCTTCCAGAGATTATATTCTCAACAAAATCATTACAAACTATCATGAGCATGGCTCTATTCTTATTACAACCCATCTCATCCAAGATATTGAGCCTATATTGGACGATGTTCTTTTCATACAAAATGGACAGATCACCTTATCCAAGTCTGTTGATGACATACGCAGCCAAGAGGGCAAATCTATTGATACATTGTTTCGGGAGGTGTTTAAATGCTGAAAAAACTATTAAAATATGAATACTTTATTACAGCCAGGTATTTTATTCCTTTGTACCTTTGCTTTATTACGATCACTCTATTGAATAAACTCTTTAAAGAACTTGATCTTATGCAGGATAACTTCCAGGTATTTGACTCCCTTGACGGAATTTCCAAAGAGCTCATTACATCTGCCTTTCGCAACCTGACCAATTACCTATATGCCCTATTCCTTATTGCCATGTTTCTTCTTACAACGATTTTTCTTATTTATCGTTTTTATAAAAATATGACTTGTGATGAAGCTTATCTTCAGTTTACACTCCCAGTAAAGCCTGGGACTCACATTGTGAATAAACTCCTTGTCGCCTATACTTGGCAGCTTTTGACTTTTCTCCTAGTCTTTTTCTCCTTTATTGTGCTACAGGCTGGCCATGGAGTCCTTCCCTTTTTTCAAAGTCTTCAATCCAATTTTTTTAGGCTCTTTGCAAGACAAGAGGGACAGGCTTTATTATTGATTGCTCTTTTATTCCTCATTGCCCTTCTTTCCTTTCTTTCTCTTCCTTTAAAATTTTATATGTGCATGGGCATAGGACAGCTCTTTCATAAACACCGCCTCTTAGGAGCTATTGGCTGCTATATGGGCCTTTATCTTCTTTTGCGTTTTCTCTCAGTTATTTTTTTTGTTCTGTACACAATGTTCATTTTGCGCACGAATCTTACATTTAGAAGCAGCTTCATTTCTCTCAACATTTTTTTAGGTGTCATAGCTTCTTTTATGCTTCTTTTAGTAATCGGTTATTTTTCTATTACTATACATCTTTTTAAAAATAAATTAAATTTACAATAATATGTTTTATAACATAACACAAATCCTTTATTTTACAGTATTTATTAAATTTATTGTTACTAATTTGTTACTTATTTAGAGTTTAATTTAGCAACTTTACAAATGGTGGATCATGTAATATAATTTGGCAAAAAATAAATGTTGATACCTATAGTGGTCATAGAATGTTTGGTACATCTATTTACTATGAGGTGTTTTTATTAGGATCCAGATTAGCAAAAAAATCTTCATAAGTACACTCATAGATTTTTTTAAGTTGGATCAGTACCCGAATAGGGATATTTAATTTACCCGCTTCGTATTTTTGGTAGGCGGATCTACTAATATCGCAGGAGTGCAATTCTAACTCAATACATAGTTTTTCTTGTGATAATTGATTTTTTTCTCCCTTTACGGAAAAGTGTTCCCACTGCTTATCCGGAAAATTTTGGTGAATATTATTTTCCTCTTCGATAATATCCGAAACATATTATAGCCCAAATTCCCGGTACAACTGCATATCCGGCATTCACTTGTCCATGATTTATAAGAACATATCCGCCGCCTATAAATGTTAAAACCAGAAAAATGATTCCTGCAATCAATGCTGTTTTTTTCATTAGCCCTATCTTCTCTATAAGAAAAACTTTTACTATCATGCAGACACTAAGCAAAACAAGCGTAAATAATCCATTTATCAAAATGCTGGTATACCAGGGAGCAGATTGAATGACATACAAATCCGGATACTTTCTAAAATGCCAGTACTTATATAACCCTGAACCAATGAAAACGCCTATAAAAGTGCCCATGAAAATATTTAGTATCTGATTTATCTTCTTTTTCATGGTTATCATCATTCCTTTCGCTTCGCTCAAGGCACAAACAAGTCATGAAAGAGCTAGTTGTGCCATGTTTTTGTTTGGTTTATAATAAATTCAGGATAGCAATACACTACAGAGCACGGGGAGGTGAGTGGCGGA
>CAJUTQ010000062.1 GCA_910589265.1 uncultured Lachnospiraceae bacterium
CATAAGGAGAGTATAGCACAAAATCGTCTCTTGGGACGGGAATCGTGTTACAAAAGTGGAATTTCGGGTACAAATTTTGAAGGCCGCTTACAAAATGTGAAAGTCGATTACAAAACGGGAACCTCGGATTGCAATCGACCAAGGAAAAGAAAAGGTTATGTAATGACTGCATGTGCACATCATGCAGTGATAGATTTGGAGTCTATGAATGTATTGCTATCTCAATTGGCTGAAAATTATCAAAGGTTATATAATGGATTAGAATTAGAAAGTTTTACTGAAAGTAAGTATGAAAAATTTATTAATGATTATACCAAATATCTTGATTCGGAAAATGGAACTAAAGACAGAGATTTTTGGAATGAAAAACTAATGGGAGCTTTGCCGATTGTGGATTTATCAGTAAAAAAACGTCCTGAAAAGGTAACGTATAATGGGGATGTGTTTCGAAGCTGTATAAGTGGCAATGCAAACTGGGAGATAAATGAGCTGGCTAAAAAATTAAATGTTACACCATTCAATATTTTAATAACAGCATATTATATATTGATGTATAAGTACACAAGTGAGAATGACATAATTATTGGTATGTCTGCAACACTAAGAAATGATTTTGGATGCGAAAATACAGTAGGGGATTTTATTAATTTGCTGCCTATAAGAACAAAGGTAAGGAGTGATATGACATTTGCAGAATTTTCCATAGTGGTAAAAAGGGAAATTCTTTCTGCATTAGAGCACCAAAAATTTTCATTTAAGAAAATACTTGAAAATATAAATACAGCTGGAACACAGGGATTCTCACCAGTCGTTCAAGTTGCTTTTAGTCAAGAAAATCTCAATGTAGAAGATAATAAAAATTTATCTGGTTTTGTGACAGGCCATCATGCTAATTTTTCATTTTCTGAAATAAGTTTATCTGCAAGAGGCTCAGAGATTCTCTATACACCTTACGATTTATTACTAATGGCAGATACTTCGGGCCAAAACGTGAACTTAGCGTGGCAATATAATACAGATATTTTAAACAAAGAATTTATTGAGAATATGACTTTACATTATGAGAATATATTAAAAGCTGTTCTTGATAATTCCGATGTGAAGATAAAACATATTAAAATGCTTACTCAAGTTGAGTATAATAAGTTATTTCATGAATTTAATGAGGTTCATGGCGATGAATATGATAATAGAATGTTTATAGATGCTTTTGAAGAGATTGTAGATAAATTTGGTCATCATATAGCTGTTTCAATGAACAATGAAAGAGAGACCTATGGATCATTTAATGAAAAGGCAAATCAGATAGGAAGATATTTACAATCTATGGGAGCGAAAAAAGGCGATTGCGTAGCCCTATGTTTAAATAAATCTATAAAAACAATGGAAGTATTGATTGCTATTTTAAAAATTGGGTGTGTGTATGTGCCAATGGATCCAGAATATCCTATGAATAGAATAAATTATATTTTGACTGAAACGAAAGCAAACATAGTATTTGCAGAAGACAATTGGAAACAGAAAGGTGTTGGATGTCCTGATTGTAAGATAGTTACTATTAAAAACTTAGAGGAGAATATGAATAGGTTCTCTCATGAGAATATTCATATAAAAATATTTCCCAATGATCTGGCGTATATTATTTTTACATCTGGCACGACTGGTAAGCCAAAAGGTGTAATGATAGAGCACATTGGAATATGTAATATGGTCAAAGGATTAAATGAAGGCTGGGGAGTAAGAAAGGATAGTAAAGTATTACAATTCGCCTCTCTTAGTTTTGATGCCTCTATTGCTGAGATATTTATTGCACTTTTATCAGGAGGGGAACTTGTATTAAAGTCAAAAAACGAAATAATGCCAGGTGGAGATTTGGAAAGAGTATTAGTGGAAGAAGAAATAACAGAAGTAATATTAACACCGTCAGTATTAATGCTGACAAATCCAAAAAAAATTAGCAAATTACGCACAGTACTTTCAGCAGGAGAGAGTTGTAATAAGGCGGTTGTTGAAAAATGGGGATCAGGAAGACGTTTTGTAAATGCTTATGGACCAACAGAAAGCACAGTATGTGCTTCTTATAAGCTATGTGACCCATCAGATGCTGAAAACATAACAATTGGAAAAGCAATTTTGGGCACTAAGCTGTATATTTTAGATAACGATTTAAACCCAGTACCAATAGGTATGCCTGGGGAATTATGTATTTCATCCATTGGACTGGCAAGAGGATATTTTAACAGGCCAGACATTACAGATGAAAAATTTGTCCATAATACAATAGATAAAAACGCATTTAATAAGATATATAGAACAAGTGATATTGCTAGATTTACAAAAGACGGTTATATTAAATTTTGCGGCAGAAAAGATAATCAAGTAAAAATAAGAGGTTTTAGAATTGAGATAGATGAAGTGGAAAATATCTTAAATAAATGTGATGGAGTAAAAGAAGCAGCGGTGATTATAAAGGAATTTTTCAATGATAAGAAGTTGGTAGCATTTGTATGTGGTTCAGATAGTTGCAATGAAGGTTCATTAAGAAAACAGATGAAGAGTGAATTGCCACATTACATGGTGCCATCTTATTTTGAATTTGTAGATGAATTGCCCCATAGTATTAGTGGAAAAATTGATAAAAAAATAGTAGAGACATTTGACATCTTAGCCAAGGATATTTATGTTGATGATAGTTTATACACGGATACCCAAAAGAGATTGAGAAAGATATGGTGTAAAGTATTAGGCAATGAAGATATTACCTTAAATAGCGACTTCTATGAGAGTGGAGGACATTCTCTATCTGGAGCACAGGCAAAGATAGAGATTGAAAAAGAATTTGGAGTATCATTGGATATTGTTGATATTTTGGAAATATCAAAATTCATTGATTTATGCAATAGAATTGAAGAAAAAAGCAGAGAAAGTATTAATAATATTAAAGTGATGACTTCATATAAAGAAAAAAATTATATACCAGTAACATATGCCCAAAACCAATTGCTGTTTATCTGGCAGCTGAATAATAATTCTACAGAATATAACATTTCTGGAGATGTTGAGCTAAAGGGGGAGCTGGATGTTGAAAGATTTAAAGAAGCATATAGAAATATTGTTCATCTCAACCATAGTCTTAGAACAATCTTTTTTAAGGAAAATAATAAATATTATCAAAAGATCTGTGATGATATATCAAAATATGAGTTAGAAATGATAGAGGATTGCAGCAAAGAAAAATTAGATATATATGTTGATGAATTGAAAAATTGGAGGTTTGATTTGCTGAATGGTCCACTTGTTAAATCAAGATTAATGAGGATAGGAAAAAATAGGTATGTATTAGCATTTGCAGTGCATCATATTATTAGTGACGGTTGGTCTGTAGCGCTTATGGTGAACATGTGGAGCAAGGAATACAATCGATTAAAGACTGAAAATACAGGTAACGAAGAACACAAATATCAATTTTCTGATTATGCAATTTGGAGCAGTGAATATATACAAGGTAAAAGGCTGGAAAAACTTGAGAATTATTGGATTCGTAAGTTAAAAGGAACGGAAGATAGGGTTCTAGACCTTGTAACAGATTATAAGAGGCCTAAATTACATACAAGCAAGGGAGAGATATGGAGACATGAATTGGATAGAGAGTTAACAAAGGCTATTCAAAAGACTGCATCGGATAATCATGGCACATTGTTTATGGTATTATTTGCTGCATTTAATGTACTTCTTAATAAGCTGACCAGGAAAAATGACTTTAATATAGGCATTCCTGTAGCTGGCAGAAATTTACCTGAAACCCAAAACATGCTGGGAATGTTTATTAACACTATTGTTATGCGCACGAAAATACATGATTCTGACAGCTTTCAAGAGTTAATGAGAAGAGTTAAGGAAGAAACCCTTGCTAATTTAGACAATCAGGATATGCCCTTTGAAAGGTTAGTTGAATTGTTAAATCCAAAGAGAGATATGAGCTATTCACCATTATTTCAGATTTTATTTAATATGCTTAATATTGAAAAACCCATATTTAACTTGAATGATATAAAGACAAATAGCACAAAGCAAACGTCAGGGAATTCTAAATATGATATGACCATTTATATTTCAGATGGAGAAAAGATCTGCTTCGAATTTTTATATAATAGAAACTTGTTCAGCAAAGAACATATTAAACTTATAGCTTCTCAGTATGAAAGGATTCTATTACAAATATCAAAAAATGATATGATTTGTATAGAAGACATTGATATTCATGAGGAAGATTATTTGGAAGAGAAGGTAGCAGAAAAAGTTGATACAGAGAATATTGCTGAATTATTAAGAAATTCTTTCCTAGAAAATGATAATAAACTTGCTATTTGTTCTCCACAAAATACTGTTAATTATCATGAATTAGATAGGATGGTGAAAAAGTATGCAGCTTACTTACAATCAGTAGTCAATGATGAATGGGTTTACATATATGGGGATAGGAATATAAAATTTATTATTATCATTTTGGCTTGCGTATTTTCAGGAAAATCATTTGCAATGATAGACTCCAAATATCCCATAAACCGAATAAAAAACATGATAGACTCCATACAAAATAAGATTCTCATTGACGCTAGTGATGAAAAGAATTTATTGAATAGAATTTCAGATGAGTATAAAGAAATTCTCTTTTCAGATGAAGTAAAGAATGAGTTTGAATATATTCCAACAAAAAAAGATTCTCATTATATTATCTTTACTTCAGGAACGACAGGTAAACCAAAGGCTATAAAAAGTAAAGTTTCATCTGTTTTACATTTTATTAAATGGTATGTGGACAAATTTGAGCTCACAGATATGGATAAATTTAGTATGTTAAGTGGGCTGTCCCATGATCCAATAATGCGTGACATTTTTACACCTTTGTTGTTAGGAGCTTCATTATATATTCCATCTGAGGAGGTTATGAGTGTTCCTGGAAAAATGAATGAATGGTTAAATTCCAATAAGATAAGTATTATCCATCAGACACCATCCATCCTTAAAATGCTTTCAGATATTATGTTAGAAACAGTAAGATTGCTATGTTTGGGTGGGGAAGGATTATACGATTATCATTTGAAGAAAATAAGTTCCTTATTTAAAAAGAGTAAGGTGGTGAATGTTTATGGAACATCTGAGACACCTCAGGTTATGGCGTTTTATGAAGTAAGAGGAAATGAACAAGGTATTGTTCCAATTGGAAAAGGTATAGATGGTGTAAAAGTATTTGTAGCAGATAAAAAATGTAAGCCTGTTGGCAGGATGGGCATAGGTGAAATTATTGTTCAGACAAAGTATTTATCAGAAGGATATATAACAGGTCTTAATTCAAAGGAAGGATTTACATATGTGTCAGGGGAAAGAGCTTATAGGACAGGGGATTTGGGATATGTAGATATGAATAATAATGTCGTTTTATTAGCGAGAGAAGACGAGCAGATAAAAAATAGAGGTTATCGAATAGAACCGTCAGAAATAGAAAGAGAGATTTTAAGTATTTCTTATATAAAAGAAGCAAAAGTTTTGTTATGTGATGACAAACTGACAGCATTCTTGGTAGAAAGTTCACCAAATGTATGGAGTATTTCAGAAATAAAACAAAAATTATTAGATGTTTTACCAGTCTATATGGTTCCCGAACTATATATTAAAGTTGATACAATTCCTCTCACAGAAAATGGTAAAGTGGATAATAGAGCTTTAAAGGAAATGAAACAACACAATACAAAGGAAACAATTCATAAAGTATCTCCTGAAGGAAGTATACAAGAAATTGTAGGAAGAATTTGGAAAGAACTACTGAATATAGAGGATATTGGAGTGGAAGATAATTTCTTTGATATAGGAGGACATTCATTTATGCTTCTTGAATTAAATGAAAGACTGCAAAAGGTTCTTGATTGCAATTTTGAAATGGTTGATTTATTCCAATATCCCACAATTAAATTATTTTCAGAATACATAGAGAGTAAAAAAACAGATGATTTTGTAATCTTTTTCAGGCAGACAGATACAAATAGGAAGAAAGAAGCATTAAGAAATAAAAGAATGAAAAGAGGGAAAATAAAAACGTGAATTACGAAGGCCAACAATATGAAAATTCTTTAGCTATTATTGGAATGAGTGGAAGATTTCCAAAATGTAAAGATTTAGAAGAATATTGGGAGATGATTTGTCAGGGAAAAGAAGGAATTACCTTCTTTTCCAAAGAATTATTAAAGGAATATGGAGTGAGTGAGGAGGAAAGAAATGCACCAAACTATGTTCCAGCTGCTGCCATACTGGAGGGATATGAAAAGTTTGATAATAATTTTTTTGATATGAATCCCAGAGAAGCAGAATTAATGGATCCACAGCAAAGAATATTTCTTTTGACATGTTGGGAAGCACTGGAAAGCGCTGGGTATTCTTCGGATAAAACGAAGGCAGTCATAGGTGTATTTGGAGGGAGTAGTATGAATAGTTTTTTAATTCATAACCTCTTAAATAATAGAGAATTTATTGATAAACATGAGGCCCTTCAACATATTTTTATTCATGGAAATATAAATGATTATTTATGTACAAGAGTATCTTATAAATTAAATCTTAAAGGGCCGGTAATGACTGTTCAGACAGCATGTTCAACTTCAGCTACTGCAGTTTATCTTGGGTGCCAGTCATTATTAAATTATGACTGCGATATAGCATTAGCTGGTGGTGTATCTATAAAGGTTCCTCAATATACAGGGTATAAAGTGGTGGAGGGAGGAATATTTTCAACAGATGGTCATTGCAGAGCATTTGATAATAACAGTACAGGAACAATATTTGGAAATGGTGCTGGAGTAATTGTTCTAAAAAGACTAAAGGATGCAATGAGGGATAGGGATAATATCGTAGCAATTATTCGGGGATTTGGTCTTAACAATGATGGAAATTTGAAAGTAGGATATACGGCTCCAAGCCTTGAAGGACAAAGGGAGGCTATTTTAAAAGCTATCGATTTTAGTGAGGTGGAGCCAGATGATATTGGATATGTAGAAATGCATGGAACGGGAACTAAACTTGGAGACCTTATAGAAATTAATGCTATAGACAGCGCATATAAGCAATTCACACAGAAGAAAAATTATTGTCCTATTGGTTCTGTTAAGGCTAACATTGGGCATTTAAATGCTGCAGCTGGCATTGCAAGCCTTATGAAAGCAGCATTAGTCGTTGAAAAAGGCATAATTCCACCACAAGCAGCCTATGAAAATCCAAACAGAGAGATAGATTTTTCTAGAACGCCATTTTATGTTAATACAAAGTTAAGGGAATGGAGGAAGGATAAGCGTATAGCTGGTGTCAGTTCTTTTGGAATTGGAGGGACAAATGTACATTTCATTATTGAAAATTATGTAGATAACTCTAAAAAATATAGTAAAGTTGAGAGTGACAATATTTTTACAATTTCAGGAAAAACCAAGAGAGCAGCAATTGATAATGCAAAAAAATTGAAAAATTATTTAATAAAGAAAGATAATGTGAACATTACGGATATATCTAAGACGATTCTTAACGGACGAAAAGATTTTGAGTATAGAATTGGTTTTCATGCGTCATCTAAGGAGGAATTAGTAAATAAGCTGGATGTAAAAATAGCGAATCAGGCAGTAGTTAGGACTGATAAAGACAAAAAAATAGTGTTTCTTTATCCAGGGCAAGGGACACAATATGAAGGAATGTATAAGGAGCTATATTATTCCAGCAGAAGGATAAAAAGTATAGCAGATAAATATTTTAATATCTTAAAAAGAAAAGTAAATTTTGATGTTGATAAGTATAAATTCTTTGAAAAGGAGACAAATAATACAGAGATTGTACAGCCTTTATTGTTCCTTTGGGAGTATGTGATTTCAGAATATCTCTTTGAGTTTGGTATCTTTCCAGATATTGTTCTTGGGCACAGTCTTGGAGAATATGTTGCTGCTTGTGTATCGAAGATAATAACAGTAGAGGATACGATAGATATATTAATTAAGCGTAGCCAGCTGGCTAATAAATCAGAAGAAGGAAGAATGTTAAGTATATCTTTATCAGGGAAAGAAATAAGTAAGTATATTAGCGAAAATGTTTCATTATCTGTTATTAACTCAGATAACAATTGTGTTATATCAGGTGATATTTCAAATATAGAAAAAATAAAAAGTTTATTATTAGAAGATAATGTTGAATTTGTGGAATTAAGTAATACAAGAGCTTTTCATTCGCATTTATTAACCCCATATTTTGAGGAGTTTAAAAATTATGTAAATGATTTTAAATTATGTAAATCTAAGATAGACATGATTTCGAATGTTACAGGCAATTATATAAATACAGAAATATGTACAGGAGAATATTGGGCTAGACATTTATGTAATGGGATTAATTTTAATAATTGTGTTGAAGTGTTACTGCAGAATGAGCATTTACTAATAATAGAAATAGGAACAGATATGTTGCAAAAAATGATGAGTAAAAAAATGTCCGAAAACCAAAGTGCAGTTTCTATTATTCGTAATTATAAAAAGGAACAAAGAGACACTACAAAATTATGGGAAACATTTTTATATTTGTGGGAATTTGGACTGGAGATTGAGTGGAAAAAACTTATTTATGATTTTGGATATACAGAAGACTATAAAAAAATTCCCCTGCCCACATATTCCTTTGATTATCAAGTTTTTTGTCTGGGAGAAAAACATATGGAAGGAAAAGAAGAAGAGAGTATTGGTGAGAATTACATGAGAAGAAATTTGTCTTCAGTATATGTTGCTCCAGAAAATGAAATAGAAGAAGACTGCGTTAAAATGTGGGAAGAAGCTTTAGGAGTAAATAATATTGGAATTGATGACGACTTTTTTGAATTAGGTGGACATTCATTAATAGCTACTCAAATATTTACAGAAATAAAAGAAACATTTGATGTGTCAGTTAAATTGTCTCAAATTAGTAACAAGCCTACAATTAGAGTATTGGTAGGAATCATTGTAGAGGAACTGATGAAAAAAATTTAAGGTATATAATTTGCGAAGGGAGAAAATGTTTTTTGTAAACAATAATAAAGGTATGATTTCAAAAGAAAATTTATTAGAACAGTTAGATGAAGTGCAAAAGAAAAAGCTATTGGAGTATTATCGTGTAAAGAAGAGCAGTAGAAAAACTTCTAATACGTTAAATAAGTACAATCTTTTTAACCGTGAACTTGCACCGACACAAAAAAATTTATGGTTTTTACAGCAGATGGATTATTCCGATACTTCCTATAATATGCCTTTTTTAATAGGAATGAGGGGGAAATTAGATTATAAAGCATTGCATAATAGCTTTCAAGTTTTATTGGAAAGAAATGATAGTCTTAGAATGTATTTTCCAACAAAAGATGGAATGCCAGAAATAGCAATATCGAATAAAGTGAGTCCTTATATAGAAAGAATTCATGTAAATACCAAGGAAGAAATGGAGAGCTTTTTTGAAAAAGAAGCTAAAAAGCCCTTTTCTCTTGAAGATGGCCCTTTATATAGAATATGTTTAGCAAATATAAAGGAGTCAGAGAATTATTTATTGTTTGTAGCTCATCACATAATTTTTGATGGCCTTTCATCGGCAGTTTGCATAAGAAGTTTTGTAGAGATATATAACAAACTTATATTGGACAATCAAGCTATAAATATAAAGAATACAAAGTCATATTTAGAGTATGCAGTGGATGAAAATGAATGGCTTAAGTCAGAGGATGCTGATTTGGAGAGAAATTATTGGTCAAAGGAATTATCAGGCGAACTTCCAATTTTAGATTTTCCCTTTATTCATCAAGAAAGCATGGAAGATTGTGGAATGAGGAAGAAAGAGCTAATAGATAAACACTTAGAAGAAAAGATTAACACGATTGCAGTTAACTATAAAATAACAGCTTTTACGATTTTCTTAGGAGCTTATGGATTATTGCTGCATAAGTATACTCATATGAAGGACATTATAATAGGAACTCCATTTGCTGGAAGGCATGAACGGTCTTTATACAAGATGATAGGCAATTTTATGAATCCTTTACCAATTAGAATCAACATCCATAACAAGGATAGTATCTATGTATATTTGCTGCAAGTGTGGAACAAATTTCAGGGAGCATACGACAATCAGAGACTGCCCTTTCACGAGATAGCCCATTTAACAAAAACGAATAGAGATTCCCAGGTATCGCCAATATATCAAACTCTATTTGCATATCAAAATTATTTTGATGAGCATATTGAAATGGAAGGCTTACAAACGGATGTAAAGTATATAAATAATGGGAGGCCAAAGTTTGATATATCATTATCAATAGGATATGCAGGAAAGGAGCTAGAATGTATATTTGAGTACAACAAAGCAAAAATTCCAGAATGGATGATAGATAATATAATAAATCACTATATAAGAATATTGAATATAATTGCTGAAAACATTATGTTAGAAATTAAGGATATAATAGTATTAAATAAATCTGAATGGGACACTATTTTGTATAAATGGAATGATACTACTTTTGATTTTAAAAGAGAGAAAATGGTATATAAATTATTTGAGGAGCAAGTAGATAAGTCACCTAATGATACGGCAGTAGTATACAAAGGTGAAAAGCTGTCATACATGGATTTAGATAAGTGGACTAATAAAATTGCAAGATATTTAACAAGCAACGGAATTAAGAAAAATGATCTAGTAGGTATATTTATGAACCGTTCTTTGGAAATGGTTGCTTCTATTCATGGCATTATGAAATCTGGGGCAGCTTATGTCCCCATTGATCCGGAATATCCATTGGAACGAATAAATTATATGATGGTGAATGGAAATCTTTCTTACATTCTGACCCAGTTGGATCTTTCATCTCAAATAAAGGATGCTATTGGTGATAGAAAAATGAATGTTGTTTATATTGACGATAAGAATTCAGAATATTTTACTATGGCAGAAGAAAGATTAAACCTCCATATAGAACCAGAAGATATTGCGTATATGATATATACATCGGGATCTACTGGATATCCAAAAGGTGTGATGAACACTAATGAAGGGCTCTGTAACAGAGTTTTATGGATGCAAAAAGAATACAATATGGAACGAGGATATAAAGTATTGCAAAAAACCCCCTATTGCTTCGATGTTTCCGTTTGGGAGTTTATTTGGCCCTTAATAACGGGGGGTACATTGGTTATTGCAGAGCCAGAAGGGCATAAGGATGCATCTTATTTATGCAAGATGATTGTAGATTATGAGATAAATATTTTGCATTTTGTACCATCTATGTTAAATATTTTTCTTTTAGATTCCAACGTACCTGCCTGTACAAGTTTGAAAAAAGTTTTTTCTAGTGGAGAAGCTTTAAACGTTGCAGCGGTAGAAAAGTTTTACAAGCTATTACCAAATACAGAACTCCATAACTTATATGGCCCTACAGAGGCTGCTATAGATGTAACATATTGGGACTGTAGTAAAAAGTATAAAAAAGATGTGGTTCCAATTGGATATCCTATTCATAATACTTCAATATATATTCTTGATGACGATCAGAAACCTGTGCCAATAGGCGCTTTTGGAGAATTATATATAGGTGGTATTGGTTTAGCTAAAGGATATTATAATAATGTGTCTTTGACAAAGGAGAAATTTATAAAAAATCCATTTTTGGATACTCCTAACGAAAGAATGTATAGAACAGGGGATATTGGAAGATATCATGTTTCAGGAGTAATTGAATATAGTAAGAGGAAAGATTTCCAAATTAAATTAAGAGGTCAGAGAATCGAATTAGGAGAAATAGAAGCTGCTATAGAAAAGTATCCAAACGTAGAGTGTGCAGTAGCCATGGTATATGAAGATACAAGTGGGCTACAGGATTTAATGTCATTTATAGTACTTAACAACATAGAAACAATAAACCAAAAACAATTAAAAGAATATTTAAATGAGTCTTTACCAAAATATATGATCCCTGCCTTTTTTAATGTCATTGAAGAAATACCATTATCTTCAAATGGAAAAGCGGATAGAAAGAAATTGAAAACAATGATTGTTAATGAAAGAGCAGAGCAAAAAAATGTAATCAAACCAAGAACAAAAATAGAAAGAGAGATATATGAAATATGTGCAGAGCTATTGGGTCATAATGCAATTAGCGTAGATGATAATTTAATGGATATAGGTGCATATTCTTTATTAATTGCCTCACTAGTTTATAAGATAAGAGATAAATTTAAAACAGATATTGCATTTAAGTTTGTATATGAAAATCCTACAATAGAAAAATTGGCAAATAAAATTGAGACAAATTCAGAAAGTGAGGAGGATGAGATTGATTTAAATCATGATGTAAATGAAATAATTAGCAAGGAAATCTTACCGCTATTAAAAAATGATAAGGAGGAGGAAGGTGTTTTTCTCACAGGTGGGACTGGATTTATAGGAGCCTTCTTATTAGATGAATTACAAAAGAAATATAACAAAGTTTATGTTTTAGTAAGAGCAAAAAATAAGGAAATGGCTGAGGAAAGGCTGATGATGAATCAAGAAAAATATTTATTAGCCTTAGATTTATCTAAAGTCGAAATTGTATTGGGGGATCTATCTAAAGATAAGCTGGGGTTGGAGGATATGCTATATGAAGAAATTTCCAAAAAAACAGATTTAATAATTCATAATGGGGCATTAGTTAATTATGCATATCCATATAAGACACTTAGAAATGCTAATGTAATGGGAGTAGAGAGAATTGTTGAATTGGCAACAAATCGTAGGCTAAAACAGGTATATTATATGTCTTCGTTACATGTTTTTTCTGATACAGATGCTGCCCAAAACAGTATTCTATATGAAGAGACAGAACCAAAACATTATATGGATTTAAAGATTGGCTATTCAAAAAGTAAATGGAGCGGGGAGCAGATACTTATAAGAAGAGGGAAACAATTAAACTTAGAATATAAAATTTTTAGATTGGGGAGGGTGGGTGGAGCCGCAAAGAGTGGGGCTATGCAATCCAATGACTTTATATGGAAATTGGTGAAATTGTGTTTAGAGTTAAAGCTTTATCCCCAGGTAAATATGGAAATTCGTTTTATACCTGTTGACAGTGTGGCAAAATATATTGCAGATATACGAAATATAAAGGATAAGTCTTCCATATACCATGTATGTAATAAAGACTCACTTACAAATAAACAGATGTTTAACTTATTAAGAGATATGGGATTCGAAATCGTGTTGACAAGTTTAGAAAACTGGTTAGATGCAGTAAAAGAAAAGGCAAAGGAGAGCATAATAAATGGGGAGTACATGGTAGTTTATGATTTATTAAAAAATACAAAGAATTTAGAAGAAATCCCTAGGGAGTATGATGCAACAAATTTTGAACGGACTTTGGAGGAATTAGGAATGAAATGTCCAAGTATGGATTCGAATTTAATGAAGAAATACATTAGATGGCAAAGGGAAGACATGAATGAAGGATAATTTTAAGAATTTTTATAAGCTATGGCTTGCTGGATTAATATCAGCAGTAGGCAGCGGCTTTACCGGCTACGGTTTAAGTATATGGGTATATATGGAGACTGGTGAAGTGTCCAAGTATTCTATGGTATCTGTTGTTACAGTATTGCCAGGAATATTAATTGGATTTTTTGCAGGAGTATTAGTTGATTTTGTTAACCATAAGAGAACAATGTTCATTTGTGACATGATAAGCTGCTTCTTATCCTTTGTATTGTTAGGTCTACTATATAGAGAACGATTGGAGTTATTTCATATTTACATAATTTTAAGTATAGTATCAACCCTGGCAGCTATAAGATGGTCTGCTTACGCATCTTCTATTGTGTTAACAGTGGATACAGAAGATTTAAAAAGAGCAAATGGTATGGATCAATTTACAAATGCAGCTTCTCAGATTTTTCCGCCAATTTTTGCTGCAATGATGGTGAATAGTTTTTTGGGAGTTGGCAGTGTTATATTGCTTGATGGAGTTTCCTATATTATTTCCATGATTCTTGTATGTACGTCGACATTGGATTATAAGCCGCCTAAACTAAAGCAAATACCATTGTTTAAAATATTTGCAGAAGAATTTATGATAGGGATAAAGTTTCTTTGTGAGAGAAAAGAGCTTTTAGGACTATTAGCAAATATGGCTTTATTGAATTATATATCAGGCGGTATGAGTGTCTTATTTTCACCAATGATTCTAGCATTTGCCCCCAAATACGCCTTATCCCTCATAATGACAGTTTCAGGAATGGGAATGATATTTGGAAGCCTTTTAGTGATGGTGGTAAAAAAACTGGAATTAAATACATACACTATAATGAAATTTAGTTTATTATTATCTTTTGCAACTGTAATTGCTGGAGCAGTAGAAAGTGTTGTTGTTATTTGTTTGGCAGGTTTCGTATTTTTTACATCAGTGGCAATCGCAGGTTCGGCTTTTCAGTATGTATTTCAAAGGAAAGTTCCGGCCCATCTGCAAGGAAGAGTATTTGCTGTAAGAAAAACGATTATTACTTCAACTTTACCTTTATCATATTTATCATTAGGATTTTTAGCTGATAATGTATTTATTCCATTTATTAACAAAAATAAGCTTGTTTCGAGTTTATTTGGACAAGGGGATAGCCGTGGGATAGGATTACTTTTAGTTACCCTTGGATTTCTATCTATAGCTGTGTTCCTATTATTTTATTATAAACCTGGTATAAAAAAATTACGTTTGTTGGAGGAAAAAATGAAACAGAAATTGAATGCTAAAAATGTATTGGTTTGTATAGGACAGATTTTTTTAATTATATTTATCTACAAACTATCTATGGAAATTATACAATTTGTAGCTACACCGATTTATAGAAATATTGGATGGATTGGTAGAGACGAGACATTAACCGTAACGAGTGAATTTACAATCAGTAATGTAATTGCATATGCAATGGGGATTTTCATTGCACTTTTTGGATATTGTATAATTATTAAATATAAAAAGAGCAATATTTTATCTTATACATCTTTAAACACAGTTAATCCAAAAGGTGCAGCCATTGCGGCTTTATTCGGATTTTGCGTTAATGTCTGTGTTATGTACGTGATGATTCTTGGCAAATCCAATGAGACATTAGGCGATATTTATGCAGAATATATCAAAAGCGCAGAAAGTGGAAGCGTGTGGATAATGCTTATTTTTGTAGGTGTATTAATTCCTGTATTTGAAGAGGTAATATATAGAGGTTTGATTTTCAATTTGCTTCGGGAAAATGTAGCCACTTTTGCAGCTATTGTTTTACAAGCTCTATTATTTGTAGTATTTGAGATGATTGTAGGAGGAAATGGATTCATTTTCCTTGAATCAATATATGGTTTTATAATGGCTGTAGTATTTGCTTTATTCTATATTTGGACAAAGTCATTATGGTCATCTATTTTTGCACGCGCTTTCAAAAATTTAGCAGCATTAATCATTGTCTCATTTATAAATGAAGAGACATTCATATCTGGAAGATATGTTATAATGACTATTGCATTTATTGGAATTGCTACTACCTTTATTGCAATGAAAAGGGAAGGAAAAAACAAAGAGTATGTTTTTGAAAACAAAGAACCTATGAAAATAAAGGAAGAACTATAGAGCTTAGCTATTGAAAATTCATAAGAAATTTGGAGAAGTTAGATATTATTTTTGACTTGTTGAGATAAGGATTGTCCATATTACTCGTCCATTTTATTTGAAAGAATCCCTTCATAAGGTTAATTGTATTGTGAAGGGATTAGATTTTATAGTACTTATCTATAAATAAATAGTATAAATATGTTGCTTTATCAGAGAAAATTTCCTATAATATAAAAATCTTAATGTCTAATAAATACTATAGGGAATATATATATAATAGATGATTCCTTCATATGTATAGATAAAATATATGGGCCAGATATTTTCAGTAAAGAAAGTATGGACAGGTAAGGAGGAGTTCGTTTGAATTACTTAATAGAAGTACAAAACATAGTGAAAAGATATAATGATAAAGAACAAGTGCTAAATGGAGTAGACGTCTGCATATATGAAAATACATTTGTGACAATTGTTGGTCCAAGTGGCTCAGGGAAATCTACTTTAATGAATATTATGTCTGGTCTCCAGAGACCAACGACTGGGAGGGTATATGTAGATGGGACGAACATAACCCAACTAAATGCGAATCAGTTGGCAGATTTTAGAGCTGAAAAAATAGGAAATGTGTTTCAGGAATACAATCTGATGCATAATCTTACAGGTAAAGAAAATATATGGATGGGAAAAACGGGTTCAGAATTCTTGGAATTAAATGAAATTGTGGAAATTTTAAATATCAGTAAATTATTGGATAAGTTTCCTTACGAAATGTCTGGAGGTGAACAGCAAAGAATATCTATTGCAAGAGCCCTTATTAAAAAGCCCAGAATGTTATTTTGTGATGAGGCGACAGGGGCGTTAGATGAAAAGAATAGTAAAAATGTAGTAGAATTATTAACAGAAATTAAGAAAAAGTATGGAATGACTATTGTCTTTGTTACACATAACCTAGAAATAGCAAAGGTTTCAGAACGTATTATTACAATGAAAAATGGAATGATCGTCAATGATAAAATAAATAAAAGACAAATTCATGCAGATGAAATGAAATGGGATTAATGTGGAAAGGACAGTGTCGTATGAAATATTTGTGCAAAAATATTATGAAAGAGCTTCTGAGTCATAAATCTCAAATATTAATTTTGTTTTTCTTGGCAATATTAACATCAGGAATGTTTTTTTTTGTCAGGTTTTCCATTGACAGCAATGAGAAAGAAATGAATCAATATACTGCAAAACAAAATCAGGAAGATTTTCGATTTATCGTTGATTGCAGCGCATCAAAGAGATATAAAGCTGCCATTATAAAAAGGTACAATTTAAATGATAAGGAAGTGGAAAAATATGGTTTAAGCACAGTACTTAAAAAAAAGAATATTCGTTTATCCAAGCTTAATGAGGGAATGGCATATGATTTGGCAAAAAAATATGGTTTCGAATATGAAGAACGTAGAATAGTAACGATTAATGATAGAAATTATACTTATTATGGGACAAATGCTATGAAGAACATAAATTTGACCTATATTATAGAAGGAGCATTGCCTACAAATAAGAAAGAAATTGCTTTTCCATATAAGTATTTAGAAATGAATAATCTAAATATTAAAGATAGGGTTGTTGTAGACGGAAAGGAATATATAATCGTAGGTTCCATATCCTTGCCAGATTATTTATTATTTCAGCCTTTTGGGGAGTTACAAAAAGGATATGACAAAAATAGTTTTGCCATTGTAACAGATGATGTGATAGAGTCATATGCAAGTGATAAGTTTACTTCTTATTATTGTGGAAAAGTGATTGGGGGAAATTTAGAAGAAGTTATTGAAGAACTTCAAAAGGAAGAAACCATTCTTTATGTGGAAGGTACAAATAAAATAGAAAGTGACTCTGCTCCCATAAGGGCATTCCATTCAAATAAATTATTAGCGTTTACATTTTTATTTGGATTATTATTGATTTCTGCATATATTTATTTTCTGTTTGTATCAAAATTTATTGAGCAAAATAGAAAAATGATTGGAGCCATTATGGCGTTAGGGTATAAGAAAGTTACCATTATAAAGGCTTTAATTATGGGAACCCTTCCCTTTATTTTGTTAGGATCTACTCTTGGGTGCATCATAGGCAAAAAGCTATCTGGCGTATTAGTTAACAGGTATATTCATACATTTATGTTTACGGACTTTAAAACAGGTATCAGTTTAAAAATGCTTGTAATAGGCATTGGAGCGCTTCCAATAATGATATGTATATTAATTATTGTTACCATAAGTATATTGGTTAATGAGGACATTGCAATTCTCATGGGTTCGAGTAAAGTGGAAAAAGAAAATAAGGTATACAATAAAATGATTTCGTTTATGTTGTCTACAGTAAAAGATGAAAATAAGTTTAGCTATAAAACTATATTGAGAAAGAAAAACAGCATTTTATTGACTATTGTCGCTATGATAGCTGTTGGAACCTTATTTATAACAAGCATATCATTATATTTTTCCAGTATAAATGTATTTAGCAAACAATTTGAGGGACAGAACTATCAATATATTTATACAACGGACTATTATGTAGATGATGATTTTGTAAAGGAAAGTGATAATTGTATTGTCACAACGAGTAATGTTGTAAGTGACCATCCATGTACAGTAAAACTCTATGGATTAAAGGCTGAAATGGATTATTTTAAATTATATTCGCCAAAAAATGAGCTTATATTTGTCAAAGGAGATGGAGTAATTATTTCAAAAGGTTTTTCTGTATTATATGGTATAGGTGTGGGCGATTCTATTGTATTAACAATAGGTAATGAAAAAATAGAATGTGCCGTTAGCAATATATGTCAAAATGGAGCTCTTTATCATGTATATATGGAAAAAGGGAAATTAGCGGATGTATTAGACATTTCAGGAAATGTTTCAAATGTTTTTTATTCCAATATAGAACAAAATATAGATGGGGCGTCCAGGACAACAATAGATGAACAAATGCAAGTGGAGAAATATAATCAAAATTCAAATAAAAGCAGCGCAGTAATAAATCAGGTTATTGGAATAGTATTTGCAATTTTAATGTTTTTTTTAGTTATGATTCTCATTATACAGGAAAACCAAGAGAACATTAGAATACTCCTATTGCTTGGATATAAGGAAGAGACAGCTGTAAAGCTGGTTTTAGGTAAGTATCGATTTTTTATTTCTCTTATTTTACTTTTGACTATGCCTGTGTCTTTGTATATTTCCTATTCAATTCATCTTGGGATATCAAGAGGAACCAACGATTATATACCATTTAGTTGGAATATAATCGTTCTATTGGCGTTGTTTCTAATAGTGAATATATTATATACTATCCTATATACAATATATAGGAAGAGGATAAAAGCAGTTTAAGGGTAAACTTTAGCAAAGAAAAGAAAGTAATGATACAATGCAGGAGGAACAGAGATGTTCTTCCTTTTTTATATGGAGGCAGGGCAGCCAACAGGAAAAGGAGACATCAAGACAAAGCTTTTAAACAATGATGACTAGCTGGAAAGGATGACAGAGATGAGTCTGATGATGATAGAGCTGGGGAAAAAGCTTGGACGCTGGGAAGCTGCCGCTACTGTAAATTTAGAAGGCCCTTTACAAAATGTGAAAGTCCAGATGTAATCAACCTTTTTATATTTTTTTGAAAAAAAATAATAAGTCATTTGTATTTTACGAAAAAATATACAAAGAGTGGAATTTATTTGCCATAATCAATTATAAATTACATTTATATTGTTTTTCTACAGGAGACAACAGAGTAGGAACGTAAAAAAGCTTTTTTAATCCTGACTGGATCTTGCCCCTTTGAGGAATAGGACAAAAACAGGAAAGGTATTGGTAATAAAATTGAGCTATTTGGAATCTGTTCAAGAAACTGTGTATTTATCAGTTGGCAATGCTCTCTAATATAGACCCATTATGCCTATCTTTTTTATGGAGTATGAAAAAATGCACTGTCAGTTATATAAAGAAGATGTGCCGGAGTTTACGAGGAAATATTCAGAATTTTTTTTATGCAATAGAACAGCTGAAAATAGATTTAGAGGCATTGGTTGCCTGGAAAATCTTATTTCTATTCAGGATCCTAGAATTGCTTATACCATTGAAGAATATAAAAATAAACAATATCGTTATATAATGTCCAAATTTGCTGTAGAAGTTGAAAGAATGACTGTAAGACTTGAGAATTTTTGTATGGAAGGAGGCAATTTATCCACCAACTATTTTGTGCGAATAGAAAATACAATAAAAAATTTATCCAAGAAAATTATCCAGGAAGTATTAGAGGAGGCCATAGAAAATGAGCTTTTTATTCCTCATCCAAATTCAGAAAAACCGTATTTAAAAGAAAAGAGTATAAGAGAAAATATTTATGGGAAGTGGAAAAATTAGTTGGATTGGTTTATTCCAATAGATAAGCATTCCAGTGAAAGTCAAAAAGTGTTGGAAATTACAGACGAAGTGATTCGCAAAAGGATTCAAAATGGAGTTCTCATTGTGCAGATGCAAAATTGGGGAGTTAGCGGAAAGGATGATTATAAACAATTTATACAGAAGTTTGCACAATGTGAACATTTGGAGGAAGCTCATAAGATCTCAGTCCATCTATCTGGCATGCAACATGTACGAAATTTTAAAGTAAAGGAGGAGCGTTCTACGGATAGCGTAAATAGTAGTGTTTTTGATGAAAAGCCATCAGAATATGAACAGAAGCCTTATACAAGAACATACAGATCAAGAATACAAAAGTCAGGCTTTGAAAGGAAGCGGAGAAGTTAACACAAAGAAACTAATATTTGGAAAAGTTGTAAGAGGATAAGAAACAAGCAGTTAGATATTTCACTGTATAAAAGGCTGTATTTCAGCAGACACAAGGGAACCCCTTTTAGGATGGATTGCACCAGCTAATTTGAAGGTTTCTAAGAGGGGAAGAACAGAATATGGACAAGTCTTTCATCTAATAAGACAAGATGACAGCCATTGCCTGAAATGCCAGGATGGAGGATGAATAATGCCTGCATATATTTTGCAATTTGAGGATGAGTAGTATGAAGAGGAGATAGAGGGCATGATAGAACGAACAAGGCATAGTATATGGATGTTACCTATATCCGAAGGGCAAATGGAAGGATGAGATATAACGGTAGTATTTTAGACTTCTTTGACCGCTCTATCGTTGCAAGTATAAACGGAACATAAATCCATACAGAATTGGCCAAAAAAGCACTGGAGAAGGTACGAAAGGCAGAGAAGCCAAAGGAGGGACTGATTCTACACATTGACCAGGGCTGTCCGTTTACATCGTGGGAATTTGTATTGTATAGCAAAGAAAAAAAGGGGATACAAAGTATGAGTAAGGGGGATACCCCTATCATAATATACTGATGGAAAGATTTTATAATCCATTAAAAAATGAGCTAATCTATACGAACCATTTTTATACGGAATCGACATTGGATGAAGGGTTAAGCAGATATGTTTTTGTATGGTACAACCATATCCGCCCTCCTTCGTATCATGGCGGACAGCCCCCGTTTGAAACTTTTTCGAACGAAGTATTACAAAAAGGTTTGGCCACTACAGTCTGATAGTGTTGCTGATATATGACGTTTCCACAATCAGTACAAAAGAGAATGCCAAAGAACAAACCCACTTCGTCATAGCGGTTGGGGCGTTTGTGCGGATTGCGTAACTCTCACCAGCCATTCGTTAAAAATGTTACGCAAGGGCGAAAAATCATTGTCGCCCTGTGCGCTGTCAATGACGTCATTGATGGCAATGAAACGGACGTTTTTCTGTGGGAAAATCATTTCGCTGATTTGGACAAGACCACGAATAAATCTTCAAACGGACTGCTGACAACAAAAAGCTGGAAGGTAAACTTCTTTTGGCTTTTCCTATAATTGTAGCAACAATTCCTATTGCAAACCTACATTTTCAAAGAAGTGTTGCTGATAATAAGAAAAATGTAAAAAGGTCTTGCTCATGACGTAACGTAATGGGCTATACTATCCCCAGGAGGTACTCTGAACATGGAAAAAAATAGAGCTATCCCACAGGGATATATGACTGTAGGCGAAGTTGCAAAAAAGATGGACGTGACAGTCCGAACGTTACAGCACTACGATAAAGAAGGGTTGCTCTCACCATCTGCCGTGAGTGATGGAGGCCGTAGACTTTATACGGACAAAGATATTATTAAGCTGCACCAGATTCTGTCCTTGAAGCATTTGGGGTTTTCTTTGGACGACATTAGGAACAGATTGATTCCCCTGGATGCCCCGGCTGATGTGGCGCAAATTCTTTCAGAGCAAGCGGATGTTATACGTGAAAAGATAGCATGTTTAACAGAATCATTGTCAGAAATTGAGGCACTAAAAAAAGAAGTGCTTGAAATGCAGTCGGTAGACTTCAAAAAATATGCGGATATTATTGTCAACCTGGAAATGAAAAATGATTTTTATTGGCTCATTAAGCACTTTGACAGCGAAACGCTGGATCATATCCGCAGTCAGTTTGACAAAGAAAGTGGTATAGCATTCCTGCAAAAATTTTTACATCTTCAGAACGAGGCAATTCGTCTTCAGGATGCTGGTGTACCCGCAGGAAGCCCGGAAGGGCTACAATTCGCAAAAGCCTATTGGGATATGATTTTGGAGTTTACAAATGGGGATGCTACCATGCTCCCGAAACTTATGCAAATAGGGGAAAGCAATGAATTTAATCAGGGATTTAAGCAGAAGCAAGCCAAAGTAAATGTTTTTATTGAACCGGCATTGAACGCTTACTTTTCAAATTTGGGGATAAACCCATTCCAGGAGGAAGCAACATGACAGAGGCATTACAAGTGAAAGGATTGCGTAAAAGCTACGGAAAAAAAGAGGTATTAAAGGGTATTGATTTATGTATACACAAAGGAGATATTTTTGCATTGCTCGGCGTAAATGGGGCATAGATTTATAGACAACTTTGCCTAAAGATTTGATACCAACACGCCGCTAATCATTACACGGCGTTGTTGGACTTTATCAGTTCAAGGTTATGTTGGTTGTTTTCGATAAACTCAACAATCCGCTTGTGTTGGTCGGCA
>CAJUTQ010000063.1 GCA_910589265.1 uncultured Lachnospiraceae bacterium
AGGAGGTACAGGATGAAAAAGATAATCTTAATCAAATGCTTGGAAGGATGTGCAAATGCATCAGGGCCTGTGGGCGCTGCCCCAGAGAGGACGAGTCCCTGCCCTTTTAGGGATATGCAGGATGGATATGACCCAGAGGAGGACAAGAGGGAGACAGAGCTTAAGATTTCTTATCAGGAGGGTAGGAAGGATGCCCTGCTCCAGTTAGTTTTGGATGGAGTCATTACACTGGATGAGATCCATCCCTATACAGAAAGGATAATTGAGGAGCTGGATGAATTGTACAAATACAAAGAAAATTTGATGTTTGGGCTGGAAGGAATTTAGGGGAGGTGTCTGGAAAAGAATGGGATGTTTCCCAGGAGTGCATGGCACTTCTGGGGAGCAGGTACATAGTGTTGGTGTTCTCCCATTTCCTTCCAGAAATGCAAAATCCCATATTTATAGTAGAAATTTATAAATAAGGAAGGATTTTTGATATGGAAGATAAAAGAATTGGAATTTACCAGATGCTGGCAGAGATGTTGGAGAATCAGGAAATGTCTCAGGAAGAGGAAAGGAAGGTAAGGGAATTATTTGAAGAAAGGGAGAACAGGAGGGCTGAAATCAGGATTGCCTATGATTTACTGAATTTGCTCCAGAAAGAAGTCAGGGGTAAGGCTGTCCCAGACAGGGCTTTGGGGAACCAGTATGGTGCAGGCATGTGTAATGGTTTTGGAGTTTCCTTGTACCAGGCAAGGCTTGAGGCTGGAATCACCCAGCAGCAGTTGGAAGATGTGACTGGAATTAATCAGGCTGACATAAGCAGGATTGAGAGGGGGATATCCAACCCCTCCTTAGCCACTATCCAAAGGCTGGCTGATGGGCTGGGCATGGGTCTGAGCATTGATTTTGTATAAGGGATGGCAAGGCACTGCCTTATGGCAGTGCCTATGTTTATGTGTGGATGGCTTGCTGATTTTCATATTTATGTGCCAGCTTATAAAATGAATTTGGTTTCAGCCCCAAGGATTTCATGGCAGCAGTGGCAGTGATTTCCTTTAATTTCCATTTTTGGTAGTATTCCTCAAAATTCTCAGGGAACTGTATTGATGGTCTTCCAATGTATCTTCCAGTCCTCTTACTGATTCTCTTCCCAGTTCTTTCATCCACTGGCAAGGCAGCAATACCTTCAGCTTGTCTGGCATGGATTGTCAGCCTTTCATTTTCAGCTATTGATGTCAGGACTTCTATTAAGATATTATTTATCATGTCCAGAATCCATTCCTGCCCTGCTGCAATCTCAGCCAAAGTGGAAGGGATGTCAAGGATTTTAACCCTGACCCCAATCTCTGAAAAGTACTGTAGTTCCTTTTTGGCATCTTCCTTATTCCTGCTAAATCTGTCCAAAGACTTAATGTATAAGGTGTCCCCTTTGACTAACTTCCCAATCCCCACTTTCAATGACTGGTATCCTGCCCTGTTGAAGTCCTTGCCACTTGCTTTATCAGTCACTATCATATCTTCTGGCACATATTTTCTTAAGGCTACAAGCTGCCTGTCCAGGTTCTGCTCTTTTGA
>CAJUTQ010000064.1 GCA_910589265.1 uncultured Lachnospiraceae bacterium
CATAAGGAGAGTATAGCACAAAATCGTCTCTTGGGACGGGAATCGTGTTACAAAAGTGGAATTTCGGGTACAAATTTTGAAGGCCGCTTACAAAATGTGAAAGTCGATTACAAAACGGGAACCTCGGATTGCAATCGACCTTAACAACACGTTTTATGAAGTCAATTTAACAGTTTGTGCATTTAGTATTACTGTTTATGCAAAAAGTATTTCTTTTTGTGCATATTCCTGTATAATACCAACTAACAATTAATATAATTTAATAGTTAATACTTATATAGGAGGTAGGGAAATGATAAGCTTTTTTGTATGTCTGGCAATACTTATTGTAGGATTTTTTATTTACAGCAAGGTAACCGAGAAAGTGTTCGGACCAGATGATAGGAAGACACCGGCTTTAACTATGACCGATGGTACAGATTATGTGCCTATGGGAACAGCCCGTATTTTCTTAATACAGCTTCTGAATATTGCAGGGCTGGGACCGATTTTCGGAGCTTTGGCCGGAGCTTGCTGGGGGCCTAGTGTATTTCTCTGGATTACCTTTGGCACTCTCTTAGGAGGAGGAGTACACGACTATATGGTTGGAATGATGTCCATGAGACATAAGGGGGCCAGTGTTTCTGAATTAACAGGAACCTATTTGGGAACTGCTATGAAACAAGTTATGAGAGTCTTTTCAGTAGTGCTTTTAGTACTGGTAGGGGTAACCTTTTCCACAGGTCCTGCAAACTTGTTGGCCATGCTGACACCCAATGTATTGGATGCAAAGTTTTGGCTGGCTGTTGTTCTGATTTATTATTTTATTGCTACTTTTGTGCCTATTGACAAGGTAATTGGTAAGGTTTATCCTATTTTTGGAATTTGTCTCATTGTTATGGCTTTAGGAGTAGGGGGAGCGATTTTAATCGGAGGTTATCATATTCCAGAAATTACTCTTCAAAATCTTCATCCATCGGCTACGCCTATTTGGCCTACAATGTTTATTTCTGTTGCCTGTGGAGCTATCTCTGGTTTTCATGCAACCCAGTCTCCATTAATGGCCCGCTGCCTTCAAAATGAAAATGATGGGCGCAAAGTATTTTATGGAGCTATGGTAGCAGAAGGTATTATCGCACTTATATGGGCGGCAGCAGGAGTTGCATTTTATAATGGCACTGGAGGGCTTCAGGCAGCTCTTGGAAACGGACAGTCTGCAGTAGTTTATGAGATTTGTTTCTCCCTTTTAGGACCAGTTGGAGCTGTAATCGCTATGATAGGGGTTATTGCTTGTCCAGTTTCTTCAGCAGACACTGCTTATAGAAGTGCAAGATTAACCTTGGCTGATTGGTTTAATATTGATCAGAAACCTATTAAAAACCGTCTCTTAGTAACGGTTCCCCTTCTCGCTGTTGGGGCTGTTTTGACACAGATTGATGTGCAGATTGTCTGGAGATATTTCTCATGGAGTAACCAGACATTGGCTATGATTGCGTTGTGGGCTGCCAGTGTTTATTTATATCGTAGAAAACGCCTTTACTGGGTAACAGCTTTGCCAGCAACATTTATGTCAGCAGTATCTTGTACTTATATATTGATGGCTCAAGAAGGATTAAGACTTCCCACAGCCATTGCATATCCGGCAGGTTTCATCTTTGCAGCAGTATGTCTAGGAGTTTTTGTTTATACATGTGTCCTTGACAAAGGAAAGAATGCTTCTATGCCTGCAATGGAGGAGAAGTATACAGCATAATAAATATAGAAGAGGAGATTCAGATATTGGAGTCTCTTCTTTTATTTTGGTCTTCCCATTCTTGAGAAATAATTAACCCTTTCCTTTCCCTGTTGTTTCGTGTATACTAATTAAAATAAAAGGAGGGAACTATTATGGGAACAATGAATGATAAAACGGTTATTATTACTGGGGGAGGAAAAGGAGGCGGTATAGGCTATGGCATATCCACTGCTTTTGCAAAGGAAGGAGCAAACCTAGTTATTACAGGACGAAATAAGAAGAAATTAGATGATGGAAAGGAAGAACTGGAGAGCCTATATGGGGTTAAGGTACTTGCCCTTCAGGCGGACGGAGGAGATGAAGAGCAAGTCAAATGCGTAATAGAAAAGGCGGTTAAGGAGTTTGGGGGAATCCATGTGCTCATTAACAATGCACAAAACTCAGCTTCAGGAGTGATGCTGGCGGATCACACAAAGGAGGACTTTGATAAGGCAATTTATTCTGGTCTGTATGCTGTATTTTTTTACATGAAACATGCCTTTCCTTATTTGAAGGAGACAAAGGGATCGGTTATTAATTTTGCGTCGGGAGCAGGGCTTTTTGGAAAACCAGGACAATCTTCTTATGCAGCAGCAAAGGAAGGAATTCGAGGAATTTCCCGAGTGGCAGCAACAGAATGGGGACCTTACGATATTAATGTTAATGTTATCTGCCCTCTTGTCATGACTTCAGCCTTAGAAAAATGGAAGGAAGAGTATCCTGACGTATATGAGCAGACGATAAAAGGCATTCCCCTTGGAAGATTTGGAGATTCAGAAAAAGATATTGGAAAAACCTGTTTGTTTTTGGCAAGTGAAGGAGCCTCTTATATTTCAGGAGAAACGATAACAATGCAAGGAGGCAGCGGATTAAGGCCATAAATTTATGATAAAATGAAAAGGAGAGGACTGTTCTTTTAAGTATAAGGGAACAGTCCTTATTTAGCAGGGCTAATTTTGCTGTATATTGGAAATCCTATATCAGAATGTGAAACAATGTACCACAAAAACAGTGAAAGATAGACAAAAAAATTGAAATCAGTTATAGTGAAATATATAAAATTCATAAAAAATTCAAAAACATATACTATTCCAATTTGGTATTCCAAAGGGGAATAGGCCAAAAACAAGGAGGAATAGGAAATGAAAAGGAGAGGATTGGCTTTATTACTCAGCGCTGGAATTCTGACAGGCCTTTTAGGGGGCTGTGGGAATGCAAGCCAAGGAAATGGACAGGAATCATCGTCCCAAGATCAAGGAGAGATCCAAGAGGATACCCAAGATGGAAATACAGATGTAGCCTCCCAAGGAGAGACTATTACCGTATGGCTTCCCCCTTATGCAGGAGCTGACGCTGAACTGACCGATCAGGAATTTTGGGATAGTATTTTTGACTCTTTTGAACAAGAAAATAATTGTACTGTGAAAGTAGAGATTGTACCATGGGATGGATATGGACAGAAAATTATCACAGGCCTCACCTCTGGAGAAGGACCAGACATTGTATATACAGACAAGCCTTACGATTTAATTAAATCAGGGGCCTTAGACAGTTTGGATAATTATTTTACACAAGAGGAGCTTGCTCAGTATCCATATTATGAGTTGGGAATTGTGGATGACAGCCAATATTTAATGCCTATGATGGTAGGAAATGCTATTGTTCTTTATTGCAATATGGATATTTTAAATGAGGCGGGAGTGGAAAAGGTTCCAACAACTTGGGAGGAGCTTTTAGATACAGCAAAGAAAATTAAAGCTTCAGGCAGCCAGGCTATTCCTTTCTTGCAAGCTTGGGGGAGAAGCAACGCTGTGGGAACGATAATGACTTCCTTCCTTCCTTATTACTGGCAGGCAGGGGGAGAAATGTTGGATGCAGAAGGTAAGGTAAATATAAACAATGAAGCAGGACTGAAAACCTTAGAATATTTGAAGAGTTTTCAGACAGAAGGAATTTTTGACGATACCATTACATCTGTAGAGGAAGTGGGCACTCTGTTTGAAAATGGAGAACTGGCTATGATCATGGATGATACAGGTGGAGTGCGTAAGTTAAATGAAAATGGAATTCGCTGGGAATTTACAGACAGCCTGATTGGACCAGGAGGACAAAAGGCCACTTGGGTAGCAGCGGATGCCCTTGGACTTGCTTCCAACAGCAAAAATAAGGAGCTTGCAGTAAAAGGTATGAAATATATGTTAAGCGCACCTGTTATGGATGAATTCCATGATAAGTTTTATGCTATGCAGCCAGTGACAGTAGATGCTAAATATACAGATGACGAGGCGTTTAAGGAATTGTATACAACAAATGCAGATATTCTTCACAATTGGCCTGCATTTGAAAATTCAGATTCTTTCTATGATGTTTTGTATAAAAATATACAGTCTATGTTCATGGGAGATATGGAACCACAGCAAGTGTTAGATGACACAATGGAACAATACCATACGATTGTCAGCGTAGAATAAAAAAACAGGTTGTTGAACCATCAGCCATAGACCAAAGCCTGCTTTGGTCTATGGCTTATTTTTAGCAAAGGGTTTCCTGTTTTAACATAAAGAAAGGAGAGATGGCAAATGGGAAAAGGAAAGGGGAAAATGTCCATTCGGCATAAGAGGCAGGCTCTTTATGGAAGTCTGTACATACTTCCTAGTTTTGCGGTGATTATGGTTTTTAACGTCTTGGCTATTTTCTTAACAGCCTATTTTAGTCTTACTAGTTATGATGTATATAATTCTCCAAAGTTTATAGGAATTAATAATTATATCAACCTTTTTCAAAATAAAACATTTAAAGCGGCCATGGTAAATACGGTAAAGTATGTCATTATCACAGTTCCAATTCAGACAATCATTGCATTGGTCATTGCCGCCTTCCTGGCAGAAAAATTAAAGAATAAATATGGAGCCTTTTTAAGAAGTATTATGTTTATCCCTGTCATTGTATCTGCTGTGGCTGCATCGGCAGTGTGGAAAATTATCTTTAAAACAAAAGGTGGGGTTATCAACCAATTTTTGGAACTGGTTGGTATGAGCGGGGTGAACTGGCTTGGAAGCAAATCGATGGCTTTTATAAGTGTGTGCATTGTTTCTATTTGGAAAAACATTGGCTACTTTCTAGTCATATATTATGCTGGCATTATGGGTATATCCCAGGAGCTTTACGAAGCTGCCAGGGTGGACGGGGCCACAAGCTTTCAGCGGTTTCGATATATTACTTTGCCTGGGGTGAAGCCCATAACTTATATGGTACTTACCCTTGGGATTATCTGGTCTTTCCAAGTATTCGACATTGTATACCAGCTAACAGGAGGAGGACCTGGGACAGCCACCATTACCCTTGCCTATATGATATATACGTATGCCTTTTCCAATCAGAAAATGGGATATGCAAGCGCCATCGCTATTGTGCTTCTCCTTTTTGTTATTGCAATAAACAGAATACAAGATCTATTTTTTAAAGAGAAGGAGGTGTAAAAATGGGAGAGAAAAAAAAGAAAAGAATTTCTATTATGAGCTGGATAGGAATGTTCCTTGTCAGCGCCTTTGCCATTTTATGTGTCAGCCCTCTTATTTATATGATTCTAATGTCTTTCACCCAGGCGGATACATTATATATTCGTATGGAAGACATAAGGTTTAACCTTCAAAATTATGGAATTGTTTTATTTAAACGTTCTTATGATAAGGTGCTTTTAAACAGTATTATTGTAGTAGTTTTATCCTGTCTTTGGAATGGACTTGTCTCTACGATGGCTGCTTATGGATTTGAGAAAAAACCAGTGCCAGGAAAGGAACTCCTATTTAAAATTTTCCTTGTCACTTTAATGATACCAGGGCAAGTTACCCTGATTCCCTTGTTCCTTATTATGAGACAGATTGGGTGGCTAAATACCTATGCTGCCCTGTTTATTCCAATGGCAGGGGCTTTTGGAATTTTTATGATCCGTTCCTTTATGTCCAGTGTTCCTGACGTATTGTTGGAGGCTGCCCAAATCGATGGCTGTTCAGAATTTTATATGTTTTGGAGAATTGCCGTTCCTCTTGTGCGCCCCGCCGTTGTCTCCTTGACAATCTTTACTTTTGTCTCAGCCTGGAATGCTTTTATATGGCCTTTGGTTTCCACAACAAAGAGTGAGATGTATACGTTGATTGTGGCTCTTTCTTTGCTCACAACCCAGCATGATACCAACTATGGATTAATGATGGCAGGGGCAACGATTTCCTTTTTGTTTCCATTCTGCTTATATATATTTTTACAAAGACAGTTTGTGGAAGGGATTGCTCTTGGAGGTGTAAAAGGATGAGATATGAGGAAATGTCTTTAAGGCAAAAAATAGGACAAATGATTGTTACTGGGTTTCCAGAGGAATCTATGAGCAGGGAGTTTATAAACTTAGTGGAAGAGTATAAGGTAGGCAATGTCATACTTTTTCAATATAATCAAAAAAGTAGAATCCAGCTAAAAGCTTTATGTAAGGAGCTGAAAAAGATGATAGAAAGGGAAACAGGATTTCTCCCTTTTATAACATCTGATGAGGAGGGTGGCATTGTGTCCAGACTTCCTTTAGACATGCCAAAAATGCCTTCCCCTTTGGGACAGACAGCTCTTGGAGAAATAGAACGGGTAAGAAAGGCAGCAAAGATTACTGGAAGGGAATTAAAAGAAGCAGGAATTAATTTTAACCTGGCCCCAGTTTTAGATATTAATAATAATCCAAATAACCCAGTTATTGGAGTAAGAAGCTATGGAACCACTTCTCAGGAAGTATGCACTTTTGGAATGGCTGCCTTAAAGGGATATAGGGATGCAAAGATTATGACAACAGGAAAGCATTTTCCAGGGCATGGAGATACAAATCAAGATTCTCATTTAACCCTTCCCACCATTACAAAAACATGGGAAGAGCTTTTGCAAGGAGAGCTGATTCCTTTCCAGGAAGCTATCCGACAAGGGATTCCAGCCATAACTATAGCGCATATTTGCTTTCCTAAGGTGGAGCCTGAAAATATTCCAGCAACCATGTCTCGTAAGGTGATAACAGGTTTGCTTCGAGAAAAACTAGGATTTCAGGGATTAATTATTTCAGATTGTATGGAAATGAAAGCTATTAAAGACACATATGGGGTGGCAAAGGGAGCTGTAGAAGCTATCAAAGGGGGAATGGATTTAATATTCATATCCCATACTCCCAAGGAAGTGAAAAAATCCATAGAGGCTATAGAGGATGGGGTACAAAAGGGAGAAATCTCCATGGAACGTATTGATGAAGCTTTAGGGCGGATTTTATATTATAAAGAGAAGTATGGAAAAACAGAAAAAAATATGGAAGAGAAAGAGGAAAGAGAAAATAGGGAATTTATGGAGGCGTTTATGGAGGATGTTATTGCTCAGTCAGTAAAAGGTGGGCATTCCTTTTTCCTTGGAGAAAGACCTCTCTTTCTCTCTCCTGTCCAGACTCGGGTTTCCTTAGCTGCAAATGTGCAGGGAGAAGAGGAAAGTTTTGCAAGGACAATGCAAGAACAGTTTGGAGGAAGTGCAAAAATTCTTTCAATGGATCCTTCCTATGAAGAAAGAAAAGAGGTAATAAATAGTCTCAAAGGGTACAGCAGCCTTATATTGGGAACAGTAGATGGAAACAGACATGAGGGGCAGAGAAAACTGATAGAGGAAGTGGGAAGATGCGAAATTCCATGTGCCTATGTTGCCCTTAGGAATCCTTTTGAATTAGAAAGTCTTCCTCCCCATGTCTTTCGCCTTGCATTATATGAATATTCAACAAGGGCAGTTGAAAAGTGCAAAAAATATTTTATATTAAATGAGTCTTAAGACAAGGAGTCCAAAGCCTACAAGTAAAGCTTGTAGGCTTAAAAGCAATAGGATAGTAGGAAGATAGGGAAAGGCAGGTAGGCAAAATTGGAGAGTCAAAGAATAAAAAAGCTTCAAGACATTGTATATGAATATGAGAAGAATGGGTATTTTAAAGATGCCTCCTTCTTTCTATTTTCTTCAGATAAGGCTTTTGGAGGAGGCACATGTGGAACGGCTGATTTTACCACATGGTTTGATCTGGCGTCTTTGACAAAGCTGTTTACATCCACAGTGATTCTGTCTTTGATCCAAAAGGGGGATTTGAAATTAGAAGATAAGGCTGGCTCTTTTTTTAATGATGTAAACAGTGGAGTACTAAGAGAAAGGCTTTGGGACATAAATATAAGGCAGCTCCTCACCCATACGTCTGGTTTAATTCCATGGTTTCCCTTTTACACAAGACAGGGAAGTGTTTTTCAAATTCTAGAAGAAATTGTTTGTCAGAATCCCTTCTTAGAAGGAATGCATTACAGCGATTTAAATTTTATTCTTCTTGGGATGATAGGAGAGAGAGTAGTGGGTAAAAGCCTTCCTGACATGATGAAATCAAAACTTTTTACTCCCTTATCTATAGGAGATGTATCTTATTTGCCTAAAGGAGTGTGCAAAAAAAGAGAGGAGCTTATAGGAGAGGGAAAGATTGCTCTTTCTTGTTATGGAAATCAAATAGAGGAAGAGATGTGTAGAGAAAGGGGATTTTCCTTTTCCCATTTTCGAGAAAGAGGGTTTCCTGTAATAGGAGAAGCCAATGACGGAAATTGCTGGTATTATATGAAAGGAGTCAGCGGACATGCGGGATTGTTTGGGCCAGTGACTGCTCTTGTAAAATTAGGGCAGTTTTATTTAAAGGAGAACAACTCTATTTTTAGGGAAGCAATGAAAGACTGGGGATTTGAAAGAGGACTAGGATTTGAGATGGGTGATAAATATCCAGAGGGATGTGGCCATACAGGGTTTACAGGAACCAGCTTGTGGATATCAGAAAAAAACAACCGAGGAATGGCCATTGTGACAAACCGCCTTGCCTGTGATAAGGGGGGCAAGGCAAAAGATCTAAAGGAATTTCGCAAACTGATGCATGAGACGGCACTGTATTAATGAAAGGACAAGGATGTTAAAACTTGTCCGATAGAATCGAAGAGTCTTCCTTTTTGATAAACAAGTATTTTCGAATGGCAAAGAGGAGGGCAATGGCTAAAATGCCAATAAGAGTCTCATATGTTTTTAAATGTTCTACAACCATTTCTCTGGCAGTGGCAAACATAAGTACTTCAATTAAAGTCTCCGGAGTATGTTTGCAGAGCATTTTTACAAACTCTATTCCTATGACTAAGTTTAGGGCAGAAGCTAAAAAGGAGTTAAAGCTTTGGGGGGTGATAGAAGATAGGGAACCTCCCAATAGGGAAATAACAAGATCCCACATTAAATATAAGATAACGCCTATTACAATAATGGAAATTAGGATTTCAAAATAATGGGCCACAACAAAGATTACATCATTTAGTTTGTTTTTAAAAGAATTTTTTTCCATAGTTTCTTCTTCTTTCTCTCATGGTTTATGTTAGTCTATCACGAAATGGAAAAAAGTGCAATATGGAAGACGTTATGAGGAGTATGCCCAAGATCTAGATTTATATAAAATAAGTTGTGGCATTGGCAAATGTATGTTACAATCGATTTAATTTATGAATATGTGAATAAAGTATTTGGAAAGGAGAAGCTTATATGGGTAATTTAATTAATAAAGAAGTAAGGGATTTCAAAGTGCAGGCTTACCATGAAGGAAAATTTAAGGAAATTACGAAAAAGGACACTTTAAATCATTGGTCTGTATTTTTCTTCTATCCTGCGGATTTTACTTTTGTCTGTCCTACAGAATTGGGGGATTTGGCGGATTATTATGAGGAGTTTAAGAAAGCAGGTTGTGAGATTTACTCTGTTTCTGAGGATACCCACTTTGCCCACAAGGCATGGGCTGACTCTTCCGACACAATCAAAAGAATCCCTTATCCTATGCTGGGAGATCCTGCGGGGGTGTTGGCAAAAAGCTTTGGCGTGTTGATAAAAGAAAGAGGACAAGCTCTAAGGGGAAGCTTTATTGTGAATCCAGAGGGTATAATCAAAGCCTACGAAATTCATGACACAGGTATTGGCAGAAATGCAAAGGAGCTTTTGCGCAAAGTACAGGCAGCGCAGTTTGTAAGAGAACATGGGGATCAGGTCTGTCCAGCCAAATGGCGCCCTGGAGAGGAGACATTAAAGCCAAGCTTAGATTTAGTTGGAAAGTTATAAAAGGTAGAGAGTAAAGATTACACATGATTGAAAAACACCCCTTTCACCAATAAAAGGTTATGGGGAGCTGCTAACAGTCCCTTCTGCTCTTGACAAAGAGACGGAAATGGAGAAATTCTTTCAAAGAATGTTTATCGTGTAGAAAAATGTATAAATGATATAAAGCTTATTTATCAACTGGATTCCTGTGTTTATATCCTATCATTCACAAAAACTTTGCCGTGTACGTTTTTTAAAAGAGCTGGTCGTGGATATTGTAAAGATCCTGCCTTTCATATTTAGAGCATGGTATATAAGGTTAAATGAGGATGAAAAAAAGCTGTACCTAAGATAGATGATTGATGCTATAAGCGTAGATCATCTATTTTTTTCTATTATAGAAAAGAATTTGTCACTATGAAGTGATAAAGTATATAACTTTCCTATGATAGAAAAATATGATGCGTACTTGTGGGAAAGGTATTATGTTTCTAAGGCGACCCCACTTTGCTCTGTACATGTTTTCGTTCTCATACAATCAGTAAAAAATAAGAAGTTTTCTATAATTCAGAGGTTTTGTATTAGATGTACTTATTGTAAGGGCAATTTTATATTCTCTATTAACGGTCGTGATGTTGCCCATCGTAAGACTGAAATATAAGAAATATCCGGTTACATAAGAACGTTTTATGTTTTTGGGAAACTTTGCGAAGCACTATTGACAAATGGACTATTACTGCATATACTAAAATATATCAAAAAAAATTGATGTGAGGGAGACTGTATGGGGACACACCAAGAAAACGCAAAAGTATTCAAAGCCCTGTGTGACCCAAAGCGCCTCGCCATTTTGGAACAACTGCGAAGCGGTGAAAAATGTGCCTGTGTTCTGCAAGAACCCATGGACTTGACACAATCTGGCCTTTCATATCACATGAAAATTTTGTGTGACTCTGGGCTTGTTGTGAGCCGTCAGGAGGGCAAATGGATGCATTATCGTTTGAGTGAGGATGGCAGGAATAACGCTGTGAAAATGTTGCTGGCTATTACCACGCCAGATACAGAACAAGGGGACAGAGGCCTTTTATGTGATAGATAAACGCCATTATAGTAAGATGGCGTTTATCTTGATACTAAACATCAAAATATTTTGATATATTGTCCAATAAATTGAAAGTGAGGTTTCTCTATGGGTGTATGGCAGTTTATCCAAGAACAAGTTTTAGGTATGAAGTGGCTGAATGAACTGATTGGCAGGGGCCTTTCCATGCTGGGGCTGGATGTGGGAGAGGGTGTAGGGGGAAGTGTTCAATTTTTCCTTTATGATGTGTTGAAAATCACGGTGTTGCTCTGCTTTTTGATTTTTGTGATTTCCTATATTCAAAGTTATTTCCCACCAGAACGAAGCAAGGGGATATTAGGCCGTTTTCACGGTGTTAGTGCAAATATTATTTCTGCTATGTTGGGTACTGTAACGCCGTTTTGCTCTTGCTCTTCCATTCCTCTGTTTATTGGTTTTACCAACGCCGGACTGCCGCTAGGGGTTACATTCTCTTTCCTAATTTCTTCCCCAATGGTAGACTTGGGGAGTCTTATTCTCCTAATGAGCATTTTTGGTGCGAAGGTTGCTATCCTTTATGTGTTGGTGGGGCTGGTGATTGCCATAGCAGGCGGCGCTCTGATTGAGAAACTGCACATGGAACCGTATGTGGAGGAATTTATCCGTAAGGCTGGCAGCGTAGATATTGAGTCCCCTACACTGACAAAACGGGAACGGATTCAGTTTGCTAAAGAACAAGTCGTTTTTACATTCAAGAAGGTTTTCCCGTATATTTTGATAGGTGTGGGTATTGGGGCAGTTATTCACAATTGGATTCCAGAAAGCTGGATTGAGGCTGTATTGGGCGGCAAAAATCCATTCGGTGTTATCCTTGCTACACTGGTAGGCGTTCCCATGTATGCAGATATTTTCGGCACGATTCCCGTGGCAGAGGCCTTGTTATACAAGGGTGCACAGCTTGGCACAATCCTATCTTTTATGATGGCTGTTACCACATTAAGCCTGCCGTCTATGATTATGCTCCGAAAAGCAGTAAAGCCGAAATTGCTTACCCTGTTCATCATCATTTGCACCATTGGTATTATTATAGTTGGCTATCTGTTCAATGTGTTTCAATTTTTGTTGATATAATTTTTAGGAGGAATAATCTATGGGACTATTTAGTAAGAAAAAGGAAGAGACAAAATCCAGTTGCTGTGGTGGTAGCTGTACCCCAAAGACAATGGAAAAGGCAGAAGTGGTAAATGCCGCTGCTGGAATCAAAGTGTTGGGGAGTGGCTGCGCTAAATGCAATGCTTTGGAGACTGCTGTTCGGGCAGCTTTGACAGAGCTAGGAATAGATACGTCTGTTGAACATGTAACAGACTTCACACAGATTGCAGCCTATGGTGTAATAACTACCCCAGCCCTGGTTGTGGACAAAAGAGTAGTGTCCTATGGCAAGGTACTTGGAAAGGACGAAGCAAAGGCTATCATTCAAAAAGTGAGAGCCAGTATGTAAATGAAAAAGTTGAGCTCTGAGTAGTTCGCTGTCCAATTTGTGAGAATAAGTCACAGAACAGGCTATGTATAGATATGGTTTTCATATCTTCCCTTAACAAGAATATACAAAACGCAGCAACTTAATGGCTGTTAACCTTATGCAAAAGCACCGCTTCCAATAAAAATCGGAGCGGTGCTTTTGTCTAACTTCTGGATATGCTGGAGCTCTTTTTTTCTACCCTATCTAGTGGATAAAAGTCTTTGATCCTTTCCAATTAACTGCTGGTTGATAAGATTTGTGTCATAACCGCTGGCGGTATATGCTTTCTGTATTTTGAGGCCCAGGTTTTTCTTGATATAGTCATATGTCTGTTTGCCAGACTCATTGCTGGCTGTAACTTCTATGAGTGGAAAAGGGGAATATGGAAATGAAGATAAGTTTTCAGGACAAAGATCATTACTCTATGTTATACTTGACTAACAAGAAAGTCCCATGTTAAATTAAACGTAATAAAATAATGTCATATCTATTTGCACTGAAAAGCTTTTCAAAACATGAATTTACAGCACAAACTGAGCAGACAGCGGATTTTCCAGTAGGATTGGTGGAAATTATAGAGTCAGGCCGTTTTCAAAAAATGGCAGCAGATTAGGGGGAATGACATCTGTGGGACAGTAGGATACTCTAATGTTCCAGCAGGTGTTTTTTATATCACAGGAAAGAACTTGTTACTATGAAGCGCTAAAGTATATGATTTTCCTATGATATAAAAATATTATGCGCACTCGTGCAAAAGGTATTATGTCCCTAAGGCGACCGCACTGGGCGCAGCAAAGTGTGCAAGCCCCTCATGAGTGAGGGAATGGGGAAGCTGGGAAAAATGGTTGGGGGATTATAAATGAAAGAAAAACAGGAAAAGACAATGGAACAAATTGCTATGAAGGTGTCTTGGAGCAGTATTTTTGTTAATATTTTACTGTCCTTATTTAAATTGGGGGCAGGATTTCTCGCTGCCTCAGGAGCTATGATTTCAGATGGAGTGCATTCTGCTTCCGATGTATTTAGCACAGTCATTGTTATGATTGGATTTAAGATGGCAGGGAAGGATTCTGATGAAAAACATCCTTATGGACATGAGAGAATGGAGTGTGTAGCGGCAGTCATTTTGGCTGTTGTACTTGGTATCACTGGTATTGGAATTGGCTTGGATGGAGTAAGAAAAATAGTAGGAGGTCATGAACAGCTTCATGTGCCAGGAGCCTTGGCTTTGGCTGCGGCCATTCTTTCTATTTTAGTAAAGGAGGGCATGTATTGGTATACAAGGGCGGCGGCAAAGAAAATTTCTTCGGATGCCTTGATGGCCGATGCCTGGCATCACCGTTCGGATGCGTTTTCTTCTATTGGAAGCTGTATTGGTATTATAGGAGCTAGAATGGGATATCCTGTATTGGATCCGGCAGCAAGTGTTATAATTAGCTTGATGATTATAAAAGCAGCTTATGATATTTTTTCCGATGCCATAAGAAAAATGTTGGATGAGTCATGCGATGATGAAACAGTAGAGATGATACGAAAAGAGTTATTAAGCATTCCTGGTGTGTTAGGCGTAGATGAGTGCAAAACGAGAATGTTTGGCTCAAAAATATATGTAGACGTAGAAATTAGTGCAGACGGGGATCAAACCCTGGCGGAAGCTCATAACATTGCGGAATGTGCCCATGACAAAATAGAGAAAAAATTTCAAAGAGTAAAGCATTGCATGATTCATGTCAACCCAAATAAAATCATTCCATAAAAAGAGGAAGTTTTGTACAAAAATCCAAAATAATGAATGAATATAGCCAGTCCAAAAAGTAATGGACTGGCTGTTAATCATTTTAGACATATTGGCCTTTATTAAAAAATTATTCTGATTTTGTAAAGATTAATTTCATGCCCAATTGCTCCATGGTAAATTTATTATCGGCAATTGTAACAGTAGTATCCCCTTGTCCAGACGATAAAGTGACAGTAGAACCCTCTTCTGTCCAAGTTCCTTCCTGGATACCGCCGATGGCGTCACCAAGTACAGCCATGTCCAGAGTATAGCTTCCATCCTCGGCTAAAGTAAGAACAATTTCCATTCCTTCTCCATGAGGCCCTAGGGTAGCAATAAAGTCAGCATAAGAAGTTGTCATCCCATTGGCCTCCAATGATTCAACCTTCCAGGCTCCTACAGCAGCGCTTGTCGTTTTCTTCTGACCACAGGCAACAAGGGCCATGGACATACAAGCAATAATAACAGCCAGTATCCACATTTTCTTTTGTTCATTCTTCTGCATCTTATCTCCTCCTAAATTTTAATGACGCAATTATGCATTAACATATGCTACAAATTTTAACATATTATTTAAAGAAAATCTATCCTAATTTTATATATAAATGAAAACATGAAAGGCTCCTAAAGAAGAATCCACAAAAAGGCACAGGCAGTTTTTGAAGGATTCCTCAACTTCATAGGAACCAATGTTCACAACAGGGGGTTTAATATCTGTCTTACATTCCTTGTCTGCCAGCTCAATGGAAACATTTCCACTTATGATATTGGAAATTTCTGCCATAGCAGAGTATACAACTTCATCAACTTCATTTACTTCAAAAGAAGTCATAATTTTAAAAAGCTGTAAAGAAATTTCCTTTGGAAAAGAGTAGATAACATCAGCTTCAAATTCATAAATAAAAGAAATTTTAGAATATATGCAATTTTCATCAAATTCTGGTATGGGAGTCAGCTCTTGGACATTGAGGGAGGTGATCCCAAACATTTTTTCTAAAATGCTCGTAATACCTTTTTGAAAACAGTCTATGTGGAAGATAGAATTGTCCATTTTGGGTATTAAATCTTTAGACTCTTGTTGCATAGGCGGGGGTGTTTCTTCTACTACTTCCTCTTTTATTGTTTGGGGGAGTGTTTCACTGGCATTTTCTTTGATCTTCATATCCACAAAGGCTACATGGTAAGTGAGCCAGGATACTAAAAGTCCCGCAAATTCCTTGACAGATTTAATAGAATAGTCTGTTTCTTGAAAAAGTTTTTCGTAATATGCGATCATACGACAAAAATTTTGATGTTCTGCCCTGTGATTCGAAAGATCACTATATTGGATAGACTCCATATAAGCTTCTTCAGCACTAAAATGTTTGTCAATATAATTTTTCATAAATTTAAAGGAAGCAATATGCTCGTTTTTCTGTTTTAATGTTTGCTTTAGACGAAAGCTATGAAGAAGTTTTTCAACCATTTGAAATAACAAAAAATGTTGTTTATCCATAGGTTCCACGCCAAGGCGATAGGTATCTTTCCAAATCATAATGCCATGTTCCTTTCCTCTTGGGATATAAAAGTTTAAATCGTTTTAACTATAACACAAATAGATGAGAATTCCAATGGTTTATTATAGACGAAACATAAAGATTATGATATGATTTCTTAGAGTATATTTGGAGTCTACCTTCAACATTTTTCTTAGTTGGGGAATAGGGTAAGGCTTGTTCTAGACAAAGCAAAGATAAATGATTTTAAAAAATAAAAAAGATAGAAACCAGTAAGAAAGTGGGAAAAGTAAGTCTTATGGCTGAGGGAATACAAAAGGATGAAGAACAAAAGAAAAAAATAAAAAAGAGTGACCTTCAACTAATTTATGACCAACTGGCAAATCTTAAGACAGAAGAAGATGAAATTACGAAGTGTACATCGGCCTTTGTCAGGAAACGAATAAACAAAGTTTTAAGGAGAATGGGAGAGGGCACGAAAGTGTTAAATGCCGGCTCTCTGGGAGTAACCTTTACATTTCGGGGAGACTTATACCTTTTGGATGCTTCTTTGGACACGATGAAAGGATTTCGAAATGCTTATGTGGGAAGCGTGGAGAGAATGCCTTTTCAGGATGGCCTATTCGATGCAGTTATTTGTGTGGATTCAGTGCTGGATTATAGCGATGCAGGCAGGGTAATTAAAGAAATATCAAGAGTGCTGAAAAAAGGAGGCCGATTTATATTGGAATATGAACGCAGCCAAAGTGGACTTGTAGCGAAGGAGGAAAGGAATAGGGAAACTTATATGTTTCACAACAATTATTATGGAAGAATAACATGTTTATATTCTGACGAAGTAATCAAAAAGTATTTGACACAGAGCAAGTTAAAAATAAAATCTTTCTATTATTTATTTGTCTTATATCCCTTTTTTCATTCTGTATTAGGAAGAGATACAACATCTATCAAGTGGGGAAAAAGGATGCGTTTTTTAGAAAGTATGCTGGGAAAAATACCAGGAATTCAAAAACTATCCCATAAAGGACTTATTTGTGGAATAAAGCTTGGGAAAGAGAAAAAGGAGAGGGGGGAAGAGGAGAAAAAAGATGAGGAAGAGTTATTCTTTATAGTATAGGGGACATGGTATAAAGAATAGAAAGAAGGAAAAAGGGGCTGTGAAAAAAAGGAGTTGAAAACTCCAAACTTCACAGCCCCTTTATTTTGTAGAATAATTTAAGCGAAAAATCCCCAAAAAGGATATAATTCCCCTTACCCCATATGAATGCATTTTAGGGAATCATGCA
>CAJUTQ010000065.1 GCA_910589265.1 uncultured Lachnospiraceae bacterium
CAGCCGCAAAAAAGTTGGAAAATATTCCCTTGGCATGAGGCAGAGGCTCGGTATTGCCCAGGCAATTATGGAAAACCCGGATATTTTGATTTTGGATGAACCAATGAACGGACTGGACAATCAGGGGGTAAACGATGTGCGAGAAATTCTTTTAGAATTAAAGAAAGAAGGAAAAACCGTCATACTTGCCAGTCATAATAAAGAGGATATAGAGGTTTTGTGTGATACAGTATATGAGATGGAACATGGAAGACTGGTATAATGGAATGTGTCAGTTATGCAGACAATGCAATTTAAGAACAGGAGGGCGTGATACCTATTGACAAAATAGTAATTTTATCTTTTATCGTGGCTGTACAAAATACATCACTATTCTTGATGATTTAAGACTTTCGATTGACAGAGGCAGCAAATACTTCAAAAGCAATTATTCTCTCTGTACAGAATGCGAGCGTTACCATTCACGCTTGAAAAACACAAGGCAGGAACAGATGTGGGTTAGAAACAAAGCGCCTGTTACGAACTTAAATACACTTGCTCATATCAGTTTATTAGCGGTTGCCGCAGTTACTACTCATTCAGGTCAGTCTTACCAAAGTCTAAAAGCCGTAAAACGAACAGCGTAATCAAAACAATTCTATAGCGTCTTATTTTCGTAAGTTTTGGGCTTACGTTAGATTTGCTATGCCATAAAATCGCTACTTTTCATTTCGTGGAAGTTGACTACCAAATCCTACCTTTTCTAATGATGATATATTAAATATGTTTATACAAGCTAAAATGGAACGAATGCTTTTGAGGAAAAGAGAGTTCTCAGGATTGTGCTGGATAATAGATATTATTAAAGATAGTTATGGTTTGCTTAGAAGGTATTTATTTAAAGAATTCTATGGACATCCTTTACAATATGGAGGAAACCAGAACAGAATTACAGATGATGAAAATGTCGCAGATACAGTTGGAGGAGGCTTTGCTCCTTATTTTCTGTGGTAAATTATGTGATGATGTGCTATACTTGGAGGAACAAATCGGTAGTTGGAGGGATAAAATGGATAGACCTATTACAACATTATTTATGCTAATGTCTGTTGATGGCAAAATCAGCACTGGGGCATCAGATAATTTAGACGTGGATAAGGACTTTCCTAAAATTGTAGGAGTTAAAGAAGGATTACATCAATATTATGAAATAGAGCAGACAACAGATTTATGGTCCCTTAATTCTGGAAGAGTGCAAGCCAAAATTGGTATTAATACAGCAGACATGCCGAATAAAACGCCTGTCTCCTTTGTTATAATTGATAATAAACATTTAAAGGAACATGGCATTCGTTATTTTTGTGCTTTATCAAAACAATTTGTGTTGGTTACATCCAACGAAAAACATCCGGCATTTGAAATGGAAGAAGATAATCTCCATATCATATATCAAAATGAACTATCTCTGAAGGATGTTCTTACAAAACTCAAAGCAGAATATAGTTGTGAGAGAATAACGATACAAACTGGTGGTACATTAAACGAACGGTTTCTTCGTGAAAAACTGATGGATTATATTGATATTGTCGTAGCACCTGTATTAGTTGGTGGTAAAGATACATCCACATTAATAGATGGAGACTCCTTATTGTCAGAAAGGGAATTATCAAAATTAGGTGTGCTGAAATTGCAAGAATGTGTAGTTTTGGAGAACTCATATATAAGATTACGCTATGAGGTAATTCATTGACAGCTTTTAGTTTATCAGAAAAATATGGTTGCAAAGCAATCTTACGCTTTAGGGCCTTTGGAACGTTTATTTTACAAGGGTTTGAAGTGGTAAGAATGACACCTATGAATATAAAAATCTGCAAAAAACAATCAAACATTTAACAATAATGTTATGGTATAGGGAATAGAATTATTTGCCATGATGAAGTATACATGTTAGAATGAAAGAAATGCCATATGTTCCCAGCAGAGGAAAAAGAAAGGCCATTGTACAAAGCGGTAAGGAGGCCAAGAGTTCATTCCTGTTCTTTTATGGCTGGAAATAAAGGGAAATGAGGAGGACAAACAATGTTAGGAAATTTTACTTATGTAAATGCAACAAAATTATATTTTGGGGAAAATTCATTAACATTTTTAAAAGGAGAATTAGAGAAATATGGAAAAAATATACAGCTCGTTTATGGAGGGGGCTCTATAAAGAAAAATGGTATTTATGATAAAGTCTTGGAGATTCTCCATGAAGGGGGAAAGAATGTTTTTGAAGATCCAGGGGTCATGCCTAATCCTACAGTAGAAAAATTGTATGAAGGATGTAAGATCGCAAAGGACAATCAGGTAGATCTTATTCTTGCAGTAGGAGGAGGTTCTGTCTGTGACTATGCAAAGGCAGTCTCTGTTGGTGCATGGTGTGAGGAAGATCCCTGGGACAAGTATTACTTGCGCATGGAGGATGTGGACAATCAAATTATCCCTGTGGGATGTATATTGACAATGGTGGGAACTGGTTCAGAAATGAATGGCGGTTCTGTCATTACAAATCATGAAAGTAAGTTGAAGATTGGCCATGTGTTTGGGGAGAATGTATTTCCAAAATTTTCTATTTTAAATCCTACCTATACTTATACACTGCCTCAGTATCAAATGGTTGCAGGCTTTTTTGATATTATGTCTCATATTTTGGAGCAATATTTTTCAGGGGAAGATGACAATACGTCAGACTATATTATGGAAGGACTTTTGAAATCTTTAATTCACAGTTCGAGAATTGCAGTGAAAAATCCTAAAGACTATGAAGCGCGCAGCAATATTATGTGGATTGCTACATGGGCGCTTAACACATTAGTGGCAAAGGGAAAAAGAACGGACTGGATGGTACACATGATAGGACAGTCTATTGGAGCTTATACAGATGCAACGCATGGCATGACACTTTCTGCCGTTTCCATGGCATATTACCGACATATTTGTCCTTATGGTATGGCTAAGTTTGCCCGTTATGGGATAAATGTATGGAATGTAAACCCAGAGGGAAAGACAGAGGAAGAAATTGCAGCAGAAGGTCTAAGATGTATGGAGAGCTATATGAAGGAGATTGGACTTGTGATGAACATCAAGGATCTGGGAGTAACTGAGGAAATGCTAGATTCCATTGCCAAGGGAACCTTTATTATGAAGGGAGGCTATAAAGTGCTGACCAAAGATGAAGTTGTAGAAATTTTAAAAGAGAGTATGTAAATAGAGTGGAGTCAATGAATTCTATGTCTTATTGAAAATAAGCCTATTTTTCTTTTCAAGAAATGTAGGCTTATTTTATGTATTTTTTATAAAGGCCAAAGATAGAAAGTTTTAGACTGGCAGTTTTCTACAAAAATAACCAGTTTACACCTTTTTTCTCCTATGCTATGATACATAAAAACAAAAGATAAAGGCAGGTAAAATGTATGTATATAGGAGATTTACATATCCATTCCCACTATTCCAGGGCAACAAGTAAGGATTGTACCCTTGAGTCATTGGACATCCATGCCAGGAGAAAGGGAATCCAATTATTGGGAACAGGAGATTTCACCCATCCTGCATGGAGAAAGGAAATGTCAGAGAAGCTTATATGTAAAGAAGAGGGTATCTATATTTTAAAGGAAGACCCCACAAAGGGGAAGATGCTTCCATGGGATCAGGGTCAGACCCATTTTGTTATTTCTGGTGAAATTAGTTCCATATATAAAAAGGACGGTAAGGTGCGCAAGGTGCACAGTCTTATATTACTCCCCAGCATAGAAGACGGGGAAGTATTATCAAAAAAATTGGAAACAGTTGGTAATCTTCATTCCGATGGAAGGCCTATTCTAGGCTTGTCCTGCCATGATCTACTGGAGATAACATTGGATGTCTGCCCAAAGGCAATCTATGTTCCTGCCCATATTTGGACTCCTCATTTTTCTCTTTTTGGTGCTTTTTCTGGCTTTGATACAGTGGAAGAATGTTTTGGAGATCTGGCTCCTTATATACATGCTATGGAGACAGGATTATCTTCCGATCCCCCTATGAACTGGAGAATTTCTTCTTTGGACCGTTACCAGCTCATTTCTAATTCCGACGCTCATTCTCCGTCCAAGCTGGGGAGGGAGGCAAACCTGTTCGACACAGAAATGTCCTACACAGGGCTTTATGATGCCATTCAGTACGGAAAAGGGTTGGAGGGCACAATAGAATTTTTTCCAGAGGAGGGAAAATATCATTATGATGGACACCGAAAATGTCACTTATGTTTAAGCCCTGTTCAAACTCAAGGATATAAGGGAATATGTCCTGTATGTGGAAAAAAGCTGACAATTGGCGTTTCCCATCGGGTAGAACAGCTGGCAGACAGAGAGGAGGGATTTGTCAAAGAGAAGAGCAGGCCTTTTGAGAGTTTGATTCCTTTACAGGAAATCATTACGGCATCCATAGGCTTATCACCTTCTAGTAAGAAAGGAGTGGCCCAATACGAAGAGATGCTGGAAAAATTAGGAACAGAATTTGACATACTTCGTAAGGTGCCATTGGAAGATATCCGCAAAGGATTTGGCAATCTCCTTTCAGAAGGAATTCGAAGACTTAGGATGGGGGAGGTAAAGCGGTCTGCTGGATTTGATGGAGAATATGGCTCTATAGAGTTGTTTGAACCATGGGAAAGGAGCCAGTTAGAGGGACAGCTGGATTTTTTTGCTGGACTTGGTATCTCCATTCAAGAAGAAAAACAGAAAATGTCAGAGACTATTGGAAGAGAACATAAACATAAGGAGGAAAAAGGGAAAAATAAGGAATTGGAAGAGAGATCTATGCCAATCCAATTGAATGAAAGACAGAAGGAAGCAGCAACCATAGTTTCCAGAACTATAAGCATTATTGCAGGGCCGGGAACAGGAAAGACGAAAACTTTAGTTTCTAGAATATTACATTTATTAAAGGAAAGAAAAGTTCCCTCAACGGAAATTACAGCTCTTACCTTTACAAATCAGGCGGCAAAAGAATTAGAGGAAAGACTCAAAAATGACTTAGGCAAAAAGGGGAGGATAAGCCGGATGCAAATTGGTACATTCCACTCTATTTGTTTACAATTTTTGCAAGATCAAGGGATGGAATTTTCCATAGTGGAAGAGTGGGAAGCATTGGAAATTGCTGAGAAAGTGTTAGAGGAAGTAGGGATAAAAAGAAAAGCATCTTCTTTCTTAAAAGATGTTTCAAGACGAAAGGCAGGAGAAAAAGAGGGAAAAGAATTGCCAGAGGAGGCCTTCCAAGCTTATCATAGGGTTTTAATGGAAAGAAAATTATTGGATTTTGATGATTTATTGCTAACAACACTTTCTCTTCTTCAAGAGGATAAACAGGGGAAAATAAAGAGAAAGCAGTTTTCCTATTTACTTGTAGATGAATTTCAGGATATAAACCAGGTACAGTATAAATTAATAAAAATGTGGAATCAAGGGGGAAAGGAGCTCTTTGTAATAGGAGATCCAGATCAGGCAATTTATGGATTTCGAGGATCCCATGGGGCATGCTTTGAGAAATTACAAGAGGACTTTACAAATCTCATAAGGATCAGCCTTGTAGACAATTACCGTTCTACCCCTCAGATTCTTTCAGCTGCTCTGCCCCTTATTTCCAACAATAAGGGAATAGAAAGAAGGATGGAGGCTGTTAGAAAAGAAGGACCTCTCCTTCGTCTTGTGGAAACAAAAAGTTTTCAATCAGAAGCTTCCTTTGTAGCAAGAGAAATAAGCCGTCTCATAGGAGGGCTAGATATGCTTGATGCACAAGATAAGGGAGGGGAGAGGGAGGCTTCCCTTCTCCCTAGCTTTTCTGACATTGGAATTCTTTATAGAACCCACAGGCAGGGGGATGTGTTGGAAAAGGCGTTGAAAAAAGAAGGGATACCTTATATTGTAACAGGCAGGGACGATTTTTTGACAGAAAAAAATGTCAGGGGCAGTCTATGCTTTTTTCAGTATTTATTAAGTCCAGAAAAAATTTTTCTTTTCCAAAGTGCAAAAAAGCTTTTATGGGATAGTGATGAAAGGAACTTATCCATAGAAGAGGCAGTGGAAAAATATAAGCTCCTTATAGGAAAAAAGAAGCTATCTTTCTTTTTGGAGAATTGGATAAAAGATATGGAAATGGAAGACGAAGGAATGAAGAAATTTGTGTCCATGGCTCCTTTCCATAAAAAGCTAGAAGATTTTTTAAACAGCTTAAGCAGAGGGACAGAAGGGGAGTTAAAAAGATGGGGAGGCAAGGGATACACATGGGATGCTGTCAACTTAATGACCTTCCATGGAGCTAAAGGATTAGAGTTTCGGGCAGTTATTCTCATTGGAGTAAATGAAGGAATTATTCCCCTTATCCACCAAAGGGGAGAAGAAAACCTGGAAGAAGAGAGAAGACTTTTTTATGTAGGTTTAACGAGGGCAAAGGAGGAGCTTGTTCTTGTCACATCAAAGGAACCTTCCCGTTTTTTAAAAGAAATACCAAAGGAGTACATGGAAAAAAAGGAAAGGGGAGGAGACAGAAGGTGGATAGAGGGTAGACAGATGAGTTTATTTGATAAATAAAGTTACTTTTCACAAAATATAAAATATAGTATTATAAAAGAAGATGGAACAGCATGGAGGAAAGACAGATGCCAAGAATTATTGACAAAGGAATAAAAAAGAAGATGTCAAGGGGAATGATACTTTATGAACAGGGTCAAGAGGTGAAGGAAATCCTCCTTTTACTTCAAGGAAAGGTAAGAGGAGAGGATGGAAATGAGAGAATAGAAATAAACGCTGGCGGTATTATTGGATTGATTGATGGCATTAGGAAAGAATACTTGTATCAATATAGTTTAGAAACGGATAGTTTGGTTTTAGTCTTTCCGTACGCTGATTTTCACAATGAAGTAAGGGAATTGGTTTTAGTAGGTTTTAGCTTAGGAGTGGCCAATGAAATGCTTGATTGCATTATGGGCCAGACAAGACATTTTTATGAGAAATATAATGGGTTAAAGCAGAAGGCTCAACAGCTTTACTCTGTTGTAAAAGAAGATTATGCTCTGTGTGAGAAAGTAAGTAAAGGATGCCTTGTACCTTTCGAAAAATCTCCGAAAATAGAAAATATGGTTCCCTTTGATGTAGAAGATACTCTTTTAAAGGAGCATGAGGATTACTTTGGAAGTCTTTCTATCATTCCTATGGAAATAAGGAATGCGTTTTTTATGGCAAATTCCTATATAACAGTAAAACATATGGAAGATTTAGTGATGATTGCTGGTGAAATGGAAGATTGCTATGAAGAGGCAAAAAAGTATCTTGTAATACATGGGGAAAGGATTTTGGGAGAAGATAAGGAGAATCTTTTTTCACTATATACAAATTTAGTTCTAAATATAGGAAATCATTCAGAACATGTTCAACTTTTAAGAAAAAAAATAGACAAAATTGTTTCTTTAGCAAATAGCTATGAAGAAATAGAAAAGGAAACTACAAAGAAGTTGTGGGAACAATTTCTAGAAAGATTCCAGATGATGAGTGAAGCGGACAAAGAGATGGAGCTTCCAAAAGAAGGAAGATACAGCCCGGCTCAGATTGTGGAAGCAAAGAAAAACACTTCAGGAAGTTTGGTGGAGATTATTCAATATGCAGGAAGAGATATAGAAACTGCCAATGAATTCCGCGAAGCAGTGGAAGAGTTTATAAGCTTAGAAGACAAAAAGTCATCGACAGATAAGGCTAATAAACTAAGAAATACTATTGTGCAGCTCTATTATGTTTTTTATGAAGCTATTTTTTTCCGTTATATGGAGGAAAAGGAAAGTACAAAAATTCCCCCTTCTGTTTCTATGTTTTTAGACTATAGTTTTATGGATCAAAGACTGATTACAGAAGAACAGCTTTTAGAGCTTTATTATTTGAGACAGGAAGAAATAGAGCAGGAGGAGACTTTTTACCCTGTCTACACAATGAAAGAATGGCTTATAGAAATTTATGAAGGAAGGCAGGAGCCTTCCAAAAATGAAATGGACTTAGACTATGCGGCCTATTTGAGGGAAGAACAGAGATCTGGCTTAATTACAAAAAAAGAGGAAGAAGAGCTGAAAAAGGATTTCAAGGGCAAAGTTCATTTTGAGTTGATGAATATGTTAAAAGCTGCAAATAAAGTAACCCAAGGTCAGGTTCTAACCTTTTGCCCTATTTTAAATACAGATCAGTCTCTAGAGAGAATGGATCAATTGTTCTTATCTAAAGAGAAAATTTCCAGGATGCTAGATCAGTGTCGAAATATTGATTACTCTTGCTTTTACCGCCCCATTTTATTTTGGGATACAGAACATGGTGTAGGCAAAGAGATCATTATGAAAGAGGTGCTTCCTATTACAATTCTACTTCCCAATATTGGAACAAAGGCCTTAATGTGGCAGGAAATATCAGGGCTGAAAAAGGATACTCCTGCCCGATTTGCCTTTTCTTTATTTGAGAGAGAAGATTTAGAAAGACTTGTAGTAAATGTCATAGGCCAGTTTCGCTGGGAAATATGTAGGACAATCCAGGGCGTTTTCTGGAATGATATAAGAGAGAGATCCTTGACTTCAGAATATTTTGATTTTGCCCAGTTCTATAAAAAGAACAGAGATTTGACGCCTTTGGCAAAAGACAAAATCAGGCAGTCTCTGGCAAAAGCAAGAAACAGTTTCAAGGGATTATTTGTTCAGGACTATGTGTCGTGGATTTTATATGAGTCGAAAGGTTCCTCAAAATTAAATAAAATATGTAGGGAAATTTTATTTCAATACTGCCCTTTTTCAAAAGATATAAGAGAAAAACTAAGACAGCATCCTGTTTTTCAGCCTCATATTGAGCGATTTGACAGAGAAATGGAAGAGAGCAGAAAAAAGGCAAAAAATTTGGAGAGTCTTTTAATTCGAAATAAAGGAAAGATAACAGAAGATTTGCAAAAGTACTTTGATTACTTGGAATTATAGTCCAGAAAATAAGACAAAGGAGCAATGGTCAATTGAATGAACAAAAGAAGGAACAGGTTTTAAAACAGTACTTTGGATATGATTCCTTTAGGGAGGGACAGGCAAAGCTTATTGACAGTGCATTAGAGGGAAGAGATGTATTGGGAATCATGCCTACAGGGGCAGGAAAGTCTCTATGTTTTCAAGTGCCTGCTCTCATGATGGAAGGAATAACCCTTGTCATATCTCCTTTAATTTCTTTGATGAAGGATCAAGTAGGGGCATTGAACCAAGCAGGAATTCATGCAGCCTTTTTGAATAGTTCTTTGACTATGAACCAATATTATAAGGCTCTTTCTCTTGCATCCAAAAATCAGTATAAGATTATATATGTGGCCCCAGAGCGTTTGATGACCGAGGAGTTTTTATCTTTTGTATCTAAAGTGGACATATCCATTATAGCTATAGATGAGGCCCACTGTGTTTCCCAATGGGGCCAGGATTTTCGGCCAAGCTATTTAAAAATAGGAGAGTTCATTGAGATTCTTCCAAAGAGGCCAGTTATCTGCGCCTATACGGCAACAGCTACAAAAGAAGTAAAGAATGATATTATAGAGCTTTTAATGTTAGAGGAACCTACTGTGGTCACAACGGGATTTGATAGGAAAAATCTCCATTTTGCAGTAAGAAAGCCGAAAAATAAATATAAAGAAGTAAAGGATTATATTTCAGATCATAGGAAGGACAGCGGTATTATTTACTGTCTCACTAGAAAATTAGTGGAAGAAGTCTATGAAAATTTAATAAATGATGGGATAAAAGCTGCAAAATATCATGGAGGACTGTTGGATAAGGAAAGGCAGGATAATCAAGATAATTTTATCTATGACAGAGCCTTAGTTATGGTGGCCACAAATGCCTTTGGAATGGGCATTGATAAATCAAACGTTCGTTTTGTCATTCATTACAATATGCCTAGAAATATGGAGAATTATTATCAGGAAGCTGGGAGAGCGGGAAGGGACGGGGAACTGGCAGAATGTATTCTCCTTTATGGGGGACAGGATGTTATTACCAATCAGTTTTTTATTGAGCATGAGTTTGAGGAGGACGAGCTCACGCCAGATGTACGAGCTTTAGTACGGGAGAAAAATAGAGAAAAATTGAAGAAAATGACATTTTACTGCTTTACCAACGAATGCCTGAGAGGTTATATTCTCCGCTATTTTGGGGAATACTTGGGAAATTATTGTGGAAACTGCAGCAACTGTTTGACCCAGTTTGAAGAAGTGGACATTACAAAGGAAGGGAGAGCTCTCATTGGATGTGTAAAGGAGGCAAGGGAACGCTATGGAATGGGAGTCATTATAGATGCAGTCCATGGAGCATCCAATGCCAAAGTAAAACAATACCATTTGGACAAAAATCCATATTATAATCAACTGCCTGCTGTACCAGTGTATAAACTCCGTCAAATTCTTCAGTATTTACTTATGGAAGAGTATCTAATGCTAACAAATGAGGAATATTCTATTCTAAAATTAACAAAGAAATCGATGGAAGTTTTTCAGGAAGACGCCTTTATTTCTATGAAAATGGCAAAGGAAAGAGGGATTGTACAAAAAAAAGCAAGGGGAGAAAAGGAGGAAGACTTACGTTCAGAAGATGAGAGGCTTTTTGCAGAGCTTCGAAATCTGAGAATGGAGCTGGCCAGGGAAGCAAAGGTTCCTCCCTATATCATTTTTTCTGATAAATCATTAAGGATGATGTGTCGTATCCGCCCTAGGTCAAGAGGGGAAATGTTGAGTATTTCAGGTGTGGGAGAGTATAAATATGAAAAGTATGGAGAAAAATTTCTTAATATAATAGGTAAACATTAACATGCAACATTTTCATATATAGGAGCAACAATGTTCTATAGAAATAAAGGTTAAAAGATTATATGATGAAATTATAAATAATGACTCTCAAAAGAAATGGAGGAGAAGACAATGGCCATATTAGTAACAGGAGGAGCAGGTTATATAGGAAGCCACACAGTAGTGGAATTGCAGAATGCTGGGTATGAAGTAGTTGTTGTAGATAATTTGAGTAATTCCAGTGAAAAAGCATTGGAGCGGGTTGAAAAAATTACAGGAAAAAAGGTTCCTTTTTACAAGGTAGATATTTTAGATAGAAAGGCTATGGAAGAAATTTTTTCAAAGGAAAAAATTGATTCCTGTATCCACTTTGCAGGTTTAAAGGCAGTAGGGGAATCGGTGCAAAAGCCTTGGGAATACTATGAAAATAATATAGGGGGAACCCTTATCCTTGTGGATGTTATGAGGAAACATGGGGTGAAAAACATGATTTTTTCTTCATCGGCTACTGTATATGGAAGTCCAGCCTTTGTTCCTATTACAGAAGAGTGTCCAAAAGGAGAAATAACAAACCCTTATGGACAGACAAAGTCCATGTTAGAGCAGATTTTAACGGATATGCAAAAGGCTGATCCAGAATGGAATGTCATTTTATTAAGGTATTTTAATCCAATTGGGGCGCACAAGAGCGGAACTATTGGTGAAAATCCCAATGGAATACCTAATAACTTAATGCCTTACATTACCCAGGTAGCTGTAGGGAAGCTTCCCTGTCTGGGAGTATTTGGAGACGATTATGATACGCCAGATGGAACAGGAGTAAGAGACTATATACATGTAGTTGATTTGGCCCTAGGTCATGTGAAATCCTTGAAAAAAGTTGAGGAAAAGGCAGGTCTTTGTATTTATAATTTAGGAACAGGGAATGGTTACAGTGTCCTGGAAATTGTAAAAAATTTTGAAGAGGCTTCTGGAAAGAAAGTCCCATATGAAATAAAACCAAGAAGGGCAGGGGACATTGCCACTTGTTACGCTGATGCCACTAAGGCTAAGGAGGAACTGGGATGGCAGGCTAAGAGGGGGATTAAGGAAATGTGCCAAGACTCTTGGAGGTGGCAGTCCAATAATCCCAATGGTTATGAAGCTTCTTAAAAATAAAGGGGTTGTCAGTAAATACCCACATATGTCCTTTTTGACATAGTATTAAAAAGAATCCAACTGGAATCAGGAATAGGAACTCTTGATTTTCAATAGGGATTCTTTTTTCTTTCAGTCTTTGTATTTACATATGAATTGTTCCGGCACACTAAAGTTGTAATACTTGGTTTGGATAAGATATAATAAAAAGGTAAGAGTTACCCCTATTCTTGTAAAAGAATGTGGCGTTGCCAAATCCCCTTTCTGGATGGGTAAAAAAGTATAGAAACTTCATTTGAGGCACGAATTCCAAGGTGATTCTTTGAATTAAGTGTTACAAAATGCCTTACACCTACAATATGGAGGATAAACAGATAATGAATAACGAATATGATAATAAAAAATTTTTTGAGGAATATGCAAAAATGCCTCGCAGTAAGGGTGGATTAACTGCCGCTGGAGAGTGGCATCAGTTGAAGCCGCTGTTTCCGCCGCTTCAGGGTAAAAAGATGCTTGATTTAGGATGTGGCTATGGTTGGCATTGTAAATTTGCAGCAGAGCAAGGGGCGGCACAAATATTAGGTATTGACTTGAGTAAAAAAATGATTGAGAAAGCTAAACAAGAGAATACAGCAGAACAAATAGAATATAGAGTTTGTGGAATTGAGGACTATGAATACCCAAAAGATACATGGGATTGTATTATTTCTAATCTTGCTTTACACTATGTTGAAGATATAAACCAAATATTTCAAAAGGTACATAGAACACTAAAAGAAAATGGAATATTTCTTTTCAATATTGAACATCCAGTATTTACTTCGGGCGTCGGACAAGACTGGATTTATACAAAAGAGGGAACACCGCAATATTGGCCGATAGATAACTATTTTATGGCTGGAGAACGAAAAACTCACTTTTTAGGTTGTAATGTAACAAAGCAACATCACACACTGACGCAAATATTGATGGGACTTCTGAATAATGGATTTGAACTTAAAGTTGTAGAAGAGGCAGAGCCGCCTAAAGAAATGATGGATATTCCAGGAATGAAAGACGAATTACGCCGCCCTATGATGTTGTTAGTGAAATCCATAGCAAAAAAAGCAGACTAATTTCCTTTCATATTTTGAAAATCATACAGCAGAAAGAACTTTTGGCAACATATAATACAGAGTTGCCAAAAGTCCCTATTAATAGAGAAGCTGTACAAAATCATAGGTTTCTGCAATTTCTTTTGTCTTTAGCATTTGGGTATGATAATTTTTTGGAGTGAGCTGGTTTTCCCCTTTTAAAAAGCATTCATAAATATAATAGTTCACCTCTTTGGAATAATGGGAATAGTCTTTATAATTATCAAGATCTGTAATTATATCATAAAGGTTCTGAAAGTAAAAAACCTTCACATTCTCATACTGCATTAAATTCCAGGCAACATAACCTTGGGCGCTGATCTCAGCGTTTGTATAGCCTTGTCTGTTGGAGTCATCCCAATAAAGAATACTGTAAGGAGGCATCCATATATAAAACTCTGTTTCAGGATTTTCCTCAATAAAGGGGATAATAGTATTTAAAAATCCCTCAGCAGTAGGATAAAAGAAGTCGTCAGGAACCATTTCCTGTACTGCTTCTTCAGGAATACGAAAATAAGAGTTTAAGGTTACCTCCTTGGAAAAGATAAATTTATGGTTCCAGGAATAAGCAACATCTTCAGGATTTTCGTGGCGTATATTATTAATAAGAAACTTTGGAATCTGTTTGACAAGTACATCTTTATTTAAAAGATAGGGCATAGATTCCCATAGTCCATCATTTTCTACTGTTCCATATAAATACGAAGGAATTTCAATAGCCGTGGAGGAGGCGGCGTCAGTAAGAATAAAATTATCCAGAGGGAAAAAAATGCGTTTAATTTTTTGATGGGAAAAAATCTCATCAAATAAAATTTTATAGTTAACAAGCTGCCCACCTTGAAAGGTAAGTTTCACGGATTTGCCTCCAAAGCCTTCGTCAAACCAAGATGATTGGAAATTTTCAGCCATAGAAGAGCCTGCAATGACATTATCATATTGTAAATTCCTGGCCACCCCTACGTTTTGATAGTACTCATTTGTTTCAGCAACTTTCAAAGAGCCAAAGGGAGAATGGAAATGGACAAAGGGATCTACAAGGTACACTAAAAGTCCAGCTAGAAAAAGAAAAATAATTGTATATACTACAACCAAGATAGAAAATCTTTTATGTGTCATGGGAATACCCTCATTTCTAAAAATTAACATATAAAAAGGAGCTGACTCCAGACATGGACAAAATGGACCAAGTCAGCAAAAAAATAGTTAAGAAGAGTGTTTTTTTTGTTGGCTTAAATTCCAGGAGTCGTTCATTTGTATTTTTCATTTTTACGACGGCAAAAATGCCAAAGGCAAAGAAAAAAATAAGCATAACAATTTCAGCATAGTAAATATGGGTGGTATTAGAGGTAATAAGCTCCATAATTGTTACGACAATGTCCATTTCAGGAGTTACAAAATCATAGAGCATATTAATATTGGGCAATGTGAACCTCCAAGACAAAATGGAAAGGATAAATTGGTTTCCAATAAAAATAGAGTCTGCACGAAAATATATCCAGGCAACGTTTACAAATAAAAACGTAAAAAGCCATTTTAAAAAATCAGGTACTTTATTCACCTTGCCCCTGAGTATTCTAGATAAAATCATACCGATACCATGGATGAAGCCCCAAAGAAGGAAGGTCCAGTTGGCACCATGCCATAATCCGCTAATAAGAAAAATAATCATAATATTTATAAAGGTAGAAATACTGCCTTTTCGACTGCCTCCCAAGGGAAAATAAAGGTATTGACGGAAAAAGCGGGTCAAGGTCATGTGCCATTTATCCCAAAACTCTTTAATGGATTTAGAACGGTAAGGTGAGAAAAAATTCATGGGAAGATCAATATTCAGCATAAGGCAGATGCCAACAGCCATATCGCAGTAACCGCTAAAATCAAAGTAAATTTGTAAAGTATAGGCAACCATAGCAATGATGCCGTTGGTAGAACCCATCACCGGTATGTTGGTAAATCCCCAATTTACTACACGACCATAGACATCAGCTAGCAAAACTTTCTTTGCCATGCCAAAAGAAAAGGCCAGGAGTCCTTTGGAAAAGTTCTCGAAGGAAAAGGATTTTTTCGATGCATCTTGAAATTGTGGAATTAATTCATAGTGGAGGGCAATGGGACCAGAGCTTAATTTTGGAAAGAAAACAATATATAAACTATAGTCAAGCAATGTATAATTCCATTGTTTTCCTTTCAGTGTATCTACAAGAAAGGCAATGTGCTGAAAAGTAAAATAGCTAATGCCTAGAGGTAGAGTCACTTGAAGGAAAAAATAATCTGTTTTGAAGAACTGATTTACGTTAAATAAAAGGAATCCCCAATATTTATAATAGAATAACAAGCCAAGATGAAAAAGAATGCCAGTTATAAGGAGAGTACGGCGCGCTGGGAGAGAAGAAGTCTTTTTCATCCACAAGGCCAGAAAATAATTGAGACCTATACTAAAGAGGATCAAAGGAATAAACGTAATGCTTACATAGCCAAAAAACCAAAGAGACATGGCAAAGAGAAAAAACTTGCCAAGCTCATAATGTTTACGGTTGTTTAAAAAATAGTAGCCTGCAATTCCAAGAGGTAAAAATATAAATAAAAAAATAAATGAATAAAATACCATAAAATCACAGCGCCTTCCTTAGTGTACTTTCAGAGCGGCCTCAATAAAGCCCCTAAAAAGTGGATGGGGACGGTTAGGCCTTGATTTAAGCTCTGGATGAGCCTGGGTAGCAATGAAAAATGGATGTTCAGGAATTTCACACATTTCCACAATTCTTCCGTCAGGAGAAAAGCCAGATAGAAGCATTCCCTTTTCTGTTAGCACATGGCGGAAATCATTGTTTACTTCATATCGATGTCTGTGCCTTTCATGAATGACTTGTGTCCCGTAGAGGGCAAAAGCTTTGGAGTTTTTGTCTAAGGTGCAGGGATAAGCTCCCAAGCGTAAGGTGCCTCCAATATCTTCCACATCATTTTGGTCAGGCATGAGTGCAATGACAGGATGAGTAGTGTTGGGATTTAATTCCACGCTATGGGCATCATGGAAACCAATGACATTTCTAGCAAACTCTACAATAGAAAGCTGCATTCCAAGACAAAGGCCTAGGAAAGGAATATGATTGGTTCGAGCATAGGTAATAGCGTTGATCTTCCCTTCAATACCTCTAGAGCCAAATCCTCCAGGAACGAGTATTCCATCAGAATCTTTAAAAATTTCTTCCATATTTTCCAAAGTAACTTCTTCAGAATTAATCCATTGAATAAAAACAGTGGCTTTATTGGAAATACCTCCATGTTTTAATGCCTCAGCCACACTAATATATGCATCATGAAGCTGAATATATTTTCCAACAAGGGCAATGTTCACCTCTCTTGTGGGAGAGCGGAGGGAATCCACCATGCTTGTCCAATCCAAAAGATCTGGTTCGGGGCAGTCCAAATGAAGACATTCACATGTAACCTGGGCCAACTGTTCTTTTTCCATGGCAAGAGGAGCCTCATATAAATATTCCACATCTAAGTTTTGAAGGACATGATTGCTGGGAACATTACAAAATAAAGCAATTTTATCTTTCATCTGTTGATCAAGAGGATACTCGCTGCGACAAACAATAAGATCAGGCTGTATTCCCATTCCTTGGAGCTCTTTTACACTGGCTTGGGTAGGCTTTGTCTTCATCTCCTGGGAGGCTCTAAGATATGGAATAAGGGTAACATGGATTAAAATGGCATTATCCCTTCCTATATCATGCTGAAATTGGCGTATAGATTCTAAAAAGGGCTGACTTTCTATATCTCCTACAGTACCTCCAACTTCAATAATAGCAATGCGCATCTCCTCATCTGTAAAATTTCGGTAAAAACGACTCTTTATTTCATTAGTAATATGGGGTATAACCTGAACCGTACCTCCCCCAAAATCACCGCGGCGTTCTTTTTGTAGAACAGACCAATAAATTTTTCCAGTAGTGACATTGGAATGTCTGTCTAAGCTTTCGTCAATAAATCGTTCGTAGTGGCCTAGATCTAAGTCTGTCTCAGCTCCATCATCTGTGACAAAAACTTCACCATGCTGTATGGGATTCATTGTTCCCGGATCCATGTTAATATAAGGATCAAATTTTTGCATGGTAACTTTATAGCCTCTTGCTTTTAATAAACGTCCTAACGATGCTGCTGTAATTCCTTTACCAAGGCCGGAAACAACGCCCCCTGTAACAAATACGTATTTTACTGGCATGAATGGATACCCTCCTGCGTTCTAGTTCAATTACTAATCATTATGCAATACTATTTATTATACAACGAGAAAAGTTTAAAATCCACTAAGAAAGATAATAAAGTGAAAAATTTGAAGAAGAGTTTAGAAAACCTTTATATTTTTGTCTAAGAATTCACAAAGTACGTATTGATTTATAAAGAAAGTATAACTATAATAAATAAGGAAAGAACGAAAATTTAAGAAAAGGAGTCAGGAAATACCTGCAAAGGGATAAGTATAGAGAATGGAGAATAACAACCAACAGAACAATCAGAACAAACAAAATAATAACCAATCACCAAAAAATAAGCAGACTCTGCTCATTCTGCTTATTTCTACATTTATTACTCTTTTATGTATAAGCTATATGGAAAAGAGTCTTACAGGAGCTACCAATAAGGAAATTAGCTATAATGAATTTTTAGACATGGTAGAAGGAGGAAAGGTAGAACGGGTTGTAGTGGAAAGCGATAGAATTTCCATTTACCCAAAGAAGTCTGGGGAGAATGACTTTGTAACCCAGTATTACACAGGAAGAATTACCGATTTAACTTTAGTGGACAGACTGGAAAAGGCAGGAGTGAAATATGAAGCTGAGGTGCCTGATCGATCAGGATATTTCATGCAGATTATTTTATCTTATGTGCTGCCAGTTGTTCTTATTTGGACCCTTTTAGCCTTTCTCATGAGAAAAATGTCTAAAGGTGGGGGAATGATGGGAGTTGCCAAGAGCAATGCCAAAGTTTATGTGGAGAAGGAAACGGGAGTCACCTTCCAAAATGTGGCAGGACAGGATGAGGCAAAAGAGTCTTTGCAGGAGGTAGTAGATTTTCTCCATAATCCAGGTAAGTATGCAAAAATTGGCGCAAAACTTCCCAAAGGAGCATTACTTGTAGGCCCTCCTGGAACTGGAAAAACTTTGCTGGCCAAAGCAGTGGCAGGGGAAGCAAAGGTGCCTTTCTTCTCTCTTGCAGGCTCTGACTTTGTCGAGATGTTTGTAGGCGTTGGGGCTTCCAGAGTGAGGGACCTCTTTAAGGAGGCCCAAAAAAATGCTCCATGTATTATATTTATTGATGAGATAGATGCCATTGGAAAAAGCAGGGATTCTAGATATGGGGGAGGCAATGATGAGAGAGAGCAGACGTTGAACCAGCTTTTAGCAGAGATGGATGGATTTGACACATCTAAGGGATTGCTAATTTTAGCTGCCACTAACCGCCCAGAGATTTTAGATAAGGCTTTGTTAAGACCAGGACGTTTTGACAGGAGAATCATTGTGGATAAGCCAGATCTAAAGGGAAGGATTGAAACGCTAAAAGTGCACTCCAAAGAAGTGCGAATGGATGAATCAGTGGACTTGGAGGCCATTGCCCTTGCCACTTCTGGAGCCGTTGGATCAGATTTAGCCAATATGATTAATGAGGCAGCCATTAATGCAGTAAAGCAGGGAAGACAATTGGTAAGCCAGGCTGATTTATTTGAAGCGGTGGAAGTAGTTCTCGTGGGGAAAGAGAAAAAAGACCGAATAATGAGCAAAGAGGAGAGAAGAATTGTCTCTTACCATGAAGTAGGCCACGCTTTGGTAAGTGCATTGCAAAAAGATGCAGAGCCAGTGCAAAAAATTACAATCGTTCCTAGGACAATGGGCGCCTTGGGATATGTTATGCAAGTGCCAGAAGAAGAAAAATATTTAAATACAGAGGCAGAGCTTAGGGCAATGTTAGTAGGTGCCTTGGCTGGAAGGGCGGCAGAGGAAATTATGTTTGATACTGTGACAACAGGGGCCGCCAATGACATTGAAAAGGCTACGGCCATTGCCCGCTCAATGGTTACCCAATATGGCATGAGTAAGAAGTTTGGCCTAGTAGGATTGGAATCTGTGGAAAACAAATATTTGGATGGGCGGAGAGTTTTAAACTGTAGTGATGTTACAGCTGCAGATATTGATGCAGAAGTAATGAAAATTATAAAAGAAAGCTATGAGGAGGCAAAGAGACTTCTGGAAGAAAATAGAGACGTAATGGATGAGATAGCTGCCTACCTTATTGAAAAAGAAACAATTACAGGCAAAGAGTTTATGAGAATTTTCCGAGAAGTAAAAGGCATTCCTGAGCCAAAAGAAAAAAGCTTAGAAGAAAAGGACAAGAAAGAAGAAACAAAAATGGAGCAAATCCACGAGGAGGAAACAAAGGAAGAGGAGAACTAAGAAGTGGGGAAAAGAAGTTTTGGTAAAGATGATTCTTTGCCAAAAACTTCTTTTTTTCCGTAGCCAATATGACAAAAAAAGGAAGGTCATGAGGGGACAAAGGAATGGGTAGAAAAATGGGGTGGATTGTTCTATTATTATTTTTATTGTCTGGATGCAGTAATGAGGAAAAAGTAGAGAAAGAAGAGGTTTCAGAAAAAGTTGTCATTGGAGTATCATTGCCTGATGAAGGAATTCCAAGACAGAAAGAGGCAGGGGAAAGCATAAGGGAATGTTTGCAGGATATGGGATATGAGGTGGAGCTTCAGTTTGCTGAGAATAAAAAGGAGAGGCAGAAAGAACAGATAGAAAATATGATAGGAAAGGGCTGCCGCCTTCTCATTGTCCAGGCCGAAGATGATGTGGGAATTAGGGCAGCTCTTCTTCAGGCAAAGGGGGAAGGTATCCCTGTTATTGCCTATGAGAGTTCTGCACTTTTGGATGAAGTTATTGATTACAGGATAGGATTTGAAGATGAAAATGTTGGGAGACAGCAGGGGAAATATTTAATAGAGATGCTGGGATTGGAGGAAGGAGAAGGTACTTATTATATAGAACTCTTTATAGGTGATTTGGATGAGGAGAAAGGGCAGATATTTTATGAAGGAGTTATGGAAGTGCTATCTCCTTACATAGAAGGGGGAAACTTGATGATTGGTTCTGGGCAGAGGGAACAGAAACAAGTATGGATTGAAAATGGAGATGTGCAGCAGGCAAAGTACCGAATGAAAAATATCGTTGCTTCATATTATGCAGGAGAAAGGAATTTAGATGCAGTAATTTGTGCAACGGATTCCTTAGCCCTTGGAGTTGTAAAAGGACTGGACAGCTCTTATGGAGGAGACTGGCCAATTGTCACAGGGCAGGGATGTGACAAAGAAAATGAAGAAATTTTAAAAAAGGGAAAACAGACGATGTCTTTGTATAAAGACAGTGGAGAGCTTATACAAAAAACAGGAGAGCTGGTAGAAGCTATTTTATATGGAAAGGAAATAGAAGAACAGCGTTTTGGCGATTTTACTGTTGTAACAGGAGAAAATTATAAAGAGATTGTGAGGTGAGAAAATGAACATAGAAGAGGAATTAAAAAAACTTCCCCAAAAGCCAGGAGTATATCTTATGCATGATGAAAATGACGCCATATTATATGTAGGAAAGGCAGTCAGCTTAAGAAATAGAGTAAGATCTTATTTTCGGGGGCATATAAACCGAGGGCCGAAAATTGATCAAATGGTTAAAAAAATTTATTCTTTTGAGTATATTGTAACAGATTCTGAGTTAGAAGCTCTCGTACTGGAAAATAACTTAATAAAGGAACATAAGCCTAAGTACAATACAATGTTAAAGGATGACAAAACCTATCCTTATATTAAAGTAACCTTAGGGGAAGAATATCCCCGCATTCTGTTTAGTAGGTTGATGAAAAAAGATAAGTCAAAATATTTTGGGCCTTACACTAGTGCAACTGCTGTAAAAGATACAATTGTATTAATGAGAAAATTATATAAAATACGCACATGTAATAGAAATCTCCCTAGAGACATTGGAAAGGAACGACCATGCCTAAATTATCATATACACCAGTGTAAGGCTCCATGCCAAGGATATCAGTCAAAAGAGGAGTACGATCAATGTGTGGCCATGGTTTTGGAATTTCTCAATGGAAATTACAAAGGTTTGATAGGACAGTTAGAGGAGAAGATGGAAAAGGCTTCAGAGGATTTAAGATTTGAGGAAGCGATAGAATATAGAGACTTGTTAAATAGTGTAAGAGCTGTAGCCCAAAAACAGAAGATTACAGAAAGCGATGGAGAGGATAAGGACATCATAGGAATGGCTGTTGAAGAAGAGGATTGTGTCATTCAAGTTTTCTTTGTAAGAGGGGGAAGGCTTATAGGTAGAGAGCATTTTTATATGACACATACAGAAGGAGTAGAAAAAAAAATAATTATTCAAAATTTTATCCAACAATTTTATGGAGGAACGCCTTTTATTCCAAAAGAGCTAATGCTCCAGGAGGAAATTGAGGGCAGGGAGTTAATTGAGCGATGGCTGACAGAGAAGAGGGGAGGCAGAGTTTATATACGGATTCCAAAAAAAGGAAAGAAAGAAAAATTGGTGGAGCTGGCCATTAAAAATGCAGCCATGATATTAAGCCAGGATAAGGAACGGTTAAAGAGGGAAGAGAAAAGGACGACAGGAGCTCTAAAGGAAATAGAGACGATTCTTGGAGTAACTAGTCTAAATAGAATTGAGGCATATGATATATCCAATACGAATGGATTTGAGTCAGTAGGGTCTATGATTGTCTATGAAAGGGGAAGGCCTAAAAGAAATGATTATAGAAAATTTAAGATTCGATCTGTAGAAGGCCCCAATGATTATGCCAGTATGAAAGAAGTGTTAAACAGACGTTTTATCCATGGATTAGAGGAGAAGAAAGAGATGGAAGAAAAAAGTATGGATAAACAATTGGGAAGCTTTACAAAGTTCCCAGATTTAATTATGATGGATGGAGGAAAGGGTCAGGTGAACGTTGCCATGGATGTTTTAGAAGAACTGGGAATTTATATTCCAGTGTGCGGAATGGTAAAGGATGATCATCACAGGACAAGGGGGTTGTATTATGAAAATAAGGAATTTTTCATTGACAAGGGGAGTGAAGGATTTAAGCTAATTACAAGAATTCAGGATGAAGCCCACAGATTTGCAGTGGAATATCATAGGAAGCTAAGGAGCAAGGGGCAGGTGCGCTCAGTGTTAGATGACATTCCAGGAATTGGTCCTGTTAGAAGAAGAGCCTTAATGAAGGAATTTCAGTCTTTTGATGGAATAAAGGCTGCATCAGTAGAACAACTCCAAAAAGCAGCAGGTATGAACGAGAAGGCAGCAAAAAGTGTATATGACTTCTTCCACAAAAATTCAGAGCAGTCAGTTGAAGAATAGTCACATAGTATGGTAAAATAAAAGAATAAGGGAGGAATGGCATATGGGTGCAGTAGCGCTTACAGATGTAGTGGACAAACTAAAACTAAAAAATTTAACTCCAGACATCAACATAGAAAATATAAAGATTACACAGCCGGATATAAACAGACCAGCATTGCAACTGGCAGGATTTGTGGAACATTTTGAAGTTACTAGAGTTCAGGTAATTGGATTTGTAGAATATACGTACATGAATTCTTTAAGTGAGGAGAGAAAAGTAGAGATTTATAGTCAGCTTATAGAAAAGCAAATACCTTGTTTTGTATTTTGCAGGGATTTAGAACCAGATCCATTGTTTATAAAATACAGTGAACAAAACTGTGTGCCAATTTTTACAACAGCGAAATCTACATCCTCGTTTATGGCAGAGATTATTCGCTGGCTTAATGTTAAGTTAGCGCCTTGCATTTCCATTCATGGAGTTTTGGTAGATTGCTTTGGGGAAGGTGTTTTAATTATTGGAGAAAGTGGAATAGGAAAAAGCGAAGCTGCCCTGGAGCTTATACGGAGGGGACATCGCTTAGTAACAGACGATGTCGTGGAAATTAGAAAAGTCAGTGATGACACTTTGGTTGGTTCTGCCCCAGGCATTACGAAACACTTTATTGAGCTAAGAGGAATTGGCATAGTCGATGTCAAAAGGTTATTCGGGGCTTCCAGCGTAAAAGATACCCAAAACATTGATTTAGTTATCAGGCTGGAAGACTGGAACAAGGACAAAGATTACGACAGGCTGGGTCTGGAAGAAGAGTATACAGAATATTTAGGGAATAAAATAGTATGCCATACAATACCAATTCGTCCAGGGAGGAATTTGGCAGTTATTTGTGAATCAGCAGCAGTAAACCACCGTCAAAAGAAGATGGGGTATAACGCAGCAAAGGAGTTGTACAACCGAGTTCAGAGTTCTTTGACACAGAAAAGAGAGGAATAGAATGGGACAGTTTTGCTTTGGAGTAGATGTTGGGGGAACCACAATAAAGCTGGGCTTATTTAATAATAATGGAAATATTCTGGATAAATGGGAGATTCCCACAAGGACCATAGATCATGGATGCCATATATTGCCAGACATTAGAAAAGCCGTAGAGAGAAAAATAGAAGAAAGAGCATTGCTATTAGGAGACTGTGTAGGTGTGGGAGTAGGGGTGCCTGGACCAGTAGGACAGGATGGAACAGTTTATACAGCCGTTAATTTAGGCTGGGGAAGAATAAATGTCAATAAGGAACTGGGAACCCCATTAGCATTGCCAGTGAAAACGGCAAACGATGCCAATGTAGCAGCTTTAGGAGAAATGTGGCAGGGAGGAGCAATAGGACATCGCAATATTGTTCTGGTCACATTGGGAACAGGAGTAGGGGGAGGAATCATTATTGATGGAAAGATTGTCTCTGGGAGTCGTGGGGCTGGAGGAGAAATCGGACACATGCATGTAAAGGATGAGGAAGAAATTGCCTGCAACTGTGGAAATAAAGGATGCCTAGAACAATATGCTTCTGCAACAGGAATTGTGAGACTAGCCAAGGAAATGCTTGAACAGTCAAAAGAAAAATCTGTCCTAAAAGGAAGAAAAATAAGTGCAAAAACAGTATTTGATGCAGTAAAACAAAGGGATGCCCTTGCCATAATGGTTGTAGAGAAGTTCGGGGAATATTTAGGCAAAGCTTTAGCCCAGATTGCATCTGTCTGTGATCCTGAAATTTTTGTTTTGGGAGGAGGAGTTTCCAAGGCAGGAGATATTTTGATAGAGTATGTTTCCAAATATTATAAAAAATATGCATTTGAAACATGCAGAAATGCTAAATTTGCTTTGGCAAAACTGGAAAATGATGCAGGTATTTATGGTTCTGCCAAATTGGTATTAGAATAATATATAATACGAATACTATCTGAGGAGCAGTGAAAATGAATCAAGTTTTTTATAATGGCGTCAGCAGCTTGATACAAAAAGAGAACATATTGTTAAAGGAACCAATGAAAAGGCATACTACATTTCGTATTGGAGGAGAAGCAGATTTTTATTTGAAACCAAATGGAATTGAGGAGATGGCAAAGCTAATAAAGTATTGTAATTCCATAAATATGGAATATTGTATTATTGGAAATGGAAGCAATCTTCTAGTAGGTGATGAAGGGTATAGAGGTGCCATCATACAGGTTTTTGATAACAAAAATCATTTAAGAATAGAAGGAAAGAAAATTATAGCAGGAGCAGGAGCGCTGCTGTCACAGATAGCTAATTTTGCGTGGGAAAATGAATTGACAGGAATGGAATTCGCAGCTGGTATTCCAGGAACCATTGGAGGAGCTGTTGTCATGAATGCAGGGGCTTACGGAAGTGAGATGAAAGAAATTGTAACAAAAGTGGAAGCAGTGACAGGAAATGGTGAGATTATTTTCCTAACAGAAGAAGAACTAGGGTTTGGATATCGTATGAGTATATTTAAAAAGCGTCCTTTGATAGCTATGGAAGTTACATTAGAGTTGGAAAAGGGAGAAAAAAGCATGATTAAAGCTCGTATGAACGAATTAAAGGAGAAGAGGGTTAAAAGTCAGCCTTTAGAATTTCCAAGCGCAGGAAGTGTTTTTAAAAGACCAGAGGGATATTATGCTGGGAAGCTAATTATGGATGCAGGACTTCGGGGATTCCGCGTTGGAGGCGCCATGGTGTCAAAAAAGCATTGTGGCTTTATTATCAATGTTGGAGACGCTTCAGCCAAAGACGTCAAAGACTTAATAGGAGAGATACAAGACAGGGTGAGAGAAAAATTTGGTGTTATGTTGGAGCCGGAAGTTTGTATGATAGGAGAATTTTAAAGAAAGGCCGGCAAAAATACGCCGGTTTTTTATATAAATAGGAAGTTGCTGTACAATCCCCCTATTATACAAAAAATCTCCAAAAGGATGAGCGTTTTACGCAAAATGATAATAGTTGCTGACGCAAGTGTGCGTTAAAAAAGCATACTTTTGATCGTTATGAGGAAATATACTCGGGCCTTAAAAGGAGCTAAGTAAATATGAGATTTGTAATTGTGACAGGGATGTCTGGGGCAGGTAAGAGCACGGCTTTAAAGGTCATGGAAGATGCAGGATACTTTTGTGTGGATAATCTCCCAGTACTCCTCATTGATAAGTTCGTAGAGCTGATCACCATGCCCAATAGTGAACTATCTAAGGTTGCTATTGGTATTGATGTCCGCAGTGGGAATGGTTTCAATGAATTGGAGAAGGCATTAGAGGAAATGAAAGAACAGGGATGTCCTTATGAAATTTTATTTTTAGATACAAACAAGGACATTTTAATAAAGAGATTTAAAGAAACAAGGAGGAATCATCCTCTGGTTACAGATGGAAATGTGGAGCAGGCTATATTACGAGAAAGAGACAGGCTGGCTTTTCTAAAAAAATCTGCAAATTATATTATTGATACAAGCCAGCTTTTCACAAGAGAATTAAAGGCAGAACTGGATTCCATATTTGTGAACAATAAAAAGTTTAATAATTTATTTATTACAATAGATTCTTTTGGCTTCAAATATGGGGTGCCTATGGAGTCAGACTTGGTATTTGACGTACGTTTTCTGCCTAATCCCTATTATTTAGATGATTTAAAACAAAAAACAGGAAATGATGAGGAAGTACAAGATTATGTTATGGGATTTAAGGAGGCAGGAGAGTTTTTGGACAGATTGGAAGACATGCTGCAGTTTTTAATTCCTCATTATATTTTAGAGGGAAAAAATCAGTTGGTTGTCAGTATTGGATGTACAGGAGGAAAACATAGAAGCGTTACCTTAGCCAATAAAATATATAGTAGATTAAGAGGAAAAGGCTCATATGGTTTGCGTTTGGAGCATAAAGATATTGAAAAGGACAATCTAAGAAAGAAATGGTAGATGAAAGGAAAGGGTATAAAAAATTCTTTTTCCAGTAAGGTAAAGGAGGAGCTTTACAAACAGATTGGCCAGGCAAGACATTGTCAGATTGCCGAGCTTGGGGCAATCATAAGCTTTTGTGGCAGATTCCAAAAAGCTGGAGATAATAAATATGATTTTAAAATTCATACAGAAAATATGCTAGTTGCAAGAAAATGCTTTACATTATTAAGAAAAGCATTTAATATAGATAACGATATTGTTATAAGAAGTACACAGGGAAATAAGAAGGTTTGTTCCTATCTTTTACAGATAGGGGATGATAATGAGCAGCTTCGCATATTACAGGCGCTAAAAGTCGTAGATGAACAGGGTAAAAGGACTCTGGAAACAGGCTTAGTAAATAGTCTTATTATTCCAGGAATATGCTGTAAAAGGGCCTTTATTCGAGGAGCATTTCTTGCAGCAGGTTCTATCAGCGATCCAGAAAAGTTTTATCACTTGGAAATAGTATGCCCATCTAGAGAAAAGGCATTGCAACTTAGAGATATTATGAATCATTTTGCTGTGGACGCAAAAGTAATAGAAAGGAAAAAACATTTTGTAGTTTATGTAAAAGAGGGGACCAGGATTGTAGATACCTTGAATATTATGGAGGCTCCTATTTCACTCATGGAGTTGGAGAATTTACGCATTGTGAAAGAAATGCGCAATTTTGTAAATCGGAGGGTGAATTGTGAGACTGCTAATATTAATAAAACCGTATCCGCTGCCGTGAAGCAAATGGAGGATATCCGTTATATTCAAGAGACAGCAGGCCTTGAAAAATTGCCAGTTAATTTGCAGGAAACGGCCCAGTTAAGGCTGGAAAACCCAGAAGCAACCTTAAAGGAATTAGGGGAGCTTATGATTCCTATAGTAGGAAAGTCTGGGGTAAATCATCGACTAAGAAAAATAAGTGATTTTGCGGAGAGGATGAGAGAGCAAAGGAGGAGTTTAGAATGATGGAAAAATCGATTACAATCAAATTGGAAAATGGACTGGAGGCTAGACCAGTAGCTTTGCTAGTACAGGTAGCCAGCCAGTATGACAGTACGATTTATTTGCAATGTGCGGACAAGAAAGTGAATGCGAAGAGCATTATGGGGATGATGACCTTAGGGCTTTGTTCTGGTGATAAGGTGACAGCTATTGTGGAAGGCATAGATGAACAGGCTGCGATGGAAGACATTGAGAAGTACTTAAGCTCACAAAGCGAATAAAAAGACGGATAAATTTTTTATAGTAATAAAAGTGTGAGAAGGGGATAAAAAATACAAGGATACTGTGTTTTTTATTCCTTTTTTCTTAATAAGATTAAAAGAGCTAAGAAGGGAGTATGAATATTTGTATGGAAAATAATATGATGCTTTTTATTTATAATCCTTATGCAGGAAAAGCTCAAATAAAGGGATATTTATCAGATATTATTGACATGTTTGTAAAAGCAGGATATGAGGTCATTGCACATCCTACCCAGGAAAATGGAGATGGAATACGGGCTGCCAGAGACAGGAAAAAGGAATGTAAGGTAATTGTGTGCAGCGGAGGAGACGGCACCTTAGACGAAGTGGTGACTGGAATGATGCAGCAGGGAGTAAAAGTTCCAATTGGCTATATACCAGCAGGCAGCACCAATGATTTTGGAAATAGTTTGAAGATACCAAAGAATATGATAAAGGCAGCAGAATTAATTGTAAATGGCAATAAAAAATCCTTTGATATTGGGTCTTTTAATGATGATACATTTGTATACATAGCCGCTTTTGGTATTTTTACAGATGTATCTTATGAAACAAAGCAATCCGCAAAAAATGTGCTAGGTCATATTGCTTATTTATTGGAAGGAGTAAAAAGACTCTCTTCTCTCAAATCTTTTTTTATGAAGATTACATGTGAGGGAGAGGTCATTGAAGATGAGTTTATTTTTGGAATGGTTACCAATTCTCTATCTGTCGGAGGTTTTAAAAGCATTACGGGAAAAAATGTTACTTTGGATGATGGCCTATTTGAGGTAACCATGATTAAGAAGCCTAAAAATCCCATAGAACTAAATAGTATAGTGGCTGCCCTTATGATTGAGGAAATGGATACAAAATATATGTATACTTTTAAGGCAAAGGAGCTTACCATAGAATCCCAAATGCAAGTAGCTTGGACTTTGGATGGAGAATATGGAGGAGAACATTCCAAAGTTGAGATTCGCAATATAAACAAGGCTATAGAAATATTTACACCAGAATAAAAACTTTGTAAATTCATGAACTTCATATAGCAAAACCTTGGATTTTGGAGTATAATGGACAAGAACAAATCATTATGAATCATAACAAATGGAGGTAATGTACATGTTAGTTTCAGCTAAGGAAATGCTTGAAAAGGCAAAGGCAGGCCATTATGCAGTAGGCCAGTTTAATATTAACAATTTAGAGTGGACAAAGGCAATTTTATTAACTGCACAGGAGAATAAATCTCCCGTAATTTTAGGTGTATCAGAAGGCGCTGGAAAATATATGGGAGGATATACAACAGTAGTAGGAATGGTAAATGGAATGCTTAAAGAACTTGGAATTACTGTTCCAGTAGCCCTTCACCTAGATCATGGCAGCTATGAACACTGCTATAAATGTATTGAGGCAGGCTTTTCTTCTGTTATGTTTGACGGCTCTCACTATCCAATTGAAGAAAATGTAGAAAAGACAAAAGAATTAGTAAAAGTATGTAATGATAAAGGACTTTCTTTAGAAGCAGAAGTAGGTTCTATTGGTGGAGAAGAAGATGGAGTTGTTGGAATGGGAGAATGTGCAGATCCCCAGGAATGTAAGGCCATAGCAGATTTAGGTGTAACCATGCTGGCAGCAGGTATTGGAAACATTCATGGAAAATATCCAGAAAATTGGGCAGGCCTTAGCTTTGAGACATTGGACAATATCCAGAAACTGACAGGGGACATGCCTCTTGTCCTTCATGGAGGAACGGGAATCCCAGCTGATATGATTCAGAAAGCGATTTCTCTAGGAGTTGCTAAAATCAATGTAAATACAGAGTGTCAGCTTTCCTTTGCAGAAGCTACCCGTAAATATATAGAAGCTGGAAAGGACAAGGAGGGAAAAGGATTTGATCCTCGTAAGCTTCTTGCTCCAGGTTTCGAGGCAATTAAGGCAACAGTAAAAGAAAAGATGGAATTATTTGGTTCCATTGGAAAGGCTTAAGTAAAAGAAGGCAGCTACAGCTGTCTTCTTTGTTTTTGGCCTCCCAATGTCTATTTTCGACTAAAAGTATGAAAAAAATAGAAGTGAGACTAACAAAAGATTACTATGACTGCTATTGGGGCTCTTGTCCATGGAAAATATCCTGGCTTAAATATCTTTCAATACTAAAAAAGCTCCCATAAAAGGGAGGATGCCAAGTAATAAAATTACTTGGCAATTATTATGAAAAAGTTTATTTTAATAGCAATGTTGCTAGAAATTAGCATTGCTGTTTGTTGATGCTATTAGTATATGCTATAGAAATGGATAAAAAATGTGGAGGGAGTGAAAGAATTTTAAATTATATATGAACGAATCATGAACTGGGAAAGGACATACAATAAAATATTTATTTTAAGAAATTTTAAATTGAAAGGGAACTTTTTAATTTCTGTATCATCTACTGTATATTACTTTAATATTTAGAGAAAGAATCCAACAATATTTTGCCATGTGTTCTCTTTCAGCAACATCATATAAATTTTATCCAATATCTTCTTTTTGAAATCTCAATATGCTGGCCCATATACCAAACATACATAAAAATAAAATAATTACTATTCCAAGCCAAAGAGGACATCCTGATTGTGCCAGCCTGCCAGTTAACAGTAAATAAGATGTAGTCCATGGATAAAAGCCTCCTATTTGTGAACCTGATAACACTACATTTAACAGACTAGTTGCTGCAATGGCAATAAAGGGTGCAAGCATTCCCTTTGCACATAGGGCAATGTATATAAAAGGCGTGAGCGTTGCAAATAATAATATACCACCCTTGATCATCTGCACTAATATATAAATTGCTGATAAGAAAGTTATTTGGGAAACATCCAAAAACAAATTACATATTACAGATATCACAACAATATCTAACCATGAAAGAACCATGAACAGTAATACAAGAAGAAACAGTATAATAAATTTTCCTATTAAAAACTGTCTGCGTCCTATTGGGACAACAAAAATTGTTTTCAATGTTTTTTCTGTATATTCTCTGCTTATCAAAAATATTGCAACAACCGCCATAACAAGAGGACCGAACAGTAGCATAATAAACATAATAGTATCTTCATATATCCAGCCAAGACTTAAGGTGGCTGCTGCATTTGAAAAACAAATTCTAATATCATTTACAATAACTAAAAATGGTACAATAAACGAACCTAAAATGCCAATCAAAATAATCTTTGAACGTTTTAATTTTATCCATTCGCAGTATACAATATCAGCCAATTCCATCACCTCCAACTAATTCGGTAAAGTAATCTTCTAACTTTCCTGCGCCAACACTTATGTTGGTAACAGCAATCCCTTCTTTCACAAAACATTGATTGATTTCTGCTCTGTTATCAATTTTCTCATACAGCCGTAATCTATTACTTCCTATAATTGTATAATCAGAAGTAGAATACATGCGTTCTAATATCAAAGCCCCTTTATTTACATCCGATACTTCAAATTCTGTATATCTGCGGCTATGTCTATATAGTTCCTGAGAGTTTGTTTCTTCCAACAGCTTTCCCTCATTTATTATGCCTATCACATCTGCAATCTGTTCTATTTCATTTAACACATGACTAGAAATAAATATTGTTGTACCTTTTTCTCTACATAATTGCAATAAATATTCTCTTGTTTCATGTCTCCCAACAGGGTCAAGACCATTCATAGGTTCATCTAAAATCAACAGCTCTGGTTCATGCATGATAGCTGCAGCTAATCCTAAACGCTGTTTCATTCCTAAGGAATATTCACAAAACAGCTTCTTATTTTCTTTGTCCAGATTAACAATAGAAAGGGCATGCTCTACAGTATCTTTGCGATGTCTTCCCCGCAACCGCGCCAAAATTTCCAAATTCTCTTTTGCTGTCAAATTTTCATAAAAAGCAGGGGCTTCTATGATAGAACCAATACGGTGGTAGTTCTTTTTGCTAAAACTGGAATGATTTTCACCAAAAAGGGAAAAACTTCCTCCTGAGGGATGAATAAGATTTAGTAGCATTTTCATAGTCGTTGTTTTTCCTGCGCCGTTCTTTCCTAAAAGAGCATAGATTTGTCCTTTGGGCACATGAAGGTTAAGCTTGTCTACCACAACATGACCATTATATTCTTTGCTCAAGCTTTCTGTTTCTATTTCATATTTATTCATTTAATAAGCACCTCCTTCCTTTCATTTTACCAATAAGTTCTGACACATCTCTGTACCAAATCTTAATTTTCTCTTACAATAAATGGAAGTTCTAAATAGAAAGTGGTCTTTTCTCCCGGAATGCTTTGGACAGTTATTTTTCCAGACATGGCGTTTATAAGTTCCCAAACAATGGCCAGCCCCAGTCCATTTCCGCTTCCAGAATGTGCAGAGTCACATTTATACAAGCGCTTGAAGATAAAGGGCAGTTCATTCTTAGGAATAGGAGCCCCATTATTTGAAACAGAAATCAATATCCTATTTTCAAGCCTTCTGATAACAATTTCTACCAAAGAGCATTTCCCGTGCTTTATGGCATTAGTGAAAAGATTGCTTATAATTCTTGTGTAGGCTATTCTGTCCATCTTTACATGCCATTCATCATCAGGAATATTTACCGAAAAAGAAATTTCCTTGTCTTCAAACATTGGAATATATTCAATAATGATTTCCCTTGTCAATTCATTGATGTCGTATATTTCCATTTGGTATATTTGCTCATGGGAGGCCAATTTAAACCACTGAAAAAGCATATCTATAAGTTCTTGTAAATCTAATGCTTTCCTATAAGCTATATGGATATATTCTTCTTGTTCTTTGGCATTTTGGGAATCCAAGGACTCCAAATATCCTATTAAGGATGCCAGTGGAGTCCTTACATCATGTGATAAGTTTGTTAATAGCTGTTGATGAGCATTTTCAGCCCTTTGGAGTTTCCTAAATTGCTTACGATTTTCTTCTAAAAAACCATTCAATTCAAAATTAATATTTGCAAGGATGTCATTCCCCTTTGCAAATGAATTTCTTTTAGGATTTTTATGGAGGTTTTTCAAAAATTTAAGCCATTCTGTCAACTGTTTTCGAATATGAAGAATATAAAAAAACTCTCCCATACAGATAAACACTAAAATAATATGAAATGTCATCTTTCTGTTTCACCACCTGTTATGAAGTGACTTTTGTCAAGAGGTAGATCTTGAAAAAACAAACTTTTTTCTTTCCGCTCTGACAATACTCACATTTTTGACTGACAGCATCAGGAAAGAGCCCTGATTTAACAGTTCCCGGCATTTGGCCA
>CAJUTQ010000066.1 GCA_910589265.1 uncultured Lachnospiraceae bacterium
AACTCTTACTAATCCTACAATTCCAAAAGATGTTAAGTCAAATGTTACCATACCATCTTTTGCAGTACATTGGATGTATTCCATTTCATTTTTACCATTTACTTCATTGTAATGTACAGCATAAATTAAATCTGTAGGATTTACTCCAGCTACTTTCCAGTTAACTGTCATGGCCTCTCCACTTGGAACGAATCCTATAGGAGGCTCAATTGTATTTACTGCCAGCATATTCCCTAAGTATCCAGGGAAAGTATTGGCTACGTAGAACATAGAAGCTAAAGTTGTATTTGCAATGGTTGTAGCGTCTGCTCCAAGAGCCTTTAAGTTTCTTCCGCTAGCTAATGTAATAGAACCAACCTTTAATACAGATTGAATAGAATTATCGGGAGTTGCATTTGTGAATGTGTATGTTATGTCTTCGTCACTACTGTTGTCACTGCCTCCCTGTGGAACATAGGCCAAAACAAATGGACTGAAGGAATCTGTAGTAATAGCTATTATTTCTGTAGTATTTCCACCTTTAATGTCCGATTCTCCAACTTGGACTACTGCTCCATCTGCATTAATATGAAATCCATAGAGCTTTCCAACATCAAAAGGAATTTCTTCTCCTGTCTGAGAATTCACTCTCGTCATTCCCATTGCAAATTGTACCTTTCCCCCTGTCATTTTGACTACACTATCATCTCTCAAAGACCTTGGAGTAACGTCTAAGCCTCGAAGGTTTCCAGAATAATTAACTAGTTCTTTGATGACTCCTCCATACTGATTCCCGTCTATTTCTATAGCAGCCAGATATACTTCTTTAGGCTTATGCCCTTCAAAAACACCCCCTTCAAGATTATACAATCCAGAATCCATTGCATTAGGCCTATCATTTGCAGAAGGAAGGTTTTCCTCCTCTAAAATGCCTTCTTTTATAACCATTTTAGCTCTGGCACTAACTAAATTTCCACTAATGCTTGAACCACTGATTGTTCCTGAAAGCTCTCCAGTTGCTCCAATCACCGCTGTTCCTACTTTTGCTGCAGTAACTGTGAGTCTATGATCTCTCCCTGTGACTCTCACTCCGTCAACTGACCATTGAACTGAACCAGGAACTAACTGCTCTCCCTCCTCCAACATAATCTCAAAAGTTTGCTTTGTTCCAATTTCAACTTCAACAGAAGCTGGACTAATAGAAAATGCAAATACACTTTTGGAAATCATGCTTAACGCCAAAGCACTCATCACTGCTCTTTTAAAAACTTTTTTAAAATTCACTTTCATATTCTATCTCCTTTTCCATGCTATGAACACCTTTATCATGATTTTCATTAAAATAAAATCGACTTCTTTCATCCCTCCTACTATTAGTATTGTCATGGCCATTCTTTACCTTATATAGCATACAATCAAATAGTTGTCAAAAAGCTAATATTATAGTTTTATTCCTGTTTTTTGAAAATTCTCTTCCTAGTACAAAGAAAAATGGAGCCGTAATGGCTCCATTTTAGACTTCACAAATTGTAAACTCAGATGATAGCAGGAAATTAAACTACAATCAGCATTTTATTCTTTCCTTGTTATTTTTTTCTCCAATGAGTGTATCCTACTTTTACCTGGAAAAGAAAATTTCTCCTAGAATATTCTTCTTACACACACAACAGGTTTATATGCAGCATTTGAAATTTTAATTCCTGAAGAAGGCGTACTGGCATGGACAATTTGTCCATTCCCTATGTATAATCCCACATGACCTGAATAACAGACCAAATCTCCTGGCTGTGCATTAGCCAATCCTCCTACATCATACCCTACTGCTCTCTGTCCACCTGAAGAATGAGGCAGAGAAATACCAAAATTTCTATATACGCTCATAGTAAACCCTGAACAATCCGTACCATTTGTCAGGCTGCTTCCCCCATATACATATGGATTTCCTACAAACTGGGTTGCAAAATTTGCAACATTGGCTCCCATTCCACTTCCTGTAACCATTTGGGCTGATGGAGCTTCTTCCTTCTTAGGGGGTTCTGCCACTGGAGCTTGGACAACATGAGATTCTTCTATTCCATCTGCTATATTCTCCGAAACAGTATTCTCCTCTTCCTGCCTTTGCTCTTCTTCTCGTTCCCTTCGTTCTCTTTCTGCCTGCTCAGCTGCCTCTAAAGCTTTTTGTCTCTCTTCCTCTTCTTTAGCAAGTCTTACTTCTTCTGCCTCCTTTGACTCTGCTCTTACAAATTCTGTAGATACATGAACATAATCTGTAGATACATATCCTTCTCCTTCTTCGATGGAAACCTTTACCCATCCTTCCTGCTCTTCTGAAACAGTCAGTACATCCCCTTCTGGCACAAGGCCTAATACAGATGCCTCTGTGTCAGGAGACTGCCTTACTTTCAATGTCGTTGTATTTACAACTGCTATACGATTTCCTACTTCTTTAGCAAGTTCTACCGCTGCTTCTCCTGTGACGACAAATTCCGCCTTAACATAGCCAGTTACATCTCCTGAAGTAATCTGATACCAATCTCCTTCTTTTTTCACTAATTCTCCAGCAGAATGATTATATAGCTTACCAACTACTTCTCCTTCCTCACTGGCGCTTCCTCTTACATTTACATAGTTACTTACCTGAGCAATGACAAGTCCCCCCACATCCTCTTCTTGTGCCTCTTCTATAGGTTCCTCTACCTCCTCTGCTGCCTCTTCTTGCACTTGTTCTAATTGCTCTTCTTGTTCTACTTCACTGTCATTCTCTGTCCCTATGACTTTTTGTTCTCCTGCTGCTGGAAGGCCTGTCTTTTTCTCTTCTATCTCCCTATCCTTATTTTGATTCTCATCCTCTTTTTTATCTTCTTTCTTGGCAATGCTTACTTCTTCCTTTTTTGCTTCTGATACAGCACTAGAAGCCCCTGCGCTGACAAGGACTTTTTTCTTTGTCTGAGATAGGCTTGTCGTTTTGCTATTCCCAGAACTGCTTGTCCCCTTTGTGTTTTTATTTGCCGTATTGCCATCTCTGCTTCCATTCAATACGGACGCGCTGCCTGCTACAGGCAGTGCTCCTGAAAGTGAGTAAACGTCTACAGTCATGAATGGATTTGCAAGCAATATACACCCCATCAGACAGCATACTGTCACTTTCAATACTCCCTTCCTCATGTGCATCCTCCAATGTATTTTTCATTACTATTATCTTACAATTGTTACAATTTTATTACATGTTGTTCATAAATATAACATTAAAAGCAGTCTCTGTCAACTGTCAAAACCTATTCTTTTTACATAAAAGTCCCAATTTCCCCTTTTTTTATAAGATTAACTAGTAATGCCCTTCCATTCTACTCCATTTTCTATCCAAGACCTTCAAAAATTAGGATGCTTCATTAAATATTCTGAAATTGCCGTCACTGCATTGGCCCCATCTGATACAGCCGTAACAATTTGGCGAAGAAGCTTTGTCCTTACGTCTCCCGCCACATAAATTCCAGGAACATTTGTTGCTCCGTCCTCTCCCGCCACGATATACCCTGCCTGGTCTGTTTCTACCAAGGAAGCGTACATCTGAGAATTGGGAATTATCCCTACAGCTATAAAAACCCCATCTACTTGTAAAGTCTTCTTCTCCTTTGTTTTTACATTTTCAACAACTAGCTCCTTAACCTTCTCAGAACCTACAATTTCTTCCACCGTAGAGTCCCACAACATTTCTACATTATCTAATGCCAGCATGACATCTTGTAAACTCTTTGCTGCCCGAAGCTCATCCCTTCTATGAATGACGTAAACCTTTTTGCATACCCTTGCCAAAAAAACTGCGTCCTCAACTGCAACATCTCCTCCACCTACAACTGCTGTTATTTTATCTCTAAAAAAAGCTCCATCACAAGTTGCACAATAGGACACTCCCTTTCCTGAAAGCTCTTCCTCACCTGGAACATTTAGCTTTCTGTGACTCGCCCCGCTGGCTATAATGATTGCCTTTGTCTTATATTCATTTTTATTTGTAACTACCTTCTTTATATCCCCCTTCACATCAAGGGAGACTACATCCTCCTCAGCAAAGCGCACTCCTAAAGTGTCTGCATGTTCTCGAAATTTCATTCCCATGTCAAAGCCGCTGCTTCCTTGCATTCCAGGATAATTATCAACCTCATACGTGTTTAAAACCTGTCCCCCACTCATAAAGTGTTTTTCCAATACCAAAGCATTGAGACCTGCCCTTTTACTATAAATTCCTGCTGTCAGCCCAGCAGGTCCTGATCCAATTATTATTAAATCATAAATTTCCATCGTTCTATTTTCCTCCATATTCTGCTCATCCTCAAATAAGGCAAAAATTTCGAGAAGAGCAATTCTATTCAAATTTTCTTTATTTACATGTTATTTTAGAAAAAATAGTGTATTTCTTATAAAAATCTGTTATTCTATTACGAACAGCTCAAAAAGTATTTACGTCTTTATAATAGACAGAACAGCTGCTGAAAGGAGACTACCTAAATGATAGGAAAAACAGTTCTTATTACTGGCGCTTCCAGGGGAATTGGAGCTGCCATTGCAGAGGCTTTTGCCTGTGAGGGTTACTCTCTCATTATTACTTGTAAAGAACAAGAAAATCTTCTCTTCTCTCTACAAAAAAAACTTCAAACCCTTTATTCTATCCCATGTACAGCTTTTGTTGGAGACATGGGCGACTTTGAAACAGTGAGAAAATTGTTCTCTTCTATAAGCTCCTTGGATATTGTTATTAATAATGCGGGGATCTCCTATGCTGGCCTCCTCCATGAAATGGAACCAGATGAATGGGATCATATTCTTCGCACAAATCTTACGTCTGTATTTTACTGTTGTAAATTTGCTATACCCTTTATGCTCAAAAAGCATTCAGGAAAAATTGTTCAAATTTCCTCTGTTTGGGGAACCCATGGTGCCTCCATGGAAGCTGCCTACTCTGCCTCTAAAGGAGGGCTTCACAGTCTTACAAAAGCCTTGGCGAAAGAATTAGCCCCAAGCAACATCCAGGTAAATGCTATCGCCTGCGGTCTCATTGATACCCATATGAACGCTTGCTATAGTAAAGAAGAGCTGAATGATCTCATTTCTCAAATTCCAGCGAACCGTATGGGAAAACCATCTGATGTTGCTCATCTAACCCTCTCCCTTGCGTCTGCTACCAATTACCTCACTGGACAAATTATCACATTAGATGGAGGCTGGATGTAATCTTTATCCCTTGGAAATATCTAATAACTTCTGTTTTAACTCTCCTTCTATGCGTCCTAGCTCCATCTCAGCATTTCTCCTCTTCTCCCTTCCCTCTGTTTGAATTTTTAGTACTTCATCCAAGGTGGAAATCAAAGACTCATTGGTCATTTTCAATGTCTCTATATCGACAACTCCTCTCTCCGATTCTTTAGCGCTTTCAATGGTGGCCACTTTTAATATCTGGGCATTTTTCTTAAGGAGCTCATTGGTCATATCTGTCACTTCCCTTTGAGCTCTGGCTGCCTGCTGGGAGTGGGTAATCCCAATAGCCAGCACCATTTGACTTTTCCATAGGGGAATTGTATTGACAACCGTTGTCTGGATCTTTTCCGACATCATTGTATCATTGCTTTGAATCATCCGAATTTGAGGGGCCATCTGCAAAGAGATCATACGGGTTAATTCCAAGTCATGTATCTTTTTTTCAAATCGATTACAGAGAGAAGCCATATCGTTAGCTGCCTGGGCATCTTCAGGCAAGGTCGTTTCCTGGGCCTTCTTCAAAAGGGCTGGAAGCTCTTTTTCCCTTGTCTTTTTTAACTTCTTCTTTCCTGCAATGACATACATGGACAATTCCTTAAAATAAGCTGTATTTAATTCATACATCTTATCCAACATGGCAATGTCTTTCATGAGCTGAATTTGATGATTTTCCAAAACTTTACATATTTTGTTGACATTGATTTCCGCCTTGTCATACCGGGCTTTCATTGCTCCCAGCTTGTTAGAGTTTCTTTTGAAAAATCCAAGAATGCCCTTTTCTTCTTCATCTGTGTCAAAATTCTTTAATTCTGTGACAACATCTGTAAGCATTTCCCCTATTTCCCCTAAATCCTTTGTCCTTACGTTTCCAAGGGCTGTTTCTGAAAAATCTGCAATTTTCTTCTGGGCTCCAGCTCCATATTTTAAAATCATATTGGAATTAGAAAGATCAATTTTCTCAGCAAAGTCCTCTACCATCTTTTCCTCTTCAGGTGTGAGAACAACTTCCTGTACTTCCAGCAAGGAATCTTCTTTTCCTTTTTTCACTTCCTTTTTCGTTTCTTCCATAAAAGGTTCCAATGTTAGCACAGGAGTCCCTTCCATTTCGAGTATGTTTTCATTCCCTTCCCTCATTGTTACATCCTCCTATCCCCTGCATTTTTCTTAAAATCACTTCCTGTAAGTCCCTCTTTTTCCAGCATGGCCTGGAGGACAGAGGCATCTGTCGTTACATCAAAGGCTGTATCCTGATATAAGTCGTCTAATAAAGTCTCAAATGCATCATTGATGGTGTCTAACGTTTTCTCAATCTCTTCTTTTGCCGTTTTAATATTCTCTCCTTGAATTTCTACTTGATCAAAATCCTTATATGCATCTACTAATTTTACAGTTGTAGGCAAATAATATTCCATAAACTTCTGCATCTCATCTATCTGTTCTGGATGTTGTTCTATTGTTTCAAAAATCTCACCAATAACCTTTTCCAAACGGACAAGTTTTGCTGATATTACTTCTCCCCTTATTTCCCAATTTGCCTTTTTTAATGCCTGTAAATATTTCTGTCCTTCCATTAATACTTGGTCCAGCTCTTCTCCACTTCTATCTATATATAAGCTTTCCCTTTCCAGCTTCTTCCTTTCCTCCATAGCCTCCTTTGTTTCCAAATACTGCTGATACATATCCTCACCAAACATAAGACATGTTTCTTCTTCATCTATGTGTGCATCTGGCAGCATTCCTATTTGTATCATCTTCCTCAGCTCCTTTATGACAAACTTCCTAGGCTTCCCTGAATGTTTTGCCAGTTCTTCCAAACTGCAATACATTTTCTTCTCCGCCTTTTTCACATAGAGGCGGAGTCTTCGAAGTCTTCCCCTTATGGCAGTCCCTACTCCCAACATCATACAAAAGCCTCCAAAGCAGGCCGCAATAATACCTATAGCTACACTTGCCACAGCAAAATGTATGTTGACTGACAATATAATAAAAAGTAATAAGAATAATATGGCGGCGGATACACCCATTCCAATACTTCCAAAAACTGTATAAAGAATTCCTGAAATCCTTCCCTTCCAAATGACCTTCAAACCCTTTTTTTCTTTTATAACAGGAACTTGTCCTTCTCCCCCTTTTTTTGGGGCTTCCTTATAGGCTTTTGAAGAATCATTATATTGATGAATATGTCTTTTCGCCTCATCTAAAGCTCCATACACAGTATCGGATATATTTCGGTTGAGCTGTCCAAAATTCATTGAATCAATTGCTTCCTGTACAGTATCTTTGATTTGTTCCCCTATGTTTGAATAATTTTTTCTATCCATGTCATCAAGAACCTTTCCTTACATTAACGATTCATTGAGTTGCTCTATTATTGACAAAATAAGTTTTGCCCTCAATATTTACCTTTATCATATCACGATTTTTTTCACATTACAATTCATCTTCTTATTCCTTTATTGTATATAAATAGCTATGGCCTGTCCTTCCCCTTCTCTCAACAATATTTAAACTGTTTAAAATATTTAAAGCTGTCTGAGCTATGGAGATGGAAACACAAGCTTTTTTTGCATAATCCAAAGATGTAAAGGGCTCTTTAAGCCCCCTTGGAACAAGCTGTATAAAGTCTTCCTTCTTTTTTATGGATACTTCCTCCACCATTGCCAAGGGAACCCTTTCATAACGGCTCGAACCTTTTTTCCTATCTTTTCCAAAACCATTTAGAAGACGAAATTCTTCCATATCTAGAAGTACAATTTTCAAATGAAGGTTAGGGCTATATAAATATTGTTTAATTTTATAGAATTCAAAAAAAGCTTCATATATATTTCCTCGTTTTGGGGATTTTCTTTTGGGGGATAAAGAGCCAGTCTCTTCATCTATCCAAATGAGCCATTTTTCATGGGGCATGGGATATACAATGGTAACTGGGCAAAGAGGGAGAAACTTCTTTAGCTTCTCCCTCATTTTATTAAAGCTTCTTGTCTGAATCTCAATAATTTCCTTCCCTGTATAAATATCAGCTACATAATTCTCAATGGAAACTTCATGCATTTTCTCATCTGGAGCATAATAATGTTTTAAAATAGCATGAATATTTTTTTCCCTTAGTGTTCCTATTCCTTGTCTCCTTCTATCCTTTCCAATAATTTTCTCCTTTGCCTGCTCAAAACGATGTTGATCCATTTTCTTCCTTTCTTTAATAACTTCTGATTTTGTCCTTATCATCATCTTTTGTGTTTTCGATTTTCTCTATTCTCACATAATAACCATTGTCATTATCCATTTCTACAAAAACCCGTTCTTTTTCCTTATGCCCCATAATAGCCTTTCCTATAGGAGACTGGGTGCTAATTAAGCCCCTCAAAGAATTTCCCCTGATAGAAGTAACCAACTTATACCTTTCTGTCACACCCTCCCCTTCAAAGTATAGTTCTACTGTATTATTTAGTCCCACTTCATCTTCTTTTGATTCTTCTGATACGATTTGAGCCGTTCGAATGACTCTTTCCAAATAACGAATTCGGCTCTCATTTTTATTTTTTTCTTTTTTTGCCGCATGATATTCAAAATTTTCACTTAAATCTCCATGGGCTCTCGCTTCCTTTACAGCCATAATAGCTTCTTTCCTTACAACTAATTTACGGTATTCAATCTCTTCTTCTATTTTTTTTATATCCTTTTTTGTTAGCTGCTGTCCCATAAGAGTATCCCTTCCTTCCCTCCTAATTAAAAATATTGGATTCCTTCCACACCACGAATGCCTAATCCTGGTTCATCCCCTACTGTTATATGGCTTTCTTGAAACATTGCTCCACCTATAACAGGATCCTTTGTGCAAAGAGACGGCCCATCTAGATCTACCTTTGTTATTATTTGCTTTCCACATGCTAAGTGAACAGCGGCATTTACACTGATTTTTGCCTCCAGCATACATCCAATCATGCACTCTACTCCAAAAACTTCTGCTGCAGAAGCTATTTTTAACGCCTCATAAATTCCACCGCATTTCATTAATTTTATGTTAATGAGATCAGCGGCCCCCATTTCCATAATTTTTATTGCATCCCTTGGAGAAAATACACTCTCATCTGCTAAAATGGGAATAAAAGATCTCTCTTTTACATACTTCATTCCTTCTAAGTCATGAGCTTTAACAGGCTGCTCCACAAGCTCAATGTTCAGATTCATCTCTTCCATTTTGTCTAAAATTCTCACTGCTTCCTTGGGATTCCATCCCTGGTTTGCGTCCAAACGGATAGAAATGTCCTTCCCTATTGCCTTACGAATTTCTAAAAGTCTTTCAATATCCTTTCCTGCATCTTTTCCTACTTTTACTTTGATACAGTTGTATCCTCTGGCAACTGCATCCTTTGCGTCCTTTGCCATCTCCTCTGGCTCATTGACGCTAATAGTAATATCTGTTACAATTGTTTTTCTAGATCCTCCAAAGATTTTATAAACGGGAAGTCCATAAAGCTGTCCATATAAATCCCATATGGCCATGTCTGCTGCCGCCTTTGCACTTGTATTCCTTACAATACATTTTCTTAAATCAATCATTAAATCTTCCAGTTCATCGATCTCTCTATCTATAAGAACCTTTTGTATAGGGCCTCTTAATGCTCCTACAATAGCTTCCCATGTATCTCCTGTTATTGCCCCTGTAGGAGGCGCCTCTCCATATCCCCTATGTCCTGTATCTGTTTGGATCTCAATAACTAAATCTTCCACCTTATCCACTGTACGGATTGCTGTTTTAAAAGGCACTCTTAAAGGCGCAGATAGCTTTCCCAGTCGAATTTTTGTTATTTTCATTTACATGCTCCTTTATAAAAAGTCCACTGTTCTTTTTTTGTTATTATTATTCTATCATTAGAACATACATTTGTCTATCCCGGGAAAGACATTGCCTTTTTTCTAGTTTATGGTAAACTAAAAAAATAAAAAAGGAGCTCCTACATAATTTATCATACATTTGAAAGCGCTCTAAAAGCTTTCGATTTTCTTCCTCTTTTTTATGAATAAACTTTCTTATGAAAAATTTTATTACAGAAATTATTGGTTTTCAAGGGGGGGGGGAATCACTGTGGACAAGAAAAGGTTCTTTTTAGGAATGAGCTTGTCCAACCTGTAGATTTTTTCCATAATCCTCTTAACTTCACAACTAACTTATAGAAAGTCCTTGTAAAAAAATATTTACTAAAGCTTGAAAAAACAAATGAATAGAACTTTTAGAACAAGATTCAGGCAAACAGACTTTTTATTTATGTAACTTCTTTTCTTTTTTTGTGGGAAGTGTTATAATTTTTCTTTAAATAGAATATATAATTATCTTTAAATATATGAAAATCCAAAAGAAAAGAGGCAACCTTTATGTTAGCTGTGGCTCGTAAAAATAAAATCAAAAATATGATAACAGAGAAAAGAAGCGTATCTGTTGCTGAATTATCCAAAACCTTTGAGGTTACAGAGGAAACCATACGCAGGGATCTAAAAGCTTTGGAGAAAGATGGATTCCTCGTAAGAACTTATGGAGGAGCTTATATTCAAGATGACACAGATAATCAAATACCTTTCCAAATATCTGAAGAAAAATATGTAGATAGTAAGGCTGCTATTGCAAAAGCATGCCTTCCTATTGTTCAAGAAGGAGATTCTATATTTTTAGACTCTTCTGCCACTTCTTTTTATGTCTGCAAAGCAATCCAGCATATGCACCTTACTGTTGTCACCAACTCTCTTGTCATTATAGAACATCTAAACGACTGTTCGAATATACGCCTTATATGCACTGGAGGCTTTCTTTCCCGGGAAAAAAAAGCCTTTTTTGGCAAAATAGCGGCCCAGTCTCTAAATTCTTTTTATATAGATAAAGCCTTCTTTTCCTGCCGTTCTATCTCTATAAAGCAGGGAATTACCGACTCTTCAGAAGATATAGGTATTCTTCATCAAAAGCTTATAGAACGCTGTGATAAAGTATTTCTTATTGCTGATTTCTCCAAGTTTGATAAAGCCTCTTTTTTACATGTCTGCGATTTTGATAACCTCACGGCTATTGTCACAGATAAATGTCTTCCCAATAATTGGAAAGACTTTCTTCAGAAAAAAAATGTGAAAGTAATAGAATGTTCTCCTGTATAAAAAATAAGATAAGTTTCCTTCATAATCCCAATGGAAATTTCTATTTAAGTTCTTTTTCTAATTTTGTTAAGAGTTCCAAGTTCTTTCTTTCATAGTCGTTAAAAACTTGATCATTAAATTGGTCCTTTCCACAAACTGGTTCATACCAGGCACAACCCATAAAATAATTGTTTAAATCTTCATTGACAAAAATATATCCATGTTTTGCATAAATCTCATTTTTGGCTAAATGAATAACAACAAGGGGAACATTTGTGAAGTCTTCTTCTGTATAATACTTCATATCCGTAAAAAACAAAGGTTCCATCTTATTGGCAATGTCTCTTACTTCCCGAGTGTTTTCCCAATAGTCTGTCATTTCCTCATAGTATCCGCTTTCTTTATAATAGGTACTTCCCGCCCATATTCTTTCCTCAATTTCTTCTTGAGAAAGTTCTGAATAAAAATGTTCGTAAAAATATTCTAGCATTTCTTCCACTGTTAATTCCTTTTTTTCCCTTCCATTACTAGATGAATCCAAAATCTTCTGTTCTGTTTCTTCTTGTAATGCATACTTATTATGAGAGGTAATATCTTTAAGAGGCGTATATTCCCCCTCTCCCTGTCTCTCTTTGTTTTTACATGAAACGCTTCCCAACATACATGCACCTATCATTATCATAATAAATAGCCTTTGCATAGTAATCTCCCATTCTAGAAAAATCCTAGTATGAACTTTCGAAGTCTCTTATTTAACTACTATACCTATTCTATATCCAAAGGTAAAGAAAGTAAAGAACCCCTTCTAGTGAATATAGTTTGCCTCTAGGAATTTACATTAAATCAGGTGACTTTAAAATTATTGTATGCTATAATCGTAAAGTACAAATAAACATAGAATGTTGTTTAGAAAGTGAGGATTATTTCATGAAAAAAATATATAGATGGGCAGTCCTTCTCTTTTCATCCACTATGCTTTTTGTAAGTTGTGGAAAAGAAAAGGATGAGGCTTCTACGTCCATTCCTGTTATTGAAATGCCTGATCAACCTGCTTCCACTTCATCAGGGGCCGTATCTCAGGAACCAGAAGAAGATGTTCGGGAGGGAATGACCCGTAGTGTTCTGACAAACCAATGGATTGATGAATCCTTAAAAGATCAACGCCCTGTTGCAGTTATGATTAATAATATTGAAGCCGCTCTCCCACAATCTGGCATTGGAAAAGCTGGTGTCATGTATGAAGCCCCAGTAGAAGGAGGACTGACCAGGCTTTTAGCTGTTATAGATGACTGGGCTAGCTTAGGAGAACTAGGTCCTGTCAGAAGCTGCCGACTATATTATGTATATTTTGCTTTAGAATGGGACGCTATTTACGCCCACTTTGGAGGGCCAGAATTGTATGTAAAAGAAATTTTGAGTGAAGATTATGTACATAACTTAGATGGTCTGGAATTAGAAGGAACTGCCTATCACCGTAGATCCAGGCCTGGAGTAAGCAAGGAACACACTGCTTATACAAGTGGAGAAGAACTTCTAAAAGGGCTAGAGAAAAAAGGATACAGCATGACCTACACTGGAAATTATGAAGGTCCTCATTATCAATTTGCCTCTGAAGATAATCCTGTTGATCTTTCATCAAGTACAGGAGTCCAAGATGCAGTCCATGTAGAGCCAGGCTATTCTATCAATAAACCTTATTTTGAATATCATGAAGAAGATGGTTTATACTATAGATATCAATATGGCAAGCCTCATATTGATGAGGCAACAGGTGAACAACTTGCATATAAGAATATTCTCCTTCAGACCACATATAGCGTAAGCTTAGACGCCAAAGGATATTTGGGCTTTAAAAACCATGATACCACTTTAGGAGGATACTATATTACAGGAGGTAAAGCCATCCCTGTTACTTGGGAAAAGACAACGGATTTTGGCCCTACGAAGTATTTTGATCAGGATGGTAACGAAATCAACCTCAATACTGGGAAAACCTTTATATGTATTATTCAGGAAAGTGCAGAAAATCGAGTAGTCATACGTTAAATGCAAAGGACTAAAGATTAGAAAGGCGTAGTAATGAAAATGACTGAACAAAACTCAAAGACTCCTTCAAAGTTCCAAAGGGGCAGCTACCTCTTTTCAAGAGTTCAAGCTTCTGGCAAAGGGTTGTTTCCCCTTTGCCTTTCACTTGTTCATTGGCTCTTAACCTTTTTTACGGACTCTTTTATCTTTCGTGTTCCTGTTTCATCAAATCCTTTCGATTATATTATTTGTAAACTCATTGTCCTTTTTATTCTTTTCTTTTTTTATAAAACTTTATTTCATCTTTTATCTCCTAATAGGAAACACCACACAATATATTCCATATGTAAAGCTTCCCTGCCTTATCTCATTCCCATGGCTGCTGTACTTATTTTTAAACTTCCCCAAGGTTTTCTAAGCAATGATGAAACCATTATATACGATGCCGCCATTCACCTGGAACACTATACATGGTTTACTTATCTTACAGTCTATTATTATATTGTGAGCCTAATGCTTCTACCCTTTTGGGCTGCTCCTATTATACTAAAAGTACTTTTCCAGATCTTTGTCTGTGGATATTGTGTCAATCGGTTAAACAACTATATAAGTAAAAAATATGGTATTTTTATCTATTTCATTTTCCTTCTTTTTCCTGTGCTGGCCTACACTACCTCTGCCCACCGTCTGCCTCTTTATTTTCTCTTATATTTGTTTGTTAGCTTTTGCCTTCTCATGGATCATGTGGAGGGAGTTTCCTTGACTGTTGGGAAAGTTTTCTTCCTCCTCCTAGCTAGTGCTCTCCTTACCCAGTGGAGAACTGAGGGCATTTATTTATTTTTATTCATGCCAATTCTTCTGCTTCTTGTTTACCCTGAACTAAGGACAAAGAAAAAAGTAGGATTTTTTTTCTTCATCTACTTTTCTTTCCAATATATTATCTCTATCCCTCAAAATGGAATCCTTCCCCTAGGCCTAGATGCACAGGCAAATAATCGTATGGGACCTTTTTATGCATATACTATTACAAATATGTACCGCAATGGCTTAGATCTTGAAAAAAATAAAAAGGATCTTGAAAATGTTGATCCCTTTCTTTCTATAGAAGCTATTGAAAAAATTAATGAGTATTATGAAGATATCAATTACGAAGATGTCCTTATTCTTTATGAGCCGAATTTTATTGGGACAAGAGAAGGGAGTACCCCTGAAGATTATACTACTTACACAAGCGCCTGCAAAAACATATTTTTAAATAACATAGATGTTTTTATAAAAACTAGGTGGGGCGCCTTTTTATACTCCGCCTTACCTTATCATATTGTACTTCCAGACAAAGAAATTTCCTCTTATTTATCTTCTTTGTTAAGCTTCATAAAAACCCTCTCCTATTGTCTTTTTCTTCCATGCTTTGTTCTTTTATCCTTATGGATTTATAGTATCGTGAAAAAGCGGATATACACCTTTTTCTTTACCTCAGGACTTTTATGTCACTGGTTTCTTGTATTTGTTTTAGCTCCTGCTTCCTATTTTAAATATTACTTTCCTATTTATATTATGGGATATACTTATTTGTTCCTTCTATTTCTTCAATGGATATATAATTATTTTCATCAAGAAACCCCTATTTCATTTCTTTTATAATTTCTGCCCTCCTTTGGAGGGCAGCTGCCATAGCAGCTATTTGCCCAAACCTAGACGGTTTACTGCACTGAATATGGCCCTCATAGAAGCCCTTGTAATATTAGAGCTTATTCCAACTCCATAGGTAACTCTGCCATCATCCACATCCAATAGATGAATGTAGGCGGCTGCCTGAGCATTAGACCCTCCTTGCAATGCATGTTCCTCATAATCCAACACTTTGATTTGGATTCCAAGAACTTCCTTCATTCCTCGTTGCACTGCATCAATAGGACCGTTTCCAACAGCCTCAAATACCTTCTCTATTCCATGATCTGTGTATCTAACCTTTACATGGGTATCAAACTTTGCATCTCTTTCTCCACTCATATCATCTACTTTCATCCTTCTAAAATGCAATGGTTCTTTTTGATCTAAATAATTCTCTTTAAATTTACCCATGATTTGTTCAGGGGTAACTTCACCCTGTCTTTCGGACATTTCTTGTATCATGTTGGCAAATTCCTTGTGCATTCCTTTTGGAAGCTTAAACCCAAAATAAGTATCCATGATAAATGCAACCCCTCCCTTTCCAGATTGGGAATTAATTCTTACAATGGGTTCATAATCTCTTCCAATATCTGCTGGATCAATGGGAAGATAGGGCACTTCCCAATGCTTCCTTCCTCTCTCTGACATTGCTTTTACACCTTTATTAATAGCATCTTGGTGGGAGCCGGAGAAAGCTGTAAATACTAGCTTTCCTGCATAAGGGTGTCTTGGATCCACTTTCATTTTACAGCATCGCTCATATACTTCTACAATCTTATTCACATCCTCTATTTTCAGCTCTGGGTTAATTCCTTGGGAAAACATATTATATGCCACATTTAATATATCAATATTTCCTGTTCTTTCTCCATTTCCAAATAAAGTACCTTCCACTCTCTGGGCCCCTGCCATTAAAGCCAACTCTGTCGCTGCAATTCCCGTCCCCCTGTCATTGTGGGGATGAACACTTAAAATGATACTATCTCTATTTTTAAAATGTTTATGCATCCACTCAATTTGGTCTGCATAAACATTGGGCGTTGTCATCTCCACTGTAGCTGGAAGGTTAATAATCATAGGCCTCTCCCTAGTAGGTTCCCACACATCCTCCACCGCAGTACAAATATCTAAAGCAAAATCAAGCTCTGTACCTGTAAAACTTTCAGGAGAATATTGTAATGTAATTTCTCCTGGAAATTTTTTTGCTCTCTCCTTTACCATTTTTGCCCCATCTACTGCTATTTTCTTTATCTCTTCCCTTTCCATGCCAAATACTACATCTCTTTGTAACGTAGAAGTAGAATTATAAATATGCAAGATGACCTTAGGAATACCTTCTATAGACTCAAAGGTTCTATCAATGAGCTCTTCTCTACATTGAGTAAGAACCTGGACTCGAACGTCTTCTGGTATTATCTTCCTATCGACAAGCTGCCTTAGAAAATCAAATTCAATTTGAGAAGCTGCGGGAAATCCAATTTCAATTTCTTTAAATCCCATTTCCGTTAACATTTGAAACATTTCCATTTTTTCTTCCACTACCATTGGATCAATTAATGCCTGATTTCCATCTCTTAAATCTACGCTGCACCACAAAGGCGCTTTTTCAATTTCTTTGTTAGGCCACTCTCTTTCTGGATAATAGATAATTGGATTCCTCTTATATCTTTTATAATTAAGCATTGCATAGACCTCCTAAATATTTTAAAAACGGCTTCAGTATACTGAAGCCGCTCACCTTTCTTTTCCTCATTGGAATGTTTCTATAAAACATCCTCTTTTGCGCCTACTCTCCCAATCCATTTTCAACAGCTGTTATTAAAGCTTTTAATGCTTCCTCCTCGTCTTCTCCTTCACATACAAATTCCACTTCATCTCCACATTTGACACAAGCGCCTAGCACACTCAACACACTTTTTGCATTGGCTGTGTTATCCTTAAATGTAAAGGTTATTAACGATTTAAACTGCATTGCCTCTTTGCATAGGATTCCAGCTGGTCGCAAATGCAGGCCAGTAGGATTCTTAATAACCACCTTTTGGCTTACCATATCAATTTCCTCCGATCATATTTCCTCCTTGCTATATCTATGAAAACTATACCATTATTTTGTCTATTCTACAAGTATTTTCACAAAAATGCTGTCTTTTTTGTTACTTTTCCTATATATTTGAGTATATTTCCATTTATTATACTCTTAGTCATAGCATTACATTTTGAATTAAATCTGCCAGCTTTTTTGCATCCTCCTCAATCTTTTTCTGATCTTTTCCTTCAATCATCACCCGTACAAGAGGTTCCGTTCCAGAGGGACGAATAAGAACCCTTCCCTCGCCTGCGAATTTTTCCTCTAACTGATGGATAGCTTCAGCAATTTCTGGATAATCCATATACTTTTCTTTTTTATGACTGGGTACCTTGGCATTCACTAATGCCTGAGGGAGCACTTCCATAATAGATGATAACTCTGACAAAGGTTTGCTTGTTTCCACCATTACTTCCAACAAATGTAATGCACTTAGCAGTCCATCCCCTGTTGTATTCTCATCTAAAAATATAATATGTCCAGACTGTTCTCCGCCTAAATTAGCTCCAATCTCACACATTTTTTCCAATACATAGCGATCCCCTACTTTTGTCTCCTCTATATTAATTGAATTTTTCTTTCCCATAATGAAAAAGCCCAGATTGCTCATTACTGTTGCAACAATTGTATTCTTTTTTAATTGTCCTTTGTCCTTCATATAATTTCCAATAATGGCCATGATTTCATCCCCGTCTACCTTATTTCCATTCTCATCTACTGCAAGAAGGCGGTCTGCATCTCCATCAAAGGCAAGCCCTACTGCCGCTTTTTCATACACAACTCTGGCCATCAATTCTTCCAAATGGGTAGAACCGCAATTGGCATTAATATTTGTTCCATCTGGATTGTTATGAATAGCAATGACCTCAGCGCCTAATTCCCTTATTGTCTCTACAGATGTATAAAAAGCAGCTCCTTCTGCACAGTCTACCACAATTTTCATTCCTGAAAGATTGATGGGAACTGTTTTTTTCACATGATTTATATACTCTTCCCTTGCGTCTGTTCGGTACTTAATTTTTCCGATTCCAGAACCAATAGGTTTTGGGATATCCTTCAGTCCTTCTCTTATCACTCCCTCAATCTCGTCTTCTAAAGCATCGGATAATTTATAGCCATCACCATTAAAAAACTTAATTCCGTTAAATTCTACAGGATTGTGTGATGCAGAAATGACAATTCCTGCATCTACTTTGTACTTTCTTGCTAAATATGCTACTGCAGGGGTTGGTATAATTCCCACATAAACAGCGTTGGCCCCTACGGAACATATGCCAGCCATCATAGCATTTGCCAACATGTCCCCTGAAATTCTCGTATCGCACCCCACCATAATAGTAGGCTTATGTGCATTTTCCTTTGTTAATACATAAGCTCCTGCCTGTCCCAGTTCCATAGCAAGGAGAGGACTTATTTCTGAGTTCGCCACTCCTCTGACACCATCTGTGCCAAATAATCTACCCATATTTTATACTCCTTTCATATCCCCATATTATCTTAAATTGCTATTCTTCATTCACAGTACCCAATGTACTATGTTTAACCGCCACAATAGTAATGTTCAATCCATCAAAAAGTTGAATTCCTTCTGGCAAAGATACTGTTGCTGTTGCTGTATGTCTGCCTTCTACCAATTCCCCTTCTCCTGGAATCAGGGTTTTCACATCAATCTCCGCTATTGCCGTAGACCCGTCAAAAAGCTCATAGGCATCCCCTAATCCTCTCACTGTAAAAGCAACCCTTCCATTTGCATATTCTGAATCATCAACAGCCACTGCATATCCCTCAGGTATATTCTTTAAAAATATATTTGTTATAGGCATATGAACGGTCTTTTGCCGCAAAGGCTCAACAACAGCAGTTACTACTACATTACCCTCAAAGTCATCATCTACCAAAGTAACACCGACAGGTAAATGCCTAGTAATGTCTACAACAAACTCTTTATTTCCCGTAGCCCCTGTTATATCTAAAGTGGAATCTGCAATTACAAGGGATTGTAATGCATGAAAGGTATTGCCCACTCCTGCTATTCTTATGGAAGAGGGATTATTTATTACTTCTCCTGTTGCCGCATAACCTGCTGCTGGCGTTCCCGATATGTGGAACTGGAGTGGAATAGTCTTTGTTTCCATTATTTTCACATCCACATTAACTGCTAAAATACTAAACGTAACCCTTCCCCCATCTATCTCCTTTCCCCTATCGTCGTAAAGCTTGACAGGCTGCTTTTCCAATTGAATGTCTGAATTCATATCTTCTACATCTACACGAATAGCCGCTCTGCTTATGGATGAAATAACGGATTCTGGACCAGCTAGACTGACTACATTCTGATTCAGGGATACAGTCCCAATCACATGTCCCTCTGCTGGTTCTCCAACCACATCAACCTCAATTCTCATTTGCTTTCGCTTCATGTCTTCAATTCTTATAGACATATTCTTTGTTCTGGATTCTGCTGTTACCGTACCCTCCACTCCTACTACAGATAGTGTAATAGGCACTGTATCCATAAATGTCAGCTGCTTCATATCTGCTGTTGCCTTAATATTATCAACTGTCATTTTATCTACAATAGTTCTTGGGCCTTCTACCCGTACATTAATAAAATCTGTACCCTCTAACACCTCGTAAACCTTTTGCTCATTTGTTATGACATTGGCATTGGCAACCTCAACAGGAACAGGCCCAAGAGTAGTTGTTATTTTAGGATTATTAATGCTCACTACAATCATCCAAAGGCCAAGGGCAATGAGAACAGATAAAATCTTCAGGCCAAGGTTTTTTGTCAGTCTATTTTTCATCCTTCGCCCTTCCTTTCCATATTCTGAACTTTTTCTCCTCCACTACTGTCTTATTTTGTAAGATGATGAGCTTCTCCCTTAACTTTTCTGCATCAGAATTTCTAAAAAGTTCCCCATTCCATGCAATGGACACCCTCCCTGTTTCTTCTGATACAATAATAATCAAGGAATCTGTTACCTCTGACATTCCAACGCCTGCCCTATGTCTTGTTCCCAGATCTTTACTTAACCTCATATTGTCTGATAAAGGCAGATAGCAAGTGGCTGCTACAATACGATTTCCACTCACAATCACTGCCCCATCATGGAGCGGAGTGTTGTGTTCAAATATATTGATAAGAAGCTGACTAGATATTAAGGAATCCAAAGGAATTCCTGTCCTTGTATAATCATCTAGCCGGTCACTTTGCTGCATGACAATAAGTGCGCCTGTTTTTGCCTTTCCCATTTCAAAACAAGCTTTAATTATTTCATCAATTGTCTTATCACTAAAACGTTCCTCTGTATTTTTTCCAGGATCAAAGGGTAAAATAGTTGTGAGAAATTTTTTTCTTCCTAACTGTTCTAGAGCTTGGCGCAACTCTGGCTGGAAGACAATAACGCCTGCAATAACAGCAATATTCATTACGTTTTGAACAATCCAGAGAATGGTATTCATACGGAATAGAGCGGCTACAAAAATAAACACTAAAATTATGATGATTCCCTTAAGCAATGACCATGCTCTTGTATTTTTAATCCAGACCATAACTTCATAAACTAAGAAAGAAATAATCATGATCTCGACAATATCTGTCCATCTAATTTTAATATCGCTAATAGATATAAAGGATAAATATTTTTCTATGCTTATTCCCAGCTGTTCCATCTTTTTACTCATGCCTTTCTGATTGGGCTATCTTATAGATATAGGACTTAGATCAATTTGGAAGAACGTTTTTCCTAATATAAACTACCATGCCTGATAATTTTAATATATCCTATTCTTATTTTATCCATATTAGTTCTCAATTTTCACACTCTATTTCTTACAGGTAAATATATTTTTTTATTATTCCCTATAAGTTCTTCGTCTTTGAGGGTTAATTCTCTGTACCTTTACTTCTGGAGTCGACATTCTAATTTTTGGCACTGCTTTTACATAATAATAGTATTCATCGTCTTCAAATTGTACATGTTCTGTACGTGAATAATCTACATAAAATACAAAAAACTGTAATATGAATAAAAGGGGCATTGAAATAAATGTTCCTATTACAACCCCTCCTAAAGGAACACTAATTTCTAAAATCAAATTTCCTAACAATATACTAAATAAATTACAGGAAGCTCCCACAATAATGGCAACGGTCCAAGCATAATTAATGGACATTCTGCGAATCAAATAGACAACAATAATCGTCAATGTAAAAGCAGAAATCATCAGAATCATTGTTTTATCTTCGAAAATATGGTCAATCACATACTTGAATTTTTGAATAGTATTCTCTAATTCTAAATTGCCAAGAGCCGCTGAATTTGCCTTCATATAATGAAGTACATAGTAGACAACAATTCCACACCCTACCGATATAGAAGACAAAGGAGTCCCAATGCATCCCATAATGAGAGGAACTGCATAAGGGGTTCCAATAGCAAAACATATAGGGGTCAGCAGCACTGCATAAGTATCCTTAGGGGTAAACTTAAAATAAAGAAAAAACATTAAGAGAAATAAAATTCCTACTACTAAGGCACATTCTATGGAAAGGGAATACAGATGTAGTATAACAAAGGCCCCTGCTATGACGACTATTAAGTTCGAAGGCATAAAGGAGCAGACAAGTGCAATAATAATTACAATTACTAAGTTTTCCAGCTGATTCATAAAGCCAAGACTTTCATTAATAATAATCAAGGAAATAAAAGCAGCAAGAAAGCGGATAGCTGGGGTAATATATATTTCATATTTTCCATAAAACTGCTTTAACTTTTCCCTCATTTCTAAAAATGCTGTCATTTTCTACTCTCTCTTTCATACATTGCAGACAACTCTCTCAAATATGCCTGATAGTGTCTTAAACTTCTTTTTGCCTGTTTATATCGATAAGTATAATAAATATACGCAATGATGGCATACGCCCCAATTAGCACTAAGTAACCAGCAAGAATAGATTTTGCCAAGGAAATCATATCCATCTTATATATATTTTGTAAAAAGCTTTCCAAATCGTAATAGATATAAACAACTAAAATCAGCCCAAATGCAATGCTTGCGCTGATAATAGCCTTCAAGACCTGATAGCTGACATAATCATGCTTAAAATAATTCCCAATAGGAATCATTTTCTTTCCTTCATGCTCCTCAAATGCAGCCATTTTAGTCATTAATTTAATTCTTTTCTCATTGAGCATAATGTTCCTCTAAAATTATAATCCATTATTTATCTAAATAGCGCATCCTAGGATTTTCTTTCAAATCTTCCTTTGGACTTTCCTGAGGTTTGTTTGCCTTCACAACATTATTAATGTTATTGATCATAGTATTCTTACATTTATCACAAAATCTTCCTGTACGTATCGTAGTTCCACAATTCTCACACTCTATACCAAGCATCGAATCCTTGGAAAACGTAAGACGTTCCTCGCGTACCCACTGTTTAATTTGGTTTATCTCTACTCCACAGCTATCTGCCACCTGCTTCAACGTAGCAATCTCATTATCATAAATATATTGTTTTACTTCATGAAATTTTTCTTCCAAGGCCGACTTACACGTGGGACAAATTGGGTAACCTGTAACATAATTAAATATTTTTCCACACTTTTTGCAGTTTCGAACGTTCATCTCCATCCTCCATTCTTGCATAATCTGCGAATTTAAGTACAAGCACAATCTTTATTTTGAGAGCAGGATTATTTTATAGGAAAGTTCTTCTTGCCTCAATTTGCGTTAACTCCCATCTATCCCTTTCCCAATTGCAATACAGATAACATAAACCTTCTCCACACCAGCTGCCCTCAATACTGCTGCAACCTCATCCACTGTGCTTCCTGTCGTATAAATATCATCTAATATTATAGCTGTACTTAATTTTACATCATTTCTCATCATTTTAAAAGCCTTTTTCAAATTATTTTGCCGCTCTTTATCATTTAGCTGTTTTTGAGGTAACGTTTTTTTTGTCCTGGCTACGAGAGAAGCTTCCACTGGAATGCCCAACCTTTGACCTACTTTATTTGCCACCAATTCAGCTTGGTTAAACCCCCTTCTTTTCCTCCTACTTTTATGGAGAGGTACAGGAATAATGGCTTCCACCTTCCATCTTTTTATATGTTCTCCTAATTCTCTCACTATTTCCTGGGCATAGAAATCCCCATATTCTCTTTTATTATTATATTTAAACTCATAAATACTTTTTTTCATGACAGAATTATACAAAAAAACAGAAAGTCCTTTTGTATATACATGCTTTTTTTGACTACAATCATAACAAAATTCTATTTCTTTTGCCATCACTGGTTTCCCACATTGAAAGCATCTTGGCTCCTTAACATAGACAAGCTTTTTTTTGCATTCTTCATGGGCCAGCCCTTCCCCTTTTTTCAAAATCCCATGGCAAATAGGACATCTGGGAGGATAGATAAGAAAGCATATACCCTTTATTACAAAGGAAATCCAGGTATCTTCCTTTTTAATTTTTTTCTTCAAATATTTCTTTAATCCTTTCTGTCAAACTTGTATATCTTTTTTGCTCAGAACCATTCTCTATCATTTGCTGAATCATTCTGCTGCTTCCTACCAAGGTAACGCACGTCTTTGCCCTTGTAACACCTGTATAAAGTAAATTCCTGTTGAAGAGCATTTTAGGACCAGATAGAATTGGTATAACAACCGCTGGATATTCACTTCCTTGAGATTTGTGTATTGTTATGGCATAGGCTAATTCCAGCTCATCTAATTGTTTAAAAGTATATATTGCTTTTTTATACTCATCAAATTCAACTTCCACTGTCTCAAAAGCACTATTTATTTTCTTGATAATTCCCATATCACCATTAAATATTCCATGCCCTTTTTCCTTGGACATACCATATTTGTTTATAGCATCCCATTCCAATTGATAATTATTTTTTACTTGCATTACTTTGTCTCCCTCTCGGAAAACAAAATTCCCATGTTCCTTTTCCATCTTACTTTCATCTGGGGGATTTAAATACATTTGTAATACTTTATTTAAATTTTCTACTCCCAAATGTCCCTTTCTCATAGGCGTCATGACTTGAATATCATAAGTTTCTGCCTTTACATATCCTGGAAGCTTTTCCTTTACCAAGTATACAATGATCCCTAGAATACTAGGAATATCTTCTCTTTCTAGAAAAAAGAAATCTTTACTTGCATTCTTTAAATTTAATGGTTCCCCTGCGTTAATTTTATGAGCATTGACAACAATATCGCTTGTATTCGCCTGACGGTAAATTTTTTTTAATATAACAGCTGGAAAACATTTTGATTCCATCATATCCTTTAATACGGAACCTGGGCCAACAGATGGCAGCTGATTTCTGTCTCCCACTAAAATCAACCGTGTCCCTATTGTAATAGCCTTAAGCAATGCATTGAATAAGTGAATATCTACCATAGACATCTCATCAATAATAATAGCGTCTGTTTCCAAAGGATACTGCTCATTCCTTTCAAAAGGATTCTCCCTTCCACTATCTTCCATTATTCCAGATACTTCTAAAAGGCGATGAATCGTACTGGCCTCATATCCTGTTGCCTCTGTCATTCTTTTTGCCGCCCTTCCTGTAGGAGCCGCTAACATAAAATCCAAACCCTCTTCTTCAAAATATTGAATTAACATATTGATAGTCGTTGTCTTTCCAGTCCCAGGTCCTCCTGATATAATAAAAATTCCATTTTTCACTGCCTCTATCACAGCCTGGCGTTGAAGTTCCTCTAAGCAAAGCCCCATTTCCCCTTCCAGCTTTTCAATTTTTTTCCATATTTCTCCTTCCCTGTTCTCTATCCATTGTAATTGATAAAGCATTCTGGCACAGTTTAACTCTGTATAATAAAGAGAAGCCTCGTAGATCTTCTTCTGATCTTTCTTGGCTTTAATAATAATTTTTTTATCCATCATTAAATTGGCAAGCTGTGCTTCAATCCCTTCTTTTGGCAGCTTTAATAATTCCTTGCACCTTTCTAGGAGTTCCTGTTCTGGAAGGTAAACATGCCCGTCTTTTAATGCCTGAAATAGTGTATAGAGAAGTCCACTTCTAATTCTATAATCTGAATCTGTATGAATTCCCGCCCTAGAGGCGATTTCGTCAGCTATACGAAAGCCAATTCCATTCATCTCATCAGCCATACGATAAGGATTTTCCTTTATTATTGTATAAATTTCCGTTCCATATTTCTCGTAAATTTTCACTGCCAATACGGTTGTTATCCCATACTGTTGTAAAAAAATCATTGCCTGCCTTTGATCCCGCTTCTCTTCTACTTGTTCCCCTAACTCTATAGCCTTTCTCTCACTAATTCCTTTTACTTCTGAAAGACGCTCTGGCTCTTCTTCCATTATGCGGAAAGTCTCTAACTTGAATTTTTTTACAATCCTTGCAGCTAAAGATGGCCCAATTCCCCGAATGGCTCCTGAGCCTAAATATCTCTCTATGGACACAATATCTTCTGGAACAGTGATCACATAACTTTCTACCTTTATTTGCTCTCCATAAGATGGATGTTCTATCTTATGCCCAGTCACCTCCACTGTTTCCCCTTCATCAATAGACTGAAAATGTCCAACGCATATATGAGTTTCTCCTTCAAAGACAAGTTCCAAAACGGTATAACCATTATCTTGGTTTCTAAATACAATATGATCTACGTATCCTTTTAAGCAAAAGGTTTCCATTTACTATACTCCATACTTATTACAAGATAATATGAGGTTAAAGGCTGCCTCACGACGAAACTATGCGGGGCAGCCTCATTATCCTCTATTTTATCCATTTGTTCTCTTCATTTGTTCATATAACATATGCGCCAGTCCAAAATCACTTGTATCCGTTGCACTTTTTGCATATTCCTGAGTTAGATTATCTTTAAAATAGTTCATTAAATTTTTTGTGGGAGCTGACATTTCTGAATCCACATTTACTGTTTTAAGCATTTCTTTAAACATCATTTCCACAAAATATGACTCAAACTGTTTGCAAGCGCTCATCAATTCCTCATCGGTTGAATTATTTAAATCTCTATTAAACGCCTGATCTGTCCGAGTCGCAGCGGCGGATTCAATGGCATTATTTACATATCCATTATATAGACTGCTCACGTCTATTGACATTTAAATCCCTCCTATCGTTTCAGATTATTTGCCGTTTGAAGCATCTCATCGGAAGTGTTAATTGCCTTTGAGTTCATCTCATAAGCTCTCTGGGCCACTATCATGTTTACCATCTCGTCAACAACTTGCACATTAGACGCCTCTAAGTAGCCTTGTACAACTCTGCTCTGGGGCAGTTCATCATTATCCTGTTCATTCATTGCTTCTCCAGACGCTGGAGTCTGGGCAAATAAAGTACCTCCCTGCTTCATTAAACCAGCTGGATTCATAAACTGGAATAATCCCAGTTGAATTCCCATGTTCTGAGGATTCCCATCTCCATCTGGATACATAAACTGTCCGTCTTGAGAAATGGAAATATTGCTTGTTACAATGTCTCCATCAAATTCAATGGGATCTCCATTGCTGTCTAGTACTGCCTCTCCATTGCTGTTTGTTAAAGAAATACCTCCATCTGCATTAATGGCATATACAAAATTACCATTTCTTGTGTAATATGTATTTCCATCTTCTCCTGCAATAGCAAAAAATCCTTTACCTTCAATAGCAAAGGCAGAAAGACTGTCCGAGGCCTGGAAAGGTCCCTGTCTAAACTGAGATGTAATTGCAGACGTGCGTACGCCTAATCCTACCTGAGCTCCAATAGGCTTTGGATCTCCGTTTGCCGTTGTCGTATTTGTCTGCAGCGTTTGGTATAATAAAGATTTGAATTCTACTGTATCCGTTTTATATCCTACTGTGTTCACATTAGATAAATTATTTGCAATAGTGTCTACATTCGTCTGCTGAGCAATCATGCCGCTTGCAGCAGACCATAATGATCTTACCATATTCTACCTCTCCTATTCGTCTCATTTTTATGCATTCCTACATTAAAAGCAGAAATCTATGACTCTAAGCTGTTAAGAAAGTCTAATTAAACTCTTCCCACCTGGTTCACTGTTTTATCCAGAATATCATCCATTGTCGTAATGACCTTCTGATTTGTATCATAAGCTCTCTGAATAGCTATCATATTGACCATCTCATTTACAGGCTGTACATTCGATGCTTCCAGCGCTCCCTGTCTCACTTGGGCTGCTGCTGGCTGTTCTTGAGCTCCCTCTACTGTCTGCATAAGATTTTCTCCATATTTTTCAAGAAAATCATAGTTTTCAAAATCTATAATCTGGAGCTGCCCTACCTGCTCATCGTTTTGGTAGACTGTTCCATCTGTATTGATACTGACTGGCTGAGATAAAGCTAAAGTAATAGGATTTCCATCTGTTCCCAATACAAAATCCCCGTCTTCAGTTACAAGATTTCCCTCATTATTAACTGTAAAAGAACCATCCCTTGTATACTTTGTAGAAGTCTCTCCCGCCTTATTCGTAAATTGAATGGCAAAAAAACCTTCTCCCTCCAAGGCAAGATCAAACTCATTATTTGTCACCTGCAAAGCTCCTGCAGAAAAGTCTGTATAATTCTCGCCAATCTTTACTCCAAAACTCATCTCCCCCAACCTTTTGGTGGAAATATGCTCAGATTTGTCTTTTACTTTATATGCATAAATATCTGCAAATGACTGAGCAGTTGCTCCTTCCTTCTTATATCCTTTCGTAGAGGTATTGGCCAGATTATTTGTCAATACATCCATTCTATTCTGCTCATTGAGCATACCTGTATAAGCGGTATACAAGCCTTTTAACATGGTTCCATCTCCTTTGCTCAAAAAAATAAATTCGTGTATATTGGTATATCGGCATTAATTGATTTCTTCTTTATACCCTGCAAGAAATTCTACATATTTTCCAGTGCCAATGGCAACAGCCGTCATAGGATCCTCTGCTGTCATTGTATTAATGCCCGTCTTGTCCGCAATTAAGTCTTCCAGTCCTCTAAGAAGACTTCCTCCTCCAGTTAATACAATTCCTCTGTCAGCGATGTCCGCTGCCAGCTCAGGAGGCGTTCTTTCAAGAACGCTGTGAATGGATTCCACAATCTGAGATGTGGACTCTTTGAGAGCCTCCTCTGTCTCTTCTGAGGACACCTTCACAGTTCTAGGTAGACCTGTTACAAGATTTCTTCCCCTGACGTCCATATAGTCCACCTCCGCCCTCTTAAAGGCAGATCCAATTTTTATTTTCAAGTCTTCTGCTGTTCTCTCCCCAATAAGAAGATTATGCTTTTTTCTCATATACCGGACAATGGCTTCGTCAAAATCGTCTCCCGCAATCTTAATAGAGACGCTGACTACAGTTCCTCCCAGAGAAATTACTGCAACATCCGATGTTCCTCCTCCAATATCTACAATCATATTTCCACATGGCTTAGATATGTCAATTCCCGCCCCTATTGCTGCTGCTATCGGTTCCTCTATAATGGACACATCTCTTGCACCTGCATTATATGTTGCATCTTCCACTGCCTTCCTCTCAACTTCTGTAACACCGCTTGGAACACATACAGCTATTCTTGGTTTACGAAATGTTTTTTTCCCCAATGCCTTTTGAATAAAATACTTCAGCATTTTCTCCGTCACTGTATAGTTAGAAATCACACCTTGTCTTAAAGGTCTAACTGCAACAATATTTCCTGGTGTTCTCCCAAGCATCAACCTGGCATCTTCTCCAATTGCCTTTATTTTATTTGTATCTCTGTCAAATGCTACGACAGAAGGTTCCTTCAATACAACTCCTTTTCCCCGGATATACACTAGAATGCTGGCTGTCCCCAAATCAATTCCAATATCTGTATAAACCATAATAAATCCCCTTTCACTCCATATCATCTATTCACATTTTTTCCATCTGTTACTATAGTTAAACATTAGAAAAAATAATTGCCAACATTATATATACTTCTTAATACTCACAGCCATATTCCAAAAAACACAAAATGGTATACTTTTCTCATTATAAACTATTCATCTTTTTTTTCAAAGGATTTTTGTGTTTTTTCTAAAAATTTTTTTACATAATATCCTGTATAAGAATTCTTACATTGGGCAATCTCTTCTGGAGTTCCAAAAGCAATGACCGTGCCTCCTCCCTCTCCTCCCTCTGGACCAATGTCTATAATATAATCACCTGTTTTTATTACGTCCAAATTATGTTCAATAACAACAACCGTATTGCCCCCTTCTGACAATCTTCTTAAAATTTCTATTAGTTTATGAACATCTGCAAAATGAAGTCCTGTTGTAGGTTCATCTAAAATATAGATGGTCTTTCCCGTGCTTCTTTTACTCAGTTCTGTGGCAAGCTTTATTCTCTGAGCCTCTCCTCCTGAAAGTGTAGTGGAAGGTTGTCCCAGCTTAATATAAGATAAACCTACATCATATAATGTTTCCATTTTTCTTCGTATAGAAGGCATATTTTCAAAAAAATCTACCGCCTCCTCCACAGTCATATCTAATACATCATAAATATTTTTTCCTTTATATAGCACTTCCAGTGTTTCTCTATTGTACCTTTTTCCCCCACATACTTCACAAGGTACATAAACATCAGGTAAAAAATGCATCTCTATTTTAATAATTCCATCTCCGCTGCAGGCCTCACACCGTCCTCCCTTTACGTTAAAACTAAATCTTCCTTTTTTGTATCCCCTTGCCTTTGCATCTACAGTAGCTGCAAACAGCTCCCGAATTTGATCAAAAACGCCTGTATAAGTAGCTGGATTTGACCGGGGAGTTCTACCAATCGGAGACTGATCAATAGCAATTACTTTATCCAGCTGTTCAATACCTTTCATTTTTCTATGCTTTCCAGGAATTGTCCTTGCCCTGTTTAACTCTTTTGCCAAACGTTTGTAAAGTATCTCATTGATAAGGGAACTTTTTCCTGAACCAGAAACACCTGTAATACAAGTCATAATGCCAAGGGGAATTTTTACATCCACATTTTTTAAATTGTTCTCCGTAGCTCCTTCAATAGACAAATATCCCGAAGGCTTACGTCTCTGCACTGGTACAGGAATCTGTATTTTGCCACTTAAATATTGACCTGTTATGGACGCTTCAACTTCCATAATCTCCTTAGCGGTTCCTTTAGCAATAACTTCTCCCCCTCTAGAACCTGCTCCTGGTCCAATATCTACAATATAATCTGCAGCAAACATTGTATCTTCATCATGCTCCACTACTAAAAGGGTGTTGCCAAGATTTCTTAGGTTACATAAAGTATTCAACAGTTTATCATTATCTCGTTGATGGAGTCCAATACTAGGCTCATCTAAAATATAGGCAACTCCTACCAATCCAGAACCAATTTGGGTAGCTAGGCGGATTCTTTGGGCTTCTCCTCCTGATAAGCTTGCAGTACCTCTTGCCAAAGTAAGATAGTTCAGTCCCACATCCATTAAAAATCCAACTCTTGCTCTTATTTCTTTTAAAATTTGGCTTCCTATTAGCTGCTGCTGCCTTGTTAAGCTTAAATTATCCATAAACTCTTGAAGCTTCCCAATAGACATAGATGTCACTTCATGAATATTTTTGTCCTGTATTGTAACAGCAAGAGCTTCCCTCTTCAATCTCTTACCCTTACACTCTTTACAAGGAGTAATTCTCATAAAAGTTTCATACTCCTGCCTCATTACCTCGGATCCTGTTTCTCTATAACGACGCTCTACATTTTTAATAAGTCCATCAAATGCAACGTCATAAATTCCCTCTCCCCTTGTTCCTTTATAATATACCTTAACTTCCTCTCCCTCTGTTCCGTTCATCAGCATATCCTTTATCTGTTCTGGAAGTTGTTCAAAAGGAACATCTAAGTTAAATTTATACCGTTTTGCCAAAGCCTGCAGCAATGCATTTGTATAGCTGGTCTTCTCAGTGCAAGACTGCCATCCTATCACTTGAATGGCCCCCTCATTAATGCTTAAGCTTTGATCAGGTATTATAAGCTCTGGAGCAAATTCCCTATTATATCCCAAGCCATGGCAGATAGGACAGGCCCCAAAGGGATTGTTAAAAGAAAAGCTTCTTGGCTCAATTTCATCAATGCTGATCTCACAATCTGGACAGGAGAAACTCTGACTAAACAAAATGGGCTCTCCATCTAAAACATCGACGACTAAAAGCCCATCAGCTAGTCCTAAAACTGTTTCTACAGAATCGGTCAGTCTTTTTAAAATTCCATCTTTCACAACAAGACGGTCGACTACTATTTCTATGTTATGTTTCATATTCTTATCTAATTGGATTTCTTCCTGGAGCTCATAAAGATTGCCGTCAATCCTCACCCGCACAAATCCACTCTTTTTCGCCTTGTCAAAAACCTTTCCATGGGTTCCCTTTCTGCCCCTTACAACAGGAGCTAACAGCTGTATTTTTGTTCCCTTTGGTAATTCCAAAATTTGATCCACCATCTGATCCACAGATTGCTTCTTAATTTCTTTCCCACATTTAGGACAATGAGGAATACCAATTCGGGCAAAAAGGAGTCGAAAATAATCATATATTTCTGTTACAGTCCCTACAGTAGAACGGGGATTGCGATTAGTAGATTTTTGGTCAATGGAAATAGCTGGAGATAATCCCTCTATGCTTTCCACATTGGGTTTCTCCATCTGTCCAAGAAACTGCCTTGCATAAGAAGATAAAGATTCCATATACCTTCTTTGTCCTTCCGCATAAATTGTGTCAAAAGCAAGAGAAGATTTTCCTGAACCGCTTAAGCCAGTTAAAACAACAAATTCGTTCCTTGGAATATCAATATCCAAGTTTTTTAAGTTGTGTTCATTGGCCCCTCGTATCTTAATATATTGTTTTTTTTCATCTTTACTCATTTTCTTCTTGTGCTCCTTTTATCTCTAGCCGGACAAGGTTCTTATATAACTTTCCATTTGCATTGTCTACAGCGAAAAACTCTATCTCTTCCCCATGAAGGAACCGCTTTTGAATAGCAAACTGAAACTGCTTCGATGTAGAACTTGTTTCCTGCAGCATGAGATATTCATAGCTTGTCTCATAATAAGTATTTCCCACTTTTACATAAACATGATAATCTCCTGGTGACTCTGGCACGTAAAGGCTGCCTTGAATTGTCATCATATTCAGGCCATCATCATAAACCTCAAGCAATTTTCCAGAAACTCCCGCACCAGCCATACTGTCAAAGCTTAAAGATACTTCTCTATCCCCTTCTTCATACTCTCTCTTTTGATCAAAGGGCGGAACATAACGGTAGCCTTCAAAATAGTAGAACTGCTGCATTTCCTCTAACATGCTTCTCTCTGCTGTTTCAAAAATTACCACATCTGGTTGAATTAAATTTATATAGTACTGGAGAGCCTGATAATTGTTTCGATGAAGAAAATATACTTCTTTGTATCGTTCTTTGTAAAATTTACTGTAAGGTCCAAAATAACTGTCTAAAAAAAACAAAGCCACTTCATCATTATCTGCTTGGGGATTCACAAAGTGTTCATAAAATGTATTCGTATTTAAAACCATTTCATTAACTAAAAGAGTTCCCCCATCTTCTGCTCTCTCCTCTTTTAGAACATACTTAGGGACATTTTCATCAATGCGGAACTTAGAAATGTCTAAGCTGTCTCTATGCTCATAGGTTAAATCATAATCTTCTTCTGACAAAGGCGAAACATTGGATAAATATTTTTGCAGCCTTTGATCTAGTAGTTTGTGCCCTACAAAAGCCCCTAGCTCATTCCAATGGGTTGTATCATATTTAACATTATAAATAACATTTTCTTCCTTTGCTTTTTTTAACTCCTCTACAGGCACAACAAAATCCACCTCTGTCTTTGACAATTTCTCTTCCATTAATTCTGTCCAGCTTTTATTATTGGAAACATGAACTGTTTTTGGAAAATACTCTGGATAAATTGTTTTTTTATCTGGTGCAAGAAAGTATACAAATCCAATATCCTTTTTATCCAAATAGTCCTTTGTTTTTTCTAAAAAGGAGATCATGGAATCCATAAATGCTTCATTATTATTAATTCTCTGAAAACCTGCTATATAACTTGATTCTTTATAATAGATATTTCCATTCTGTCCATACATATACAAAGGGTGTACCAGGACGTGAAACAGCTTATCATTTAAGACAGTATATGCGTCAATCGCTTCCTCCCGAAATCCAATACGGTCATTTAAATAATTTTGGAATCCATTGCGAAAATTATTTTGAAAGCTAAAACTTTCCCACTCTGTCAGCCTTTTATTGTCTATGGCAGAGGTCTGATCTGGCTTTACATTCAAAAGCGCCATGGGAATAATGAGAATTGCCATACATAAGAAGCAAAACAAAACATCTGCGAATTTTTTCTTCATACCTGCCGCCTTTCTCTTTTAAAACTGGGCATAAATAGCTGGGCTGTATGTTCCATTCATTAAGAACATCATACTGATGAGAAGAAGGGTAAGAAGAAAAATACGTTTTATCCACAAGATTCCTCTTCTCTCCTCCCACTGATCTATGTTTTTCCACCACTGCTTCCATGGAATCATAGACAGAAAGCAAATGACAAGAATACATATCATTTTAGCGTCTAAATAATACCATACAGAAAAACCAACAAATTCTGGACGGCTTACATGAAACATAATCTTAAAATAATGCCATGTCTGTCTTAAATCTACAATACGAAATAGTACCCATCCAAAGGTTACAACAAGCATTGTATAAAACCACTTCACCACTACAGGTATATGCCATTTCATATTGCGAAACCACCTTTCAGCCAGCATAAAGGCTCCATGCCACATACCCCAAATAACAAAGCCCCATGCAGCCCCATGCCATATCCCTGTTGCAAGAAATACAATAGCAAGGTTTCGATATACATTCCCCTTCCTATTCCCTCCAAGGGGAATATATAAATAATCTTTAAACCAACTTGATAAGGATATATGCCATCTTCTCCAAAATTCTGTAATGGAACAGGAAATATACGGATAATGGAAATTTTCCTCAAAATCAAATCCAAACATTTTCCCAAGTCCAATAGCCATATCCGAATAGCCAGAAAAATCATAATAAATTTCAAAAGTATAACAGACAGCTCCAAGCCATGCCAAACTGCTTCCCATAATGGTGTAATCGCTCTCCATTATTTTGCTGGCAACTTCCCCTACTGTCCCACTTAAAATAACCTTTTTCGATAATCCAATAATAAACCTCTCAAATCCCAAGGCAAGCTTACCTATTGTATGCTCTCTGTTAGAAAGAGCTTCCCGTACTGTATGATACCGTATAATAGGTCCTGCAGTAAGCTGTGGAAACATTCCTATGTACAAGGCAAAATCGAATAGATTTTTCTGTACAATGCTCCTTCCTTGTCTGCCCTCTTCTCTATAAACATCAATAACATAAGAAATCCCTTGAAAAGTAAAAAATGAAATTCCCAAAGGCAGTATTATTTCTACTGGATTAAAGGAAGTATGGAAAAGTTTTTGAAAGTTATGAAGGATAAAACTTGTATACTTATAAACTCCTAAAAGCCCTAAATTAAAAAGGACAGCAAGAAAAACAATCCATTTTGCCCCTCTTCCATTCTCTCCTTCTTTTTTACGAAGTCCATAAATAGCCAGTCCAAAAATATAATTAAATAATATAGAGAAAAAAAGTACTGGAAGTCCTTTGTCATCTCCCCATATATAAAACAGTATGCTCCCAATAAGAAGATAAAAATTTTTCATCTTCTTAGGAAGCAAAAAATATCCAATGACCATCCCTGGCAAAAAGATGCATAAAAAAACAAAAGAATTAAAACTCATAAATGGGTACTCCTTCCAGCCTTTGTACAGTACCTATTATTATATGATCAATTATATAAAAATTCAAATGTTTCTCTTTTGGCAAATGAGATTGTTCAAAAATATAAACTGCATTGTCCATTACTTCCCCTCTTTCCAGTTTTTCCCACTGTTCTGCATCAGACTCCTCTTTAAACTTATATACTCTGGAAACATGAAAACCATTTAATGCCATGCCATAATCTGCTGCCAATTTTGCAAAAGCATATTGAAAGTCATAGCCTGGCCAATATCCCTTTACTTCTACAAAAGTATCACTGTCCATGAACATAATATAGTCATAGTATTCCCCAATTTGCTCCCAAATAGGTGAGTATAATATTTCTGAAACATATTCTTTCTTATCCTTATGGTTGTCCTGTATATCTCTAAGCTTATACTTTAAATCAAAAAACTGAGCTGCAACGCATAAATAGAGAAAAATAATATAACCATTGCTTTCTATATACTTTGCTCCCAGTACAATGGCCGCTGTTATAAGTAAGTATAAGTCAACCCACATAAACCGTCCAGAAGCCCTAAACATAGAAAAAATCTGGTATAGCTTATCCGGAAGAGTTATTTTTAATAGCACATGCTCGTTAAACTCTATGCTTGTGCTCACTGCCAGGAGACAGAAGGAAATAGCCACAATGAGAAGACTTAACCCAGTCCGTTTCTTTTCTGCCGGTATAGAAGCCAAAAATTCCTTTAATCCCTTTTTCTCTTTTATCCTTTTTCCTACATGAATTCCAAATAATAGAAAGGATATTGCTGCTAACAATAATACACCAAAGCCCCCATAGCTCATTCCCTCATACTGACCACTAGATACAGGCAAATCCTGAAAAACAGAAGAATAACCCATAGGATTCCAAAGAGCATTTAAGTTCGCTGTAAAAAATCCAAGTCCCCCTGCTTCTGGATGAAAAGGATAGTAAAAGGCTCCCATGAGAAATAATGGGACAATGGTCATAATGACATAGCTTAAAAGAAGATAAGCACTAGGAATGACTTTCTTCTCGTCTAAAACTCTGTTGAATAAATATCCTAAAAAAATACCAAATACCATAGGAACAAGATTTAGATGGATCAGAGCTGTTACCATAGCTAACATTCCCCATGATATACACCCTTTTTTTAAAGAAATGAAAGTATCCTTCATAGCCCAAAGGGCAAATGCAGCTAAAATAACAAACTGTCCTGCAGTTGCCGTATGCCTTGTATAGTAAGAATCCCCATACATTCTCTGTAGCAGAGGAGTTGCCATTAAGAAGAAGAAAGCCCCCAAAAAGCTCCTGCAGTAAAGAGAACATCTATCCCCTATCCCCTCTGTCAGTTTCCCCACAAGCAAAGCCCCAAAACCTCCCTGCATAGTAAAGCAAAAGAGGCCAAAAAGGCCAAAATACTGAAAGGTTTCTGGTAGGACAGGAGACAAAACTTTAAAAATGAAAGCAAAAAGGGGAATAGAGTCTGTATAAATTACACTACATAAATATGGATAAAATAAATTGTCCATCATCCCTGGGGGAAAATACCAAGGAGACCTGCGGTAAAATACCCATCCCAAATAGTGCTGGGAAATATCACTTCCTTGGAGGAGCCATCCATCATTGGTTACGTCTAATACATTCACCCCATACAAAGTGAGAAAAAAGAACAGACCAATGAGCATACCTCCCCCAAAAATTATTTGTTTTTTCGATTCCATAATTCTTCCAAAGCCTTCACTTTTTTTTGTGACCATCTTTTGATTTGTATATCCTTATGTTTTTTGCTTCTCTTTCTTAAATGAATCACCTGCTCTATATACTCCTTTGTGACTTTAAGGGTAAGCTTTGATTCTCCTGCTGGCCTTGCCTGAAAACGATAGGGAATTTCCACTACTGTTTTATAGTCTCCCATCGCAAGAACCTCTACCATGATTTTCCATCCTATGGGCAATAACTGGCAATCTCCTTGAATCACAGACTTTCGAAACATAAAAAGTCCGCTAGTAGGATCTGATATTTTCCTCAGACAAGGGAGAAGTATTTTTCCTATATATCTTGCCACAGCAGAAACAAGCTTTCGGTAAGGGCCTAAGCCTCCGTCACTTCCCCCTGGAATAAAACGGCTGGGAATGCAAAAATCATTCCCTTTTTCCAATGCCAAGTACATAAACTTTAAAATGGAAGGGGGATGCTGCAAATCTGCGTCCATAACTGCCAAATAATCTCCTGTTGCCAACTGGAATCCTTGAAGCACTGCTGTTGCCAGTCCTTTTTTTTCTGTTCTGTGCTTTAGACGGACTCTGTCATTTTCCTTTATAATTTCCTTGATTTTTTCTGGAGTATTGTCGTTACTGTCATCTACAAAAATCACTTCATAATTAATTCCTTTTAAAGCATAATCAATTTGATTTACCAAATTCCCAACATTATCTTCCTCATTAAATGTGGGAATAATGATTGATACCTTTCTCATTCTCCGTCCTCCAGACACTGCCAATGTTTTTTTAACTCTACCATTTTGTCTCTCAGCTCTGCTGCAGCTTCAAAATTAAGCTGGGCAGCTGCCTGCTTCATCTGCTTTTGCACTTCTCGAATTCGTTTTTCCAATTCTCCTTTGTCCATGGACTCTGGATCTTTTTCAAATGTCATTTCCTCTTTTGGCACTACCTTTGAAATGCTGATCAAATCTCTCACTGCTTTTTTAATTGTCTGAGGCGTAATTCCATGTTCTTTATTGTATTGCTCCTGAATAGAACGGCGGCGATTCGTCTCCTCAATAGCCACTTTCATGGAATCTGTCATTTGATCCCCATACATAATGACATGACCTTCTGCATTTCTTGCAGCTCTTCCAATTGTCTGTATCAATGAAGTCTCAGAGCGTAAAAATCCTTCTTTATCAGCATCAATGATGGCTACTAAAGAAATTTCTGGAATGTCCAGTCCTTCCCTTAACAAATTAATTCCCACAAGAACATCAAATACATCCAGCCTCATGTCTCTTATGATTTCCGCCCTTTCCAATGTATCAATGTCTGAATGCAAGTATCGGACTCTGATCCCAGCTTCCCGCATATAATCTGTCAAATCCTCTGCCATTCTTTTTGTCAAAGTTGTAACCATTACTTTATTCTTTTTCTTTATTTCTTTATGAATTTCACTTAGTAAATCGTCAATTTGACCTTTTACAGGTCGAACAGATATTTCTGGATCCAGAAGTCCTGTTGGGCGTATTATTTGCTCCACTCTCCCCAATTCATGCTCATTTTCATAAGTAGAGGGAGTAGCTGACACAAAGAGCATTTGATCAATTTTACTTTCAAACTCCCCAAAATTCAACGGTCTGTTATCCTTTGCAGATGGAAGCCGGAAACCATAATCTACAAGAGTGGATTTTCTTGACTGGTCACCCTGATACATTCCCCTTATCTGAGGTATTGTAATATGAGATTCATCAATAATGATCAAAAAATCATCTGGGAAAAAGTCTATCAGGGTGTAAGGTGGCGCTCCCTCTTGCATATCATTTAGATGTCTGGAATAATTTTCAATACCAGAACAAAAGCCTGTCTCCTTTAACATCTCAATATCAAAGTTTGTTCTCTCAGAAATTCTCTGGGCTTCTAGCAGCTTATCTTCACTTTTAAAGAATCGTACCCTCTCCTCTAGTTCTTTTTCTATTTCAATAGCAGCCCTTTGGATCTTATCTTGGGAAACTACATAATGAGAGGCTGGGAAAATGGAAATATGTTCTAAAATTGACCGAATCTCCCCAGTCAGTACATCCATTTCTGAGATACGCTCAATCTCATCCCCAAAAAACTCTACTCTCACTGCCAGTTCACTTTCAATAGCTGGAAAGATTTCAAGAACATCTCCTCGAACGCGAAATGTTCCCCTCCTAAAGTCCATCTCATTTCTATCATACTGTATATGAATAAGCTCTCGAATAACCTCGTCTCTATCCTTATTCATCCCAGGGCGCAAAGATACAACTAACCCCTGATAGTCATCTGGACTTCCCAATCCATAAATGCAAGACACGCTGGATATGACAATGACATCCTTCCGCTCTGTCAAAGCCGCTGTCGCCGATAATCGAAGTTTATCAATTTCTTCATTAATGGAAGAGTCCTTTTCAATATACGTATCTGTGGAAGGCACATAGGCTTCTGGCTGGTAATAATCGTAGTAGGACACGAAATATTCTACTGCGTTCTCCGGGAAGAACTCGCGAAACTCACCATATAATTGTGCAGCCAGCGTCTTATTGTGCGCTATTACCAAAGTTGGTTTATTCAATTTTGCAATTACATTCGCCATTGTGAATGTCTTTCCAGAGCCTGTGACGCCTAGTAAAGTCTGGAATTGGTTGCCTTCTTTGAAGCCATTGACAAGGGCTTCTATCGCCTGCGGCTGGTCGCCGGTAGGCTTGTATTCCGAATGAAGTTTAAAGCATTTTTGTTCATTTTGCACAAAACATCACCTCTGATTCTATACTAAAAAGTATTTCTATAAGCCATTTTTTCGTCGTGGCACATCTTCATATTTTTTATGAATTTCCAAATTTTAGCTCCACGACGAATTCCGTTCACTCAAACCGATTTTCCGGATGTCCCAAAACTGTTCATTTTTACATGGACAGAATGGGAATACACAAGCTATATTATGGAAAGCAAAATCCGCTTTCCATAATCGTGTATTATCATATCACAATCCCATTCATTTGTACAGATATAAATACGAACTTTTGTTCGTTTATGTGTGTTCGTGTGCTATTTTTTGTTGACATAGACGATATTATTAAGATGTCTGCCGGATAGTACAAGCAATAAAGTCCATACTCTGAGCAGATTCTATTATTGAACAAAAAATTAAGAGGTATCGCAAACCATGATTATGTGAGAAAGCTTTTCTTTCTCAATAATATATCAGTTTTAAGATGCCTCTCATCATAAACTCTTATGCGTTGGAAATTGCCCTTCTGCGTTTGTATTCTTCAACCATCGCCATCATCTCTTTACTTTTTTGAATACTTTTCTGCAATTCTGCTTCATCAGCTTTATGATCTGGATCTGGCGCAACTATTTCCAAAAGTTCAAAGCCATATACCAATTCATTTAAAGATGCATTTCCCATAATCAATACCTCGCTTTCTACCGATAAAATAGCCCTGCCTCACTCTTCTAGGCTTCTTTCATGTTATGAGATTCTATGTAACATAATAAGATGTATCCGCAACAATGTCCAGAAGCTTGTCATCCTCCCCCTCTGTTTCCTTCGGGAGAACTTCATCCATAAATTCTACAAGTTCCGGAATCTCATCTGGAATAATATTTGCGTTATCCCCATATACATCCACTGATATAATCTCTTTCGCATGTCCCATCAGCTTGGAAACCGCTTTTGGGCTAAAATCATTTTTTAACAGCAATGTGCAGAATGTGCTTCTAAGATCATGCCAGCGGATATCCGGAAGGCCAGTATCTTTTAACAGCTTCTTATAATGTTTCCAGTGAAAATCCTTGCTGCGCGGCCTGCCATAGCTGGAACAACAGATATAATCTAAATCCTGAAACTCCTTTTTTCTGCGGCTACGTCTTTTTTCATATAGTTTCCTTTCTTCCATGATTGCCTCAAATACATAATTCGGTATCGGCAGCTCCCTTCTGCTGGATGAAGTCTTTAGCTTAATCTCCTGTTTTGTAAATGTCTTTGGAGCAAAATCTTCTTTTTTCGTATTGGCTGCCCTCCCTAACTGCCTTTCTATAGAGATTGTCCGATTTATATAATCTATATCCGAATATTTCAGCCCAAGTATCTCCTGCCTGCGGAGGCCCATAAGGACATTGAACAGCACCATCATATGAATCGGCGTATCTTTGCTTGCCTCCAATAAAATCTGTATCTGCTCCATTGTCAGGGTTTTCTGCCCATCTATGCTCCGGGTATGGTATGCCGCTTTTGCAATCTGTTTTGGAAGCTCTACCCCTGCAGCCGGATTCACAGGTATAATTTTCATCCCAACCGCATAATCAAAGGAAATATTCATCACCGTCTTTACCATCTTTGCAATAGAGACAGAGAAAGCGGCCCTGTCATTGTAGAGCCGCCTCACATCCCCTTTGCTTACATCCGCCATTTTCTTCTTTCCCATGAATGGGATGATATGCTTATACACTGCATTGCGAAACGATGCATAAGTGTTATGGCTGCCTGCCCTGTTCCTGATATCTCCTTCCAGCCAGTATTCCAAAAAATCAGCCACTTTTACATCCGTATAGACTGCATATGTTCCACTGCAGAGTTCCCCAATTGTCCGCTGTTTCGCCGCCTCCGCTTCTTTTTTAGTCTTAAATCCTGACTTCTGCTGCTGAACCTTCCGGCCATCCTGATATTTCAGGGTAATGCGGTAAGCATAATTATTGCGTTCCGGCAGGAGCATTACCGCTCCCACCGTCCAGTCTATGTAATTCTGTAATTTACCATCTAACATTCATCTCCACCTCCCGGTACAAAATTAGCGTTCATAAACGACATGATGCGGTCATTTTCGTCCATTGTCTCAATATAGTACTCAAAACTAAGATGAATGGAACTATGCCCCAACAACGCAGAAATCTTTACCAGCGGCACACCCTGTTCCGCAAGAATCGTAGCATACATATGCCGTTACGGTATAATAACGACAAACGGAAAAAGCCTTGATTTTCAAGGGGTTTGAGCGTTTGCCGTCATTTATTCAATTCCTTTTCCAAGTTGAAATCTGACGAGAAAAATATCGAAAAAAGGAGGCTGTTTCATTA
>CAJUTQ010000067.1 GCA_910589265.1 uncultured Lachnospiraceae bacterium
AAGTGCTACAGAAGTGGGAAAATAGAGGGATTTTTACTACACCAAACAGGTGAATTCTGAAGGTGATTGTTTGGCTCTTCAAAACCACATAATCACAGACTTTGCAGGTATTTAATAAATCTGAGTTTCACGGATTAAGGGTTAATTCATTTTTATTGTATATTATGAAAATGGCTCACTATACAAAAAGGTGCATAATCTCCATTGGTGTTTAGAAGCAAAATACAATTAAAACCATATTTTGTATAGGTCTGTATAAAAATGGAGAAATCAGCTATATATCAGAGGTTATATTATCTGGCTATGAAATACAAAGTCACTTTGCCGCATATAATAAATAGCATTGATTGGGGGAATAAAGCAGTTGGCACCCATAGCCAGTGCCTTTTTCTTTGTTAAAATTCCTGCTCATGCATAAAACCTATTGCAATATAGATAAGAGCCTGTATAATAAGTAAAAATATGATATTTAACGATAAAAAAGGCAGATGCTGATAACATCCGCCTACAAAATACAGTGTGCAATCATTCATCCCAACACACGTGATTTCTGTATCATTATAGCGTAAAAGGACAGAAAAACAATAGATTTACTGCATGATAAACAGTATCTGAATGATAGAATGATTGCCCCTGAAATTATGACGGGGTATTTTTTATGAGAGAATTAGACTTGAAGAAGAATAATATTCTAAATTTTGAAAAAATGGAAGAAACAGAAATTTCCAACGGCATGTGGGAACAGGATATCATAAGGAGCTGGAATTTCCTGAAAATGACGCATACACTGGAGGGCAGGGATGTAATACCAGAATTATATCTGTATCAGGAGCATAATTATGAATTTAAAGGCCATGAATGGGAGCATTATTATGAAATACCTGATAATGAGGCAGTCTGCATCAGGGCGCTTATAGACCACAAGAAGACAAAAAGAAGGGTGGGCAACAAGGAGCATGTCATTAAATCATTTGATGAAGCTGGATTCTGGCAGTATTACGATTTCGTGAAAAAGCGCCTGTTTCATAGGGATGCAGTGTATAACTTCTTCTACAACATATATAAGGTTGATTATGTCAAAGGACAGTGTTTCCAGCGGGATACAGGGCATCAGATGATTGGAAGGATTGAAAATGTCACATCAACAAACCTGCTGGCGGTAGACCTTGATGCGTATGATTTTGAGGAATATAAAGAGATCAGGAAACTGTTTCTTGACAGGGGGATTATACCTATTGAAGTGTCATCGGGGCATGGCTTTCATATCCTGATTAAAATTGAAACCTGTACGGATAAAGGTCTGCTTGGCAAATGGTTAAAAGTGCTTTCGGATTACAATGTGGATGTGGACCAACACTGCAAAAATCCAGGCAGGGTGTACAGGCTTCCATTTTTCTATAATGTCAAAAGCCCAAAGTATGATACAGTGGTAAAAGCAGAAATCATGGAGGGGGAATATGGCGTGCCGACTTATAAGGTGGAAGATATTTTCCAGAGATTTGGTTATGATTATGCGGAATGGGATGCGTTGTATATAGCCAGAAATAAGAGGATTCCTACACCTGACAATACAAAAGCAACACAACGTTCTCTATCCAATGGTAATAAGAATTGTGCTGATAAAAATCTGGCGGGCCAGAACCAGACGCACGGCATCACAGATACTGAACTTGTAAGCCTGTATCCAATGCTTGATGTGGCGGTGCTTCCAGAAGGGATAAAATCAATGCTGAAAGGTTTTGTGGAAGGCTATACCTATTACCAGTTGATGTGCATGGTTCTCTTCTTTAAGAGAAGCAGATACAGTCTGGAACAGATTTTGGAGATTGTAACAGTGACAGAATCCATTAATGGGAATGACTGGAATTCATGGGATGCAGCAGAGGAAGCAGAGTATTTCTATCATCATATTTATGGCATAAGCATGGAAGAGCTTGATAATCTGGAAACAGAGTTTGGAGACATTACATTCCCTGTTTATGATAATGGTTTAAAAGTGCCGTTAGGAATTATGCGTCCAAATGAGTTGAAAGTATATTTATATCTTCTCCGTTATGGTAAGAGCAGGAAGAAGGATATTACTTCTTCTCTGCATATCAGCGCAAATAAATTAGACAGGATCATGGATTCTGCAATACTGATAAAAAAGGATGGACTGGAATACAGCATCATGGATAAGAAAGTAACGAATTACATCTATTTATCGGAAGAGGAACTGGATGCTTATCTCCAGTGGAATGAAAATGAGATTGCTGTCTATCTGTATTTAAAATTCAGATGTGGTGATGATGAAAGCGTCCAGACATCAAGGGAAAGCATTGAAAAAGGGACACTTATGACTCATACTGTAGTGACAAGAACGATCCAGCACATGGAAGACAGGAAACTGATAGCCGTTACAAGAAAAGAAAACCAGCATCATCTGATAAAAGAATTAAGGGAAAGCAATACTTATATGCTGTTAAGGCAGCCTTCTTAACGGAGGGCTGTTTTTCATTCTGCCAGTCTCCTTATCTGTATCCTATATATAGTTTAATACGTCCACATATGGACATTTTTTTGCATATCAGGAGGGTAATGGAGCAGTATGCTGGCATATAGGGGTATGGGGAAACTGTGCCCTTGTTTTGGTATATGAGTGTGAAATGTTTGGAAATTTGTATTTTGAGAGAAAAGCAGTTATAATTATGTTTGCAAATTGGAAATGGTGTTGGAGAATGATATATTATGAAGGAAAAGATAGAGATTGATAGACAATTGGAAGAACATAAAAGGGGAAGGTGTGGCATTTTCATTGTATTTAATAATAATGAGAGCGATGAGTAATATTTAGAACAAGTTCCAGAGGGGAAGTGACCACACATTGAAGATCGGGAACGCTTGAAAATGAATCAATAAAATAATTTCCAGTTTAGAAAGGGGATAAGTTGATATGATAATTAAAGGTTTTCCATTGATTAAATTTCAAACTGCCAACCGAATTAAAGATTTACAGGATGGTCTCATGTATATGAATTCTCTAGAATGGTATCGTAAAGACGAAAGCAAAAATTCAAATAATGTTGTAGGAGATTCATTTGAAGGAATGTTTCATATTAATGAAGCAAATTTTGTACTATCTGATACAGGAGAAAGTTTTAAAATTACAAATCAATTAATGATGACTTCTGCTGCAAATGATTATGTTTATTGTATGTTTGGCATTAATCCATATGGTAATAGTTTTACTTTTACCGAAGAACAGAAAGAAATTATTAAAACTTTTGGGGATACTGCCCTTTTAATATTAGATAGGGATGAGTTCTTTAAAAGGATACGAAATGCAGCATTAGAAGAGAATTATGAAATTTATGGAGGATTTGTTCATTATTATGATGAAGCAAAAGATTCTGTAGACCTTAGCTTATCATTACTTTCAGGAATACAAAATATTGCCTTTTGGAAGCGAAAAGCATATGCATACCAACAAGAATTTAGGTTTTTAATTCATATGCCTAATGGAGAGAAGGATCATTTAGAGTTGAAAATTGGGGATATACATGATATTTCAAAAGTATATAAAACATCAGATATATTAAATTCTAAAGTTACAAAAATGTGATTCATTTATAAAATTTTCTAAAATATATATTTGTTCTAAATACTAAAAACTTGCCGTATGAAGATTACAGAAGCTCTCGGAGAGTACTGCTAGGAGATGTTTCAGACGGAAAAGGAGTATGCGGATGCATAGAGAAGTGAGCTTCCAAACAGGAAGCCCACTCTAACGCGGCGATCAAGCAACTATTTCAATATTGAAGTAATATCCAAGGATTTCCAGAGCCTTCTGGCCACGGTACATTTTCAAAACAACGTCCTCTGGGAAACAGCATCTTTTCTTTACGATTGGTTCAAAATCGCCTGTCAGGGAAATCTCCTTTAAGCAGGTATCCTGAAATCCGTCAGGAGGGAAATACAGGGATTCGGCATGAGTCCATAATGTCAGGGATTCCAATCCGTCAGCACCTGAAAAAGTGCGTTCTTCCAGCTTGTCAAAGTAGCCCCTTATTTCAAGGGATTTAAGGGAATGGCAGCCGTTAAAAATATCGTTTCCCAATTGTTTGATCTGATATCCTAACTCCAGTGTTTCCAGACTGGTACATCCTGCAAATGCCCTGTCTCTGACATCTTTTAAAATGTGAAAGTGTGCTTCTGTCAAGTTTTCACATCCTTTAAAGGCATCATAAGAGATGGTGTTTAAACCAGACTGTGCCCAGACAGATTTCAGGTTTTTGCAGTTTAGGAAAGTTTCTTCCTTAATGATATGCAGGCTCCTTGGAAGCAGTATTTCTTCAAGCTCGCTGCCCGCAAAGCATCTTTTGCCAATCTTAAGGCCTCTTGGCAGTTTTACATTCAGAACATGTGCATTTTCCAAAGCACAGTCATCCAGATATTTTACACCTTCCTCTATGCAGAGGAGATTGATCTGCAGATAATCAAAACAATGGGAGCTGATGCGGTCGATCTGCTTCCCCTTGTATTGGTGCGGGATGATAAGGTAATCCAGCCGCTCCCACCATATGCTATGATTGCATTTAACTAATGTGTTAGTTGTTTCGTCTATAACGAATCTTTCCATATAGATTTCCTCCTTTGATTTTCTATTGTTATTGTCTCATATAAGAATTGGCTTTTCCAGAGATGGGAAATTAAAAACGTGACGATGGGGCACGAAAATAGAAAACTTTGAATATTTACTTATATAGAAAATTATAGAGAAAAGTGTCGAAAAGAAGGTATTGACCAAGATGAATGAAAAATATAGAATAAAATTAAAATAGTGCTCAAAAGTCATTATATATCTGTTATAGAAGACATTTAGAGAGGGATAGCCTATGAATATACTCATGATAGGAAATAGGTTTGATCTGGAACATGATCTGTAGAAAAAGTGTGAGGCTTTTTGTTTTTGGGAGAAAATGTGAAGAAAGGATATAGTTGAAAATGATAACATTAGAAGAATTTCAAAGAGTACGTGCTTCGGAACATTTGATAGTTTTAGATACTACTATATTGTTAGAATTATATAGGAAACCAGCAAACATAAGTTTAGATATAATTAAGGCATTTAAGGAAATAGTAGGTCGAATTTATGTTCCGAGACAGGTGTATGATGAATATTTAAGGAATTATCATAAAGTAAGTGGGAATGAAAAGAGTAAATATCAAAATGTCCGTAATGAATTATCCCAAATAGTAATACATCTTCAAGAAAACATTACATCAAGAATAACTGAATATAGAAAACATGATTATACAGATATTTCAAAGTTACAAGATGATTTAGACGAAAAAATAAAAGATATAAAGGGTGTTGTGAAAGAATTTGAAAATAACCATAAACAAGAAAGTGAACGGAATTTAGATTTTATTTTAAATGATAAAGTAAAAGAATTTGTAGATTTATTGATGGAGCAAGGAAATGTTGGGATGCCAATTCCATTTTCTAAGAGATTGCCTATCTTACAGGAAGGAAAGATTCGTTTTGAAAATTCAATTCCACCAGGATATGAAGATAATAAAAAAGATGGAATTGATAGATATGGAGACTTATTTATTTGGAAAAATATTATTGAAGTTGCTAAAGAAAGAAATGTAAATATTCTGTTTGTATGTAATGATGTAAAAGAAGATTGGTGGGAAAAGGATGAAAAAAATCCTGTTGAATTAAGAAGAGAATTATTGGAAGAATTTAAGGAAATTAATCCGTTGCTTGAAATTCATTTTTTAAATATGAATAAGTTTTTCTCGTACATTGCCGAAGAATTACAAATCGGACAATCAAAAAGTGCATTGCAGTTGTCGGCTATGGATTATGCGGTGAAAATTTTGAAACAGCATGATGATGTGATAGAAAGTGAAGTAGGAAATTTTGCCGCATCAATAAATTTTGATGATATGTTAGGAGGAGACTATATCTCAGATTCAGGAGAAGCAGAAATTTATTGGTCTATAAAGGATGTATCTGTTGATAAGCAAGATAAAGACATATTTTATTACATAGATTTGGATGTCAGCATTTTAGGAGATTCAATATGTACGAAAGATGAAGAAAACTCATATAACACTGGTAAGATTGCAGTAGCTTTAGATGGTAAGGTAAAACTTAGAAAAGAAGAATACTCAGAAGAAAATCAGATTGATGATATTGCCATGGAACTGGCAGAAGTTTTCTATATAAAGCCTGAGGTGTGGAAAGTGATTAAGCGAACTAAAGAAAATGCAACATGCAGGGAAATGATAGCAAACAGTAAAAGACTTACTAAATATAAAGAAGATGTAATAAATGATTCTAGTAATTTGGAAAGTATAAAGGAATTAGGTGTTGTTTTACAAAAATATGCAGAATCATGCAAATTAGCACTGGAACCCTTGCCAAGTTATGATTATGCAGAGTTAATAGAGATATTCAAACCATTGACTGAGGCTGGTAAAAGGATTAAAGAAATAAATACAGTTGGAATAGCAGAAGCATTAGAACCATTGGCAAGAGCTAGTGAAATAGTGGGCACAATAGATACGGCTAAGATTGCAGAAGCATTAAAACCATTGGCATCTGTGAAGAATTCTATTTCTAAACTGAATACAAGAGATGAAGCAGAGGTAGTTCCATTAGAAACAAGTGCAGATGAAATTAGAGATTCCAATAATGAGAAATGAAAATGCAGGGCATGGACAGGGCAGCGCAATAGAACTAATTTCAGATGAGTTTGCGGAGTACGCATTGAATTTAGCTACAACAAATATTGTGTTGTTGGTGGGGTATATAGGGGGAATGATAATAATATTAATTTCGAGTGGCATGAAGGGAGTAATAGAAAAATGGATACAACAAATGAAAAACTAGAGGTTTTAAAGGCATCTTTATGTAATGTGTATGAATTAGTTGACATAATGAATAACCCTGTGGTTAAGGCTGTTATAATGCCGATGCTTAAGGCCTTCCCTGCTATTGGTGATATGATTGAGTCAACAATAAATGTGAAGCTAAATGAGGAACAAAGCAAGAAAGAGCAGGAATTAGTAGAAGTCATTTTACAAGATAAATACACAATTACCTCAGATATGGTAAATGATGTAGAATTTATCATAAATACTGCAAAGGTTCAGGAAGCTGTTCGTAGACTTGCAACAAATGATAAAGTGAAATTTTTTGGGAATCTTATTAGAAATGGTTATTTGTCGGGAAATCACATTGATAATGATGAATTTGAAGAATACTTGGATGTATTAGTTATTCTGTCATATAGACAAATAGAATGTTTGGCAGAATTTTATCAGAAATCACGCTCTACAAATGGGCGACTGATTGATAAAGATTGGGAAGAGTTTAAAAAGAATTCAAAATATCCAGAAATTGATGTAAGTTTTATATTCAAGCAATTAGCAAGAACTGGTTTTATAAATGAATATCATGCTGTAATATCTTTTGATGGTGGAGATGAAGATGAGGATTTAGGAGCAGATATGAATGGAACTTTTCTGGGGTACGAACTTGATGAAAGTTTTATGAAATTTTATGATATGGTTTTGAAGATGGAATGATTTATAGTTTATGAAAAGGACTCTATGATGCAACATCAATCCGTTATTTTGCAAGAGATAGATTTAGAGAAATATATTGAAAAAAGTAATGACATAAATATATTGGTTATGGTTTCATATTGTAAGGAAACAAGCAGAGGGCAATATAAATGTGTGATGCTTTATAAGAAGCATAAAAAATTAATAGAAGGAATTATTGAAGAGGCCATTAGTCCTAATTACACAATGATATTAGGATTGATAGAAGCAGTAAAGCATATTGCTCTTCATGGAGTGAATGTCTGTATTATCTCTGGAATATATGTGGGGTTCAAATATGCAGTAAAAAATAAAGGGAAGTATCCTAAAGAAGTGAATGAGATTGTACATACTGTGGAGAGACAAGGGAATACGATTAGCAGTATTACCATTACAGATGGTATGGATGAAATTAAAAAGTATATTGTAAGGAATTATAATTATTGATGAAATTGATAATGGCTTGCATGGTTTGTGTGGCAAAATGTAGGCGAATAGGAGTAATCGTGAAACATAGACTGGAACTATTGTATCAGGAAGTGTAGAGGACGATAGGAGAGAAGAAACTAGCATTTGCTTTGCCTATGAAGTATATGGGATAAAATTGTAGAAAGTAAGGTTTTGTAATTTTTATACAGGGGGATCATGCAAAAAATTGAAATAATCATTCCGTAAACCTAATATTATAATGTATGGTGATTACAAATACCCCGCATATGGACAGGGATATCCCGTGATCACCAACTCCTTGAAAAAAAATAAAGTTTTTACCGAAGGGCAGTCTTAGTTTTAAGGCTGCTTTTTTGCAGTCTGGCTTTCAGCGTCCTTACTCTTTATTGTATAAAACTCTTCTGATATGGAATCGTGCAGGAAATGAAAATAATCCATTTTAAGAGCAAGTAGAATGTATGCAGATAGGATACAGATAAACAGAATCCTATTTCAGATTATGCGGAATCCTACGTATCCCGCAGTAGAAAACACGGAAGAAAAGCAGAAGAAAATGCAGATATTGCGGAAATGCTGGTAAACAGCGGGGTTGAAGGTATTTCTACCAAGATATGTACTAAAAGAAAATAATAAATATGCTTTTATATTACCACATAAGTACATAGGTAATTAATGAAAAATTTATATCATTTCTTTTGTATTTTCTATCCATCTATATATAATCACATAACGAAAAAGGAGAAGATAAATCATGAATACAGATAATTACATATTTTCCAGACAGATATATAAGTCCATAAACAAAGATGGGAGCGTCAGGCAGCTTGTATCCATTGATATCAGGATAAAGGATGCAGGGGTTTCCATCCCGACGCCGTTCACGGCGTTCCTCTTAGAATACCAGAGCAGAAAAACATCCACGGTATCCATGACAGCCAGCCTGATTGTAAGGTTTTTAAACTATCTCTTTTTTGAAATGGAGTCCCCGCTTACATCCATAGCGGAGCTGACATTCCAGAATGGGATAGATTTCCTGTCTGCCCTGCCATGCCAGAAGGGAGGGAAATTGCAGTATGCAGAATACCTCACAAAATTCTATCATTTCTGCAGGGATAAAGGAATGGCTGAAATCAAAGACCTTAGGGAAAATCCCCATTCCAGATATAAAACATATACGGAAAATATCTTTAAAGGAAGATATAGAACAGAGCCAAAGATAAAAGTGGGCGCCATCCATGAGATTGATATGGCGTACCTTCCGATGTTCTTCGATACGGCAAGGGATATTGCGCCTGATATTTACCTTGGGGTGTTCTTCCAGTTTGCAGGAGGACTCAGGGCAAGCGAAGTAGTTTCTGTGGAATATGGCAGCATCAGGGTCATCAAGGAAAACGGCAGAATGCTCCTGTCATTAGAGCTGGGGGATAAGGATCTGAGGCCAGACCTGTCCAGCGCGTTCATTGCTAAAGCAAAAAGGAACAGGGCACAGATAGTGATCCCCATATTTGGAAATAAATTAGAGGAGGCATATGAGGCGCACATGAAACGATACAGAAAGGATAATGTATCAGCAGTATTTATAGATAAAAATGGGAATCCGATGACAGAGAATACATACTGGAAGAGATTCAGCCGCGTGAGAAGGGAATTTATCAGAAGACTGTATGCCTGTCCAGACATGGAAACACAGATGTATGCCCTGTTTCTGGAATCCTATAAATGGTCCACTCATATCGGCAGGGGGACTTATTCCAACATTACCGCGCGGAGTGTAAACAACCTCGGCGAACTTGCAGTCATGAGAGGGGATTCCAGCCTGTCTTCCTCGCTGCCTTACTTAAATGACAACAGAGCAGTGGAGAAGAAGGTGCAGGATACCTTTGACATCTTTTATAAAGGGGAGGGAGCATGAGCAGGATGGTCACGGCACGGGAGATTGAAAACGAATATGGCGTGCCTGCCAAAACTGTCCGCTATGCCATACAAAGACACCAGATAAAAAGCCAGATTATTGACGGTTCCATCTCCATTGCATTACAGGATGCGGAGCCAGTTATATATGATTACCATGCAAGGCAGGACAGCTATACATGGCAGGAGGCAGCGAAGAAATTCCATGCTTCCCCAGCCAACCAGTATTTAAGGAGAATGCTAGACTCTATCCTTCCGCATTACTGTCTGGAAAGCGGGACTTATTACCCGATCAGCGACGTGGAGGATGTGCTTGCCGACTTGGAACATTACCATATCAGGAAATACAAGGATAAATATTACTATCTGGAAGGAGGCAGGGAGGATTTCTATATCACAAACTATTTTACCATTGCTGGATTTAGGCAGGCGTTCAGACAGAAATATGAAATGGAAGCAAAGCTGCACAATTTCAGTAAGATCAAAAGCCAGCTAAAGAAAGAATACTCAGTGGAAGCAGTCAATCTGTTTGGATTTTCTGAATATATGATCTCATATGAACGTCTGGAAGAATTGATAGAAGATTACTATAACTATTATATGATCAAAGAAATAGGAGACCCGTATGACAGATATGAAAGAGAGATAGAAAATCTTGGCAGCGGAAACGGAATGCTTGACGGGACATTAAAGTTATTTACTCAAACTTCCCACACTACTTCCGGGAATAAAGCCTTGATAAATGCCGGTTGGGATACAAACCAGTTAATCAGTTGCGTTTTTACTGCATTTGTGATTTTAATGGCCTCTGTCCTGACCCCTTCCATAAAGATGCTGA
>CAJUTQ010000068.1 GCA_910589265.1 uncultured Lachnospiraceae bacterium
CATCCTTTTTTTGCAAAGGCAACATTGGCATATTTTCCAAAAAGCGATAGAAATCAGGGTGTAGATTATACAAGTACAGAAATGGATCTCCACTTTGGAAGAATAATTGAAAAAGATGGAAAAGCCATGATTAAAGCTATAAATTACAACAAACAAGCAGATGAAGGAATTCAAAATATTTATGAAGAAGATGCACGTAAATTGTATCGAAAATGGGATAATATAAAACATATTAGTGAGGCAATTAAAGAAAATGCAAGGCCTCGAAAAGCTTATCCAGCAGGAATGTGGGGATTGAGTATTAAAACAAAGGAACGACTTGTTCCTAAAGCAGGAAGAGGATTACAATTTGGTGTGGTTGTTACGTTAAAGGAGATGAATGGTGTAAATCGTATTGATGAATTTATAAAATTGTGTATGGTAAGAGGATGGCTTGTCAATAGAATCGATATAGAAAACCAGATTGATGTATACAGTAAGGCAGAAGAAGAAATTGAATTTGAATAGAAAATTTAATGAAATAAGTAAGTGTATAGTTTAATGATTGTGCTGAGGAATGAGTATCAATTATTGAAAATGATTTAAATATTAGTTTGGACAATGGTGAACATGTGGAATGGTGTCTACTTTTATCGTATAGATCCAGTCGGGGTAGGCACACAGGTTTTTCCCAGGATAAAGATAGAACGTCCTTTTGCAGAACTGATAAAATTTCCTTACTTTCTGCTTCGTTGGTAGGGACTGGTCTTTCAGGCCGCAGGGTATGTAGTTGCCATTCAGAGGGCAGTCCGCCTCCAGGACAAAATCAAACCCGCAGAAATCCCGCAATTGCCCAGAGTATTTCAGAAAGACCATTAGGAGGAATGTGGTTGGAAGCAAGAAAATGAGTGGCGAAAACAGAGTCTTGAGCATTAGACAGAGATGATGCCTGCAGGTCTGCCCAGTGGCAGCGTGGAAATGAGAGATGAAAGATACCGGGGAATTTCATCAAGGACAATGGTATGATCGGGAAAGTCAAGGAACTTATATTTGTCGTTACCAACTCTATTTTGGCAATCGGTAAAAGTATCTGCCAAAGAAGGATAAGGTTTTTTCAGTCAATATCCATAAGTATTTGGCATAATAGAGGAAGTTCATTGCTGGGTAGTTTCTGAAAAGGAGCATCTTAGGGTTTACAAAGAAGAACGGTAAATGCAGCACCACTAAATGATCTCAAAGGAGGCAAAAGAATGTCAGATAGCCGATTATTCAAAATCTTATATTATCTTTTAGACAAGGGACATGCCACTGCTCCTGAATTAGCAGATAAATTTGAAGTTTCTCCAAGAACAATTTATCGGGATGTAGAATCCTTAAGTGGCGCTGGCATTCCAATCTATGCTGAACAAGGAAGAAATGGCGGAATATATTTATTACATGACTTTATTTTGGATAGGGCGATATTGTCTAAAAAGGAAAGGCAGGAAATATTAACGATAATGGAAAGTATATCTGCCACAGGTTATACTTCTGGGAGAGACATACTCACAAAGTTGTCTGCCCTTTTTAATGTGAGTACAGGAAATTGGCTTGAAGTGGATTTTTCACGTTGGGGAAAATCCACTTGTGATAACGAAAAGTTTGAGAAGTTAAAAATAGCAGTAATTCAACATAAGAAAATAAAGATAGTTTATGAAAATACAAGGAGTGAACGAATGGAACGTATCGTTCAGCCATTAAAACTATCTTATAAATCAAAAGAATGGTATCTGAAAGCATTTTGCCTGAAAAAGCAAGATTTTCGTATATTCAAAGTAAACCGTATTTTAAAATTGGAATTATTGGAGGAGACTTTTGTGCCAACACCATTCCAAGAACCAAAAAAAACTTTGCAACAGACATGTCAACAGATCGTTCTTTTATTTTCAAAAGAAATTGCCTATCGTGTTTATGATGAATTCGACGAGACACAAATTGAATATGAAAACAACGGTGATTTAATTGCTTATGCCAAAATGCCTGTGGATACTTGGCTGATTGGTTATTTACTTTCCTTTGGAACAAATGTTGAAGTTATGGAGCCAAAATATTTGAGAACTATTTTAGCTGAACAGGCACAAGGAATTTATGAAAAAAATAAAACTTGACAAAGGATGTCAAGATATGTGTGTTATATTTCATATAATAGCAAAGTAGCTATACACAAAGGTTCAATACATTGGAAAACGGAGGTAAAGAAAATGAAGGAGATGAATCAGAAATTTTGTCAGTGCTGTGGTCTGCCTATGGGAAATAGGGATGAGCTTTATGGAACAAATGTTGATGGTAGCAAAAATGAGGAATATTGTAAATATTGTTTTGAAAATGGTGAAGTTACTTTTAAGGGTACAATGGAAGAAATGATTGAGGTATGCGTACCTAATATGGTTGCTGCTAACCCTAATATGAAGGAAGAAGAAGCAAGAAAAATCATGTTTGAATGGTTCCCCACATTAAAGTATTGGAAAAGATAAATACTCTATGTATATGCTGGGAAAAGGAGAAGCAATATGGGCAGACCAACGACAAAGGCAGATTTAATGACTGCTGGAACGAATAATTATAAAAAATTAAATGTCCTCGTTTCTGGATTAACAGAAAAAGAATTATCAACTGTTTTTGATTTTGCAAATGATGAAAAAAAGAAAGAGGCACATTGGAAACGAGATAAAAATCTTAGGGATATTTTCATTCATTTGTATGAATGGCATCAGCTTTTGTTAAATTGGGTATATGCAAATCAAAAGAAAGATGAGAAACCCTTTATTCCAAAACCGTACAACTGGAAAACATACGGTGATATGAATGTAGAGTTTTGGAAAAAACATCAAAATACATCATTAGAAGAAGCTAAGGAAATGGTTGAAGAAAGCCATAATAAAGTATTAAGTTTAGCAGAGACATTTTCTAATGAGGAATTATTTTCAAAAGGTGTATATAAATGGGTTGGTGGAAGTACATTAGGGTCATACTTTGTCAGTGTTACAGCCAGCCATTATGATTGGGCTATGAAAAAGCTAAAAGCACATATTAAAAATTGCAAGGAAAAATAAGTACTGTCTAGTTTCCTCAGCAGGTAAGCACCGTGCGACTAATTGAATACTATGAAAAGTTGTTTTATGGATGTAATATGCTTGTAAAAGAAGAGGAGAAACATTACAGGCTAAAATGGAGTAAGAAGGACATGGGACGACCAAAGTAATAATGAATAGTTTTTAAGATTTTATCGAAGGAGCGAAACAAGAGTTGCCATTGGCAAGTCTTCGATGATACTTATATTGAAATGGTTATAGAGAAGATAAAGATATAAGCTAAGAGGGCAGAGATTCAAGAGAATATCTGCTTTTTTCGTGGGAAAAAGATAGGAGTATAGTTTTAAAAAAAATGAAAAAAAGTTAGCCTATTATTGACAATATATTTTATTTGTGATAATATGCTTATTAAGAATAAATCCTATTAGGAGCATAATTTATGACAATGAAACGGAATACCATTCAACGAACATTAGTTCTTGAAGCAGTAAACAGATTAAAATCCCATGCTACTGCAGATGAAATCTACCATTTGATCGCCAAAGAACATCCTAATATAAGCAGAGGAACTGTGTATCGAAACTTGAAACAACTCTCTGAAAGTGGAGAGATACGAAAGTTGGAAATACCAGGGGGAGCCGACCGATTTGATCACCGATGCCATGACCATTATCATATAAGATGCTTAAAGTGTGGACGAGTCTTTGATGTAGAAATGGAATATATGGAAGACTTGGGAAAAAGAATTAAGAATACCCATGGTTTTGAATTTAGCGGTCACGATATTATATTTAAAGGTATCTGTCCTGGATGCAAGGATTAGTTGTGCTGAAGAAAGATAGAATCTTAACCAATAGGGATATAATGAAAAAAGCTGGACTATGAAATATGTGTCCAAAGGGCACAAATCCAGTAAATAATATAAATATAAGAAAATAGGAGGATGAGAATGAGAAGTATTACAACATTAGATCTGCAATATGCACACAGGTTCTACGGATTTAAAGGAGAGGCCCAGTATTTACATGGGCATACAGGAGTTCTGACAATTGAAGTGGAAGATTCTATTGAGTCTGGGGTAAACATGGTTTTTCCTTGTAATGAAATTCAGAAAACTGCTTGGGAAGTGCTAAAGAACTTTGACCATGCGCTAGTATTGAGAGAAGATGATCCATTGTTGCCAGCAATTCTTAATGTCTATGAAGAGCAAGGTATACGCAATGGGGAGCCAAATAACAAGATGAAAGGGCCTGCTTTTAAAACAGAATTAGCAACAGCATATCCAGACTGTCGCCTTGTCGTCACAAAGGAGACTATGACAGTTGAAGGAATGATCAAGATTGTATATGACCTGTTAAAGGATAAACTCAACATCGCTAAACTCACCTTTACGAGTGGTGTCAATGCAGCCTCAGAAGAATTCCAGACAAAGAATAAGATCGATCGCTGTCCTAAGTGCGGCATTGCCCTTAACGAAAATGGTGTATGTCCTAAATGTGGATATAAAAAATAAAGAAAAATCAGTCAAAAAGCGCCTGAATGTAAATCAAAGGGGCGCTTTTATAGTTGACTTTTGAAGTGATATAGGATAAGATAAGCCAAATAAACAAGTTGGGGAATTTTTAATAAGACGTAACTCTGGCGACTCCTGAGGGAGTCGTTTTATTTTTTAAAGGAAGGGTGAAAGCCCCCTTTACCATTGATTTTGAATCTCTTAAGAGGGTAATGGATATACTATATTAACGAATGGAGGGAAAGAAGGATGTATATACTGTTTTTTCTTATTAGTTTTGTAGCTTCTGTTTCTGGGGCAATTTGTGGTATTGGCGGTGGTGTAATCATTAAGCCAGTGTTAGATTCTTTTGGGCTTTTGGATGTAAAGACAATTAGTTTTCTATCAGGTTGCACTGTTCTGGCTATGAGTGGATATTCCTTTTTGATTAGTAAAATAAAAAAAGAATCTTTGGTAGATATGAGGATTGGAACCCCTTTAGCTGTGGGAGCTGCTGTTGGGGGAATTTTGGGAAAAAATTTTTTTCAGTCATTGGTAAAGTTCTTTGACCAAAATAAGGTGGGGGCCATTCAAGCGGGGATTTTACTAGCTATGACATTAGGAGCACTACTCTATACTATATATAAAGATAAAATAAAAACTTTATCTTTATCTAATTTTGTTGTATGTTTTTTAGTAGGATTAATTTTGGGAGTGACCTCTTCTTTCCTTGGCATTGGGGGAGGACCTATTAATTTAGTTGTGTTATTTTTCTTTTTTTCTATGGATACTAAGGTAGCAGCTCAGAATTCTTTATATATTATATTGTTTTCCCAAATAACCAGTTTGCTGAATTCTATGATTACTTCAACTGTTCCTGATTTTTCTGCTTTTCTTTTAGTCTTAATGATTGCAGGGGGAATTTTAGGCGGCTTTTGTGGAAGAAAAGTGAACAAGCATTTAAATAATCACAAGGTTGACTTGCTTTTTATGGGATTAATGATAGTAATAGTTCTTATAAATATTTATAATATATACCGATTTCTTGTTTTGTAAGGAGTTGAAAGTGAGGAAGGATGGATGGGGAAGGATGCCAAATATTAGTGTATTAATAAAACCAGCTTCAGGGATGTGTAATATGGAGTGTAAGTATTGCTTTTATCATGATGAAGGAAAGAACAGGGAAACAGAGTCTTATGGATTTATGTCGGAAGAAACATTGGAAAGAGTCATAAAGAAAGCTTTGGATTTTTCAGATACTTCTTGCTCTTTTATTTATCAGGGAGGAGAGCCCCTTTTACATGGGCTTGATTTTTTCAAAAAAGCAATGGAGATACAAAAAAAATATAATATTAGTAATCGAAATATCTCCAATGCCCTTCAAACGAATGGAATTTCCTTAAATAAAGAATGGGCGGAATTTTTAAAAGAAAATCATTTTCTTGTAGGAGTTTCTTTAGATGGAATTCCTTTTACTCATGATTCTTTTCGAGTGGACAAAAAAGGGAGGGGAACTTTCGAACAGGTTATACAAGGAATTGATCTTTTAAAGGAATACAAGGTGGACTTTAATATTTTGACAGTAGTGAATGCTCTAACTGCAAAAAAGATTTCACAGATTTATAGATTTTACAAACAGAGTGGTTATAACTATCTTCAGTTTATTCCTTGTCTGAGCCCTCTAGGGAAGGAGGAGGAACGGTTCCCATATACTCTTACTCCAAAGGATTACGGACATTTTTTAAAAACTCTTTTTGATTTATGGTACCAGGATTTTAAAAAGGGACATATGATTCATATCCAGCAATTTGAAGAATATATAAGGATGCTCCTACTTATGCCTCCTACTGTGTGCGGAATGAGCGGCATATGTTCCTGCCAACATGTGGTTGAGGCTGACGGGGAGGTTTATCCATGTGATTTTTATGTATTGGATGAGTACAAGTTGGGAAATTTGAATGAAGTGTCTTTTATTGAAATTAACAAAAAGAGAAGAGAATTAGGTTTTATAGAGGAATCGGTGGAAGTCCACGAAGATTGTAGAAAATGTACATATATGCCTATTTGCAGAGGGGGATGTAGAAGATATCGGACGCCTAAAAATTGTTTTTGCACCTCTTATTATGCATTTTTTGACTATGTGATCCATAGATTGGAGGAAATTGCAGGTTATTATAAGTAAAATAGCCAAATATATCTTTGGATAAATGGAATTAATATAATAAAAATGCTAAATTCATTTTTTTATATTAGACAAGATTTGTGAAAAATGAACTATTTCATACAACTTTTTGAAGAAATTATTGGAACTTGTTGAGATATGAAATAAAAATATGTTATAGTGAAACCACATAAAAGATGAACGAGAAACTGCAGAGATCGTTAAATATGATTAAGAAGGAGATGTGATGATGAAAAGAGGAATCATAAACAGTATTCTGATTTTTACGATGGCCGCAGGGGTGTTATCAGGATGTGGAGGAAGCAAGACGACGAGCTTTACAGTAACCTGCCCTTGGGCACCGTCAGGAGTTGCTGCCATGGTAAGTCAAAAGGCAGCCGCCATGTCAACAAACCATTCCGATAATATGATTCTTGTGGCTGATGCGGTGAAAGGAGATGCAGCTACTGTCAATACTTGGGTGGCAGATACAAAGGCTGATGATACGAAGCTAGTCTTTGCGGGGGAAGGATTGTTCTCCATTACTTCCATTTTAGATCCTTCAAAATTGCAATTCTCTTATGACGATTTTGCCTTTGTAGAAAACTTGTATTCTTCCGTGTTTGTTATGTCTGCAGATGCAAGTCTAAACATTAAGGGAATGAAGGATTTAGGATCATATTTAGCAGAAACTGACGAGGTTAGCGTAGCTGCTAATGGGGCAACGAGCTCAGAGGCATTTTTGGCAGCATCTCTTTTTGGCTCTATGGGTTATGGAGATAAACTGAAGATTACACCTTATAGTTCGGCTGCAGAGGCGGCCCAGGCAGTAGCCAGAGGAGAAACGGATTTTGCAATTTCCCATCAATCCCAAATATTAGAAACATTTGAGCAGGGAGGAGTCACTATTGTTTGTGCATTTGATGGAGAGGATATTACGGAAGGGGCATTTGCTGGGGTAGAGGGAGTAGGAAAATATGGTTATCCTTACTTTCGTAATCGGTGCTTTATTCTAGCCCGTTCAGGGACGAAAAAAGAAACAGTGGCAGAGTTGAAAAAACTGTATGATGATATTCTTGGAGATAATGAAATGTCTACATGGCTAAAGGATACAATGATGCTTGAAATAGACATGATGAGCGAGGAAGAGGTTCAGGAACATATACAGAATGTCCAGAACATTGTAAATGAATATTATGATATTGTTGTAGGCTGAATAGGCCTTTCACGGGATGGACAAAACTGGCTAGGTCTGTTCATCCCTTTTTCATTGTTTTTGTCTGTTTTCTAGGAAAGGAGTTCTTGCATATGAAGGAAATACAAAGCTGGATAGAGAGGCTGGGTGAAAGAAGAGACGTTATAGATGAGAAGCTTGAGAAAAAAGAAATAAAGTTACCTACAGAATTAGTAACTGGAATTTTTTTTCTTTTACTAGGAGGCATTCTTTTATTGGTAATGCCTAGCCAGGTGCCTGTATCCCATACAGATGTAGTGAACGGGAGAGCATTTCCTACTTTACTGATGATTATAATGATGATATGCAGCGGGATAATATTAATAAAAGAGCTGTATAATATTTTTGTAAAAAAGCTTCCTCCAATAACAAAAACCATCAATTTGCTTGTAGAGGTCAAAGCCTTGGTCATTTTAGGAATACTATTACTCACTTATGTAATCTGTAGAGTTACCAATTTGTTTGTGATTGGGGCAATCTTTTGCAGTTTTGGATTCCTAATTTATTTTCGTTGTCGTAAGCCAGCTTACTACGGAATAACCTTAACAGTTTCTATACTAATTTGGGTTGCATTCCGTTTCGGATTAAATGTAAACTTTTAAGGAAGGGAGGAGATAGATGTGTTGGAATATATTGGTCCTGCTTTGGAACATTTGTTTACCATTGAAAATTTTGTGTGGATGAATTTAGGCGTATTTATTGGAGCAGTGTTTGCTGCCATTCCAGGACTTTCTGTTATCCTTTGTGTCATCCTTTTTCTTCCTTTTACTTATAAGATGACAGCTATCCCAGGAATGATGTTTTTATTGGGAATCTATTGTGCTGGCGGATATGGAGGGAGTGTGTCGGCAATATTGATTAATACACCTGGGACCCCTCATGCTGCTGCAACGATGATGGACGGACATCCTCTATCTCAAAAAGGGAGGACAAAGGCGGCGCTGAAAGTTGCATTATACGCATCTGCTTTTGGAGGTGTATTTTCTGCATTGATGCTTTTGTTTCTAGGGCCTCAGGTTGCACAGGTCGCCGCCCAGCTTGGAACAGCAGAATATTTTATGGTATGTTTGTTCGGCCTGACGATTATTGCTGGTGTGTCGGGAAAAAGTATGATAAAAGGGCTCATTGCCGCCTGCTTAGGGCTTCTGATTTCATGTATAGGGGCTGACCCTATGACAAGCTATGACCGATTTACATTTGGCATTTCACGTTTGTACCTAGGGCTGGATTTAGCAATTTGCCTCATTGGTTTATTTGCCCTTGTAGAAATTTTGGCAAAGTCGGAGAAGAAAATAGGACAGCTTATTTTGGATTCAAAGAGAATGAATGATGACGGTAAGATTACAAAAGATGAGTATAAAAGACTTATTCGTCCAACCCTTATTTCGTCTATTATTGGAGTTTTAGTTGGTATTGTTCCAGGAACAGGGGCATCGGAGGCTTCCTGGTTTAGCTATGATCGGGCAAAAGCAATGTCAAAGCACAAAGAAGAGTTTGGACATGGTTCGGTAGAGGGAATAGCTGCTGCAGAATCAGCCAATAATGCAGTGACAGGCGCTACATTAATTCCCTTATTGACAATGGGTATCCCTGGGGACGGAACAGTGGCGATTATGCTTTCTGCATTAATGATCAATGGATTAAACCCAGGTCTTAGCTTGTTTACGACCCAGGGAGATATTATGTATGCAATTATGATAGGCCTTATTTTTGTCAATTTATTCATGCTTTTCCAAGGAAGATTTTTGACTCAGTTATTTGCAAAGGTCGTTTCCATCCCCCAGGAAATTTTAACTCCCATTATTGTTCTTTTCTGCTTTGCAGGGGCATATTCGGTAAATAAAAATTATTTTGATGTGGGCGTTGCTTTGATTTTTGCAGTTATTGCTTGGTTACTGCGTAAATTAGATATGCCTTTGATACCAATTCTTCTCGGAATGGTGTTGGGAAATATGACGGAAACCAACTTTCGTAGAGCGCTGTTTATTTCCAACGGCAGTCCTATGATTTTTGTTAGCAGCATTTATTGTATTATTTTTGTTGTTCTGACAGTTCTGGCAGTTTTTACTCTCATAAGGAGTAAGATGAAAGAGTCAAAGGAAGAAGAAAAAGAATGAGGGAGGAAAGATTATGAATCATAATATAATATTTTATTTTACAGATCAACAAAGGGCAGATACTTGCGGCTGCTATGGTCAGCCCTTGGATATTACACCTAATTTAGATAGGCTGGCAAAAGAGGGAGTAAAATTTGAATACGCATTTTCTCCTCAGCCAGTCTGCGGACCATGCAGGGCTATTTTTCAAACAGGCCTCTATCCTACGGAAACAGGATGTTTCCGAAATAATATTATGCTTCCAAGAGGAGTAAAGACAGTGGCTAATTATATGGAGGAAGCAGGATATGAGACAGCATACATAGGAAAATGGCATCTTGCCAGTGACGGAGAGTTGGAAAAACCCCCAGCAATTGACCATACAATTACCCCAATCCCCTTGGAACTAAGGGGAGGATACAGTGGATTCTGGAGGGCTTGTGATGTGTTAGAATTTACTTCCCATGGTTATGATGGGTATGTGTTTGATGAAAATAACAACAGAGTGGATTTTAAAGGCTACCGTGCAGACTGTATTACTGATTTGGCATTGGATTTCTTTGATAAAAGGAATCCAAAGAAACCATTTTTTATGACGATTTCCCATATTGAGCCTCACCATCAAAATGACCATAAACATTATGAGGGGCCTGAAGGGTCCAAAGAGAAGTTTAAGAATTTTGTCCTTCCAGAGGATTTGAAGGCGCTGAAAGGAGACGCAGAAGAAGAGTATCCAGATTATTTAGGGGCTTGTGAGAGCTTAGATAAAAATTTGGGGAAGCTAGTAAATAAATTAAAAGAAAAAGGGTTATATGAAAATACGATCATCCTCTTTGCATCAGATCATGGATCTCATTTCCGTACAAGAAATTTGGACAGTCACCTAAATGGATATGATGATTATAAACGTTCCTGCCATGATGCATGTCTTAGAGTTCCTCTTGTTATAGCGGGCGGAGCTTATAAGGGGGGCATAACGGTAGAGGAGCTGGTCAGTACAGAAAGCCTTCCAAAGACTATTCTTGCTATGGCAGGCGTAGATGTGGGAGATGCAATGATCGGCGAGAATTTGCTGGATGTGGTAGAGAAAAAAGACGATAGTCGTCCAAACGAGGTTTTTGCGCAGATTTCGGAAAGTAGAATTGGAAGGTGTATCCGTACTCCTAAATATACTTATTCTGTATACGCACCTGGGATAAACGGAGGTGAAGTAGATAGAGCGGATATCTATGAGGATGATTTCCTGTATGATATGGAAAAAGACCCATATCAGTTGTGTAACTTAGTAGATGACCCACATTATTCAGAAGTGAAAGCAGATATGAGAAAACGTCTGGGAAACTGGATAGAAAAATCAGAAGGAAAGAGACCAGTCATTACCGATTAAGGGGAGAGATTTATGGGAACTTTGGATAAAAAATCAGAACAAGTATATCTTTGGATGCGCTCTTATATTGACGAGAACAAGTTTGTGAATAATCCAAAGCTCCCATCAGAAAATGTTATAAGCCATCGGTTATCTGTAAGCAGGGAAACAGTACGCACTGCCCTTGCCAGATTAGTGGAGGAGGGACTTGTCCGAAAGGTAAAAGGGAGCGGAACTTACATTAATAAGGAAGTCGCCTTGACAAAGGAGTTAGGAGGAAATGGGGGCGGGATCAAAGTAGGATTGATACTCCAAGGACAGGATACCAACGCTAATTCTTCTCTCATTGAGGGAATACGCAGTGTACTATTAATAGATGAGGTAGATTTGCGTATTTTTCTTACAGATAATAAATTCGCCAATGAGAGGCGTTGCCTTCAGACAGTTATTCATCAAGATTTTCAAGGATTTATTGTGGACGGTGTAAAAGCTAGTCTTCTAAATCCTAATTTAGACTGCTATAAGCAAATTTATCAAAAAAATATACCAGTCATTTTTTATAATAACTATTATAAGGATCTGAACTATCCCCGAGTCACTATCAATGACAGACAGTGCGCTGACCGTCTTCTCAGTCTTTTGATTAAAGCGGGACATAGACATATAGCAGGAATTTTTATTTATGATAATTATCAAAGCATTGAAAAGTTCCAAGGAATGGCCGCTGCTATGAAGAGATATAGAGTAGAATTTCAGGATGATTATATAAAGTGGTGTGTTTCCAACGAGGCCCATGATTACCGCTTTGCCCGCTCAATTGAAAAATTTTTAAAAGGACTTCCCCGCTGTACAGCCCTTGTCTGCTGTAATTATATGATTTATTGTTTAGTGCGCCAAGTATTGAAGGAGCAAAAAAAAAGAGTTCCAGAAGACTATTCCCTCGTCTGTTTTGATTATTCAAGAGACGATTGGGAGACAGAAGGAATTACATGTTCCATCCATCAGGGTTTTCAGATTGGTCAGCAGGTTGCTATGCGTCTCCTTAAAATGATTGAGTGTAAGGATGGAAAGGAACATAATTATTCCTGTATCATGCCACCCAAGATCTATATGGGAAGTTCCATTAGACAAATTGTTAGGAAATCATTAGGATGAAGAGGGTATCTCTCAGTTACTTTATGACTGAGGGATATCCTCTTTTTGAAATAATAACAAAGCTATATTGTATCTGGGGACTATAATCATTATAATGTAATAAAAAGTGTATGACATAAGCTGTAAGAATCTTTGTCCATTTGAACATTGTCAAAGGAGGATTCTTTTTGTTATACTAAATAAAATTAGAAAGAAAAGAATAGAACATAGGAGTAAAGAAATGGAAGATAAGGAATATATGGAACAACAAACTATCATCAAAGGTTTACAGGAAGCTACCATATTGTACATTTTCGTATCAGGTTGTACAAGGGGGCCATATGTGCAGTGCGATCCAGAAACAATGGATGATGAGACGATGATCTTTATGAATTTGGAGGATGCAAAAAAAGAAGGAGACTTGTATTTGCAGGACAAGATCCCCATTAATATTGCAAAACTAGAGAAAAAACAGATGCTAGGCTTTTATACAAGCTTGTATACAATGGGAATCAATGCAATTTTAGTTGTCATGGGGGATAGAAAGAGGAGAATACAGTTAAAAGATTTTGTAAAAAGGAAAAAGATGGATGGACAGGAAGGGGGATGGATAGAGAACCCTGCTCTTCACCTCACTTCCTTATATTACATGCAGGAGATAAGAAGGAAGCCAGAACAGGGAATGACAGAGAAGATAAAAGAACTTCAGGAAGAGATTGAGATAAACTTAAAAAGAGGAGGTTATCTTCTGGCCTTGAGAAAAGATGGAGAAGAAATTCCTCTTGTGAAAGGAATCAATGGGGAGGTATTTCAGCCGATCTTTACTGACTTACTAGAATTTCAAAAGTTTAATAGAGAAAATAAGCTGCAGCCAATGGTTGTTTTGGCAGAGAATTTTCCACAAGTATTTACGCCAAAGGCAAAGGGAATTGTGTTAAATCCCATGGGAGTGAACATGCCTCTTTCCTTAAGGAGAGTGGAGCAAACATAAGGGAAGCTATTCAACACTAGCCGATGACAGAAAAGCAACGAGCTGCATTGAACAGTTAAAGAGGTATGGGTAATGTATAAAACAAAGAAAATAGGGTATATTTCTCTGTCTGGAGTAATAAGTCTATGTCTTGTACTGTCCGGATGTTCTCCTTCATGGGAACAAAAAAGCGTGGGAACAGGAAAGGAAAGGGAAGAAGAACAGCAGAAGTTCATGGATATGGAAAAGAGACTATTCCAGGAAGAGATGAAAAAGAATGCAATGTCCTTACACTTTCTCCTTGCAGAACCTGAAAAATATGGAATTAACGATTATAAAATAGATATAGGGGAATACAGCATAAAGGAGATGAGGAAAGAAAGAAAACAGTTAAAAGACATGAAAAGGCAGGTAGAAGAGTTCCAGTATGATCTGTTGACAGAGGAGCAGCAGCTCACTTATGAGATCATTATGGAATATGTGGATACAGAGCTTTTGGGGGAGGGATTGGAGCTGTATGCAAATCCGCTCTCTCCTACGATTGGCATCCAGGCAGAACTGCCCATGCTCTTTTCTGAATATTCTTTTTATACAGAAAAAGATGTGGAAGAATATTTGGAGCTTCTTTCCCAAGTCGATGAGTATTTTACCCAACTTATACAGTTTGAGGAATGGAAATCAAAAGAAGGCTTGTTCATGTCTGATGAAACAGCAGATAAAGTAATTGTCTCTTGTGAGAGAAGTTTGGCAGATCCTTCAGACAGTTTTTTAACCCACAGTTTTTTAGAGAAACTAGACAATCTTCCTTTGTTGACCAAGGAAGAAAAAGAAGCTTATAAAGAAAGGCATAAGAATATATTGGAAAATGACTTTATTCCTGCTTATGAAATTCTCATAAAGGGGATTGAAAAACTAAAGGGGACGGGAGTAAATGAAATGGGACTTTCTTATTTTCCAAAGGGAAAGGAATATTACGAATATCTTGTAGCTTCTTCTACATTTACATCTTATGAGACAGTGGAAGAGGTGAGGGATGCTATTTTAGAGAGGATGGAATGGGAAGAAAGGCAGATATTAAAAATATTAACAGAAAACAAGGAACTTTTAGAAAATCTAGACGGCTATGAATTTGCATTCACCGATCCCCTGGAGATCTTGTCTCAATTAAAGGAGGAGATGAAAGGGAGATTTCCAAAAATATCAGAGGTGGAGCACCATTTAAAATATGTACCAGAGTCGTTGGAAGACATCTTAAGTCCAGCAATGTGTCTGACTCCCCCTATAGATCGACCCCAAGACAACGCTATTTATATTAATAGGGGAGAAGAGTTTAAACATTATGACTGGTATACTGTACTGGCCCATGAGGGTTATCCTGGTCATTTGTACCAAAGCATTTATTTTTTGGAAAATAACTCCTCTCTTTTAAGGACACTGATGACAAACACAAGTTATGTGGAGGGATGGGCCACATATGTAGAATATTTATCTTATGAATTTGACAATGGGCTTGATCCGAATCTAGGAAAGGCAATGGCCCATGACTCGGCAATTTCCCTTGCCGTATCTGCTTTGCTGGATATTTACATTCATTATGATGGATGGGGAAAGGAAGAAGTAAGTAATTTTCTAAAAGAGGAGTTTGGAGATTTTTCCAAAGAAGCTATAGATGATATTTATGGGGCAATTGTAGATAATCCTGTAAACTATTTGCAGTATTATATTGGCTATTTGGAAATAGCCAATATGCGAAGGATGGGAGAAGAGGGAAAAAAGGGTTTTAGGGAAAAAGACTTCCACACCTTTTTACTGGAAATGGGACCAGCGCCTTTTTCTATTATAAAAAGTCGTTTTGAGAAAGAAAGCTGGAATGAAAAGATGGAGGAATAAATGTGGGATACAATGTTTTTTAGCCTTTTATTGAATATTGGGCTTCTCGTATTGATAGCAACTCTTTTGACAAAGATACCGGTTGTGCGCAATATGCTCCTTGATGACAGACATTCTTTGTGGAACACTATCCTTCTAGCTTTAATCTTTGGAATGGTCAGCATTATATCTACCTATACAGGGGTAAGGGCCAAGGGAGCTATTGTAAACACAAGGGTCATTGGAGTCTTGGCAGCAGGACTTCTAGGAGGGCCTTATGTAGGTATGGGAGCAGCTGTAATTGGTGGAGCTCATAGATATTTATTTGATATTGGAGGTTTTACAGCCATCTCTTGCGCTATATCCACATTTATGGAAGGAATGGTAGGCGCTGCCTTTTCCCGGCATTTCAAATCGGGGAAGATGAGTAAGATGGGAATTTTTATTCTCACAGCCCTTGTGGAGGCAGGGCAGATGGCTATTATTCTCTTCATTTCCAAGCCTTTTTTTGATGCTCTGAATTTGGTGGAGATCATTGCCTTTCCTATGATTGTCATGAATGCCCTAGGGATGATTGTCTTCTTAAGTACTTTTGATATGGTTTTTATTGAGGAGGACAGTAAGTTTGCGGAGAAGATGAGACTAGCTTTGGGAATTGTGGAGAAAAGTCTTCCTCATTTGAAGAAGGGATTGCACAGCATAGAAGACATGGAGGAGGCAGCTCATATTATTTTTCAATCAACAACTTCTGTGGCAGTGTTCATTACAGATACCCAGAAAATATTAGGAATGAAAAAGGGAGATGAATTTGCTGATGTAAAGGATCAGGTAATTTTAAAACCAGTTTTATCGCTTCTTCACCAAGGTCAGCCCACATTGTATGACTGGGCTGACAAAGAAGACCCTTTACATCCCAAATTAAAAAATTATCTTATTTTTATTGCCCCATTAATGGGAGGGGGTGAAGCCATAGGAAGCCTTACAATCATTGTCAAGAAAAATTGGCTTAGGCCTCAAGGGAATTTAGAATTTGCCTCAGAACTGGCAAGACTTTTTTCTACCCAACTAGAGCTTTCTCATCTGGATTACCAAAAGAAGTTAAGGCGCAGGGCCGAATTTCAAGTTCTTCAGTCACAGGTAAATCCTCATTTTTTATATAATGCATTAAATACTATTTCCTATGTTTGCAGAGAAAATCCTGACAGAGCCAGGGAACTTCTTCTAATTCTTTCTTCTTATTATCGTCAGACATTGGAAAATGATAAGTATATGTTGGATCTCCATACAGAGTTACATTATGTCATGAATTATCTAGAATTGGAAAAAGCTAGATTTGAGGAAAAACTCCAATTGGAAATAAAAGTGGAGGAGGATATTAACTGTATGGTTCCTTCTTTTACTTTACAGCCCTTAGTTGAGAATGCAGTGCGATATGGGGTTGATATAGAAGGAAAATGCCATGTTACCATTCAGGCAAAAGGCGTCAAAGATTATGTGGAGATTTCCATAGAGGACAGGGGAAGGGGGTTTCCAGAAGAGATTAAGAAAAAGCTTTATAGGGGAGAAAAATATGGAGGAGTAGGTTTAGAAAACGTTTATAGGCGTATGAAAAGCATTTATGGAGAGGAAAGGGGGCTGGAAATTGAAAGCAGCTTAAAGGGTACGAAAATTATTTTAAGGATTCCTCGTCAATGGCGGGGAAAAAACATATTATGTGAGGAGGGATTATTGTGAATATTGCAGTTGTCGATGATGAACGTCCAGCCAGAAAGGAGCTTATCCACCAAATTTTGTCGGTATTCCCAGATAGCTCCATTGAAGAAGCAGAAAGCGGACAGGACGCATTGGAATTGCTTAGCCAGCATTCTTTTGACGTACTATTTTTGGATGTCAGTTTAAACGACATGGAAGGGACTACTTTGGCTGCCGCTGCTAGGAGGATGCTTCCTAAGGCTCAGATTATATTTGCAACTGCTTATTCCCAATATGCAGTAAGAGCCTTTGAGCTGGACGTGAATAATTATATTCTAAAACCTTTTGATCAAGAAAGGGTACGGAAAGTTTTAGAAAAATGTCAGAGAGAGCTGGAAGCATATAAAGTGCAAACTGTTGATGCAGGTCCCTATGCTCCTGCTTCTGTTTTTCCAAACCGCCTTGCTGTTAATGTAAACCGCACGATTGTGTTGCTGGACATCCATGAGATTGTATACTTGGAAACTTCAGGAAGGGGCTGCCTGATACATACTACTTCTGGAGATTATGCTGAAAATCAGCTTTTAGGGGAATACGAGAAAAAATTAACTTCCTTTGGTTTTTGCCGTATACACAAAAGCTTTCTCGTAAATTTAAAATATATTACGGAGATGTTTCCATGGGCAAATAACAGCATAGCAGTAAAAATGCAAGGATTTGAACAGCAGGTTCTTCCTGTAGGGAGAGAGAAGGTAAAACAGTTAAGAAAGCTTATAGGAATTTAACAACACGTTCCTGAATTGCAAAGCGAGATTCCCGCCCAAGGGGGAAAGTACGATACAAACAGAATAAAATATAAGGGAGAAAGTGACGATACAAGAGCAGGAGGAACAGAGAAGTTCTTCCTGTTTTTATGTGGGAGCAGAACAGCCG
>CAJUTQ010000069.1 GCA_910589265.1 uncultured Lachnospiraceae bacterium
TATTTTGGCAATCGGTAAAAATATCTGCCAAAGAGAGTTGTTTATGTGTTATCATATAGATACGACTCCTTTACTGGTGGATATGGATAGTTGTTACTGGACATTTCAATTATACCACAGACCAGTGAGGAGTTGTTTTAATTTGTAACAAAGAGAATCCCGTATTTATGCGGGTTCTGGCGTTTCGCAAACGCCTAATACCCATTAAAAAAGAAAGGAGCCCATAAGGTATGAAGAAAAAAGAAATAAGGAAGTATCTCCGACGTGCAGATGATTACATGGAAAAGATAGAAAAGAAAATGAGGTACATAGACAGTACTTTGTTTTTCATCTCATTAGGAATGGAATACTTCTATCAGCAAGAGGACTGCCAACAGTCAAATATGGTACAGCTTGTCAATGATTACCTGAAGACAGTAAAGAATGTTGAAGTTGCAGGCCTGCATGAGGTATTAAAGGAACTGAAGGACGTATGAACAAAAAGGGTACATCAGTAAGAAAAGATGTACCTATTTCATTATGTCAATCAAATCCTGCAATACAGTCAGTTGTTGTTTATTCAAGCCGGAAGTGTCAAGGACTGCTTTGTCTCTGGGGTAGTCAACACCAAGGAGATAGTCAGTTGACACATGGAACAGATTAGCGAGTTTAACTAATGTTTCCAGTGAGGGGGATATCTGGTCAGCTTCATAAGCGGAGACAGCAGAGGAAGAAACACCTATTCTTCTGGCAACCTCTGACTGTGACAATTTATTTTGTTGACGCAACAGTGTTAATTTTTTTGACAATCCATAAATCATGTATGCTTTCTCCTTTTTGGTATAGCATACAGGAAAGGGATAAAGTAGAACTTGCAGTATTAACTAATAATTGCAGTTTAGCTTAAAAGATGATATAATGGGCAGTAAATCAACACATTTACGAAAAGGAGAAAATCATGGATATTAAGGACATTACAAAAGAACAGTTGGAGACATTGATACTGATAAAGAGTTTAGAGGAGTTCATTACAGACGAGCATGAGAACCTTTCAAGCCTTAGTGAAGTAATCTGGACTTTGGAAGAAAGTTTATCTGATGGGGAACATAAACAGCTTGTATCAGATATCTGCAAGCTGACAGAAACAGGCTATATTCTGTCGGATGCAACAGAGGAACATATAGAGACTGACAGAATACCAGAAGTTGAGGGCATCACTCCTGAAGGACAGTCTGTACTTAATGAATGGGAAAAAGAGATAAGGGGGAGCATTGACAAGGGGGGAATGGATATCCATTTTCATTTCAGCCTTTTTGATGGATTGACAATCAATCCAAGCCTTATAAATGGTTCAATCAGTTTATTTGGTGCAATAGGAAACAAAGCAAAGGAGATGTTACATATATGAGAAATAAGAAATTATATAGTTTAGCAATGGCAGTTACGGTTTCACTTCTGCTGTTTACCGGGTGTGGGGATAAAGGGGGGCCTGTTACAGCAGATTCAGAATCACAAGCATACACCAATGAGAACGGATATGCAGTTGATGCAACTTCAGGCATGGGAGACACCAGTGGAGAAATTGTTGAAGCAGAGAAACCAGTTGAAGAAGGTAACGGTAATAATGGTTCAGATGTAGCTGGCATGGACAATTTAAGTGGAATGACTGACGATGAAATAAATGCAGAGGCAATAGATACAGTAGACAGCATTGAAGCATCTGATTTTGAAATTATTCCAATGGATGACACAACAATGTACTGTACAAGCAACAGTGCCAACATCAGAAAAGGACCAAATACAGAATATGAAAAAGTAGGTACACTCTCCTATGCACAAGAGATTACAGTCAACGGAAAAGTTGAGTCAGACGGAAGCACATGGTATGTAATCAAAACAGATAACAGTGATAACCTGCAAATGGTAAGTGGTAGTTTACTCTCCACAACAAAGCCACAGCCTCAACAGCCAACAAGCCAGCCATCTTCTGGAAATACAAATAACACTTCAACACAACAACCCTCTGGCGAAACCCAACAACCAAGCGGCGGAGGCCAGCCATCCAGCGGTGGTAATGGTGGTTTAGAGACAGACGATGGAGCACCTGCATGGGGGGTAGGTGCATATACCCCACCTGGAAGTTCAAGAACAGACTGGGGTGGTCTCCAATAAATCAAATATGCAACTATACTATTGATGAAAGCAATATCATGTATTATAGCAAAAGCAACAATCAGAGGTCAACCAAGTAAGGTTGACCTCCATCATTTTAAAAAGAAACAAGGAGGATTCAGTATGAAGTTTAACAGTCATATTAAACATAAGACAAAACCAAAACTTCTACATCTATTATTATCATTGATACTCACCATATCAATGACACTTCCAATGTTCACAGCACAAACATTAGAAGTACATGCAGACCTTACAGATACATCTGGACAAGATTCGTCTATGGACAATACAGGTGGCAGTAACGGTCTGCCACCAAATTATGATAGATCAGGGTGGTTATTTTTTGTGTGTGATTCCAACAGACAACTTCTAACACCAGTATTATTTTTCACTGGTACTAATAAGTCACCTAGTACAAATTATGATGCAACATATTTAACATCAAGAATAGGAAATCAACAAGCAGTTGCTAATATGGGACAAGTACCATGGGGAGCACCAGTAACAAATAATGGTTCAAACTGGCAAAATGTAAAAGAAGACATGGATGAAAATGGGCTTCAATATGTTGCAGATTATTTTGGAGATGATATAGCTCAAAAAGTCCAATCAGACACCCAAAACGTCCACGTAATTCTTGAAACAGTCTGCTGGCATAATAAACCCGGTAAGCCAGCAGGAAATCTAGCAGTAGCAAGTTGTTCTGGCTGGGCACATATGGCACAAGATGGTGGGTGTAGACAAGAAGGATATGGTTGGTATCCATTTAACAAAATTTGTAAATCAGAATACTTAGAATATCAGTGGCTGGGTTTAGATCCGCCTCCTTCAGATTTTCCAAGTGATTCTACAACATGTATACCTGCTGGTACTATTTTACAATTTTCCTATGGTATGGTTAGGCTTGGAACAACTCCAGATGCACAGTCCACATGTGATGAAAGCCAAAATGGTACACCAAGCAGACCAGCAGACGAATCAACTGGCGTATACAAAATTGTTAAATCCTATAGAATCCGAAACCTGGACACAAATGTACTCACAGACAAAGGAACATATGTTAAGCCTGATTCAAGTCCTAAAATAAGCATAGAAGATGAAAGCGAATACAAACTTATAGCATGGAAGACATCAACGACATACAAATCAGATATAGTCAGTACAAAATGGGAATCAACAGTACCAGCAATACACAAGCAAAGTGGAACAACTCCAACAACAATAGAAATGAAGGCACCTGAAACAACATTGTATTTGTTGTTAGAGAAACCAGAAAATGAATCTACTCCTGTAACTGGACAAGCAGATTTTGTTATGAGTCAGTCAACCATTACACGAAAGATTAAATTGTCATATCCAGACAATAATGGTATAACCATTATGAAAGACACTCTGTTTAAATGGGTAAGACCAGCACACAAAAGTAGTTGTAGCGGGCATAGTTATGCAGATGGAAAAGATAGTGAAGGAAATACAAAATATAGTACAGCATATTGTAGTTATGGTAAATTTACAGATAATGCAGTTAGATTTTCATTAAAGAACTCTGAAAAATCAAATTATCCAGATATAGTAGCAACAAAATCAGGCTGGGAAAATGTAACCACAACAGGTTTAAAAGAGCCACTTGCAAAACAAGCAGCTCTCATGTATAATCTACTTAGAAAGGTTGATCGGACACGAAGTTCCGATTGCCCTCAGTTAAAATGTATATTAAAGAATAAGCATCCTAACTTTGCGAGGGTCAGGGATGCTTATTTCTTTTTATGATTATCTATGTAAGATAGAGCCGAAAAGATAACAAGCAATAATGTCAAAACTTCCATCACGCTCATGGGCACCACCCTCTTTCGTAAGACTAGAGGGCATCTATCAGAAAACCGCATCCTGCTTCCTTTTCAATTATACAATCCCATTATAGCATGAATAAATGTACTGCTCAATCTAAAAAGAAGATATAAGCATGTTTTGTCTTAAATGTTTCAACTTTTTTAGAAGGAATGATATACATAAAAACCAGACCTGTTAAAAATGGATATGTAATGCATAAATGAATACAGTGTGTAAAAATCAATATCCATGAAAGGGTTTATCATACTTGCAAAAATTTCTCCATGTGGAATATCAGCAACAATGAACATGCAAAAACGAATATTGCATTATGAAAAAATTGAGTTGTACAAGTTAATAGAAATTGTTGGCTTGTCAGTATACAGTGGGGTGGTTCCTGCATTATCTGATGAAGTTTGTTTGTGGTGAGTATTTCATAGTAATAAAAATGCTGTTTCAGACATCAGATTAAATGTTGTTGGAGATTTGAAAAAGTTGTATAAATCATTATATATGCTACAATCTCCCTAAAAATCAGTGACACATAATGGTTTATTTCCTTGCACTATCACGTCTATGAACATGGATAAATCAGCGTTAAGATTTATTTGTAAGTTAAATAAAGTTAGTGCTGAGGCACGGAAAGAAAGAGGTAAACATTATGTGCATGTATCTTACAAACGGTAACTTTTTAGGGCAGAGGCTGATAGGCTATGAATTCTATGACAGCAAGAGCAAGGGCTTCGTAGGCATGACGGAGAAGCAGGTCATTACAAAGCTGAAAAACAATGAAAAGGTTTATGGCTTTATCCTTGGGGAAGAGGACGGGAAAGAAGTCCTGTTACTTGATAAGGAAAACTTCAACATGGGCAACTTGCAGTTAAAAACCGGTGTAAACAGCCTGTCATGGATGAATGAGGACAGCGGTTCAGATATGAACATGGAACTTATTGTTGTAGCGGCCAGCGGTGACAAGAAGAAAGTTTACGAGACAGTCAATGCCAGACATGCAAGGATGGAATACACCGAGGACAAGCTGAAGATGATGCTGGAACTGAATGTTCCCGTAGCTGGTGTAAGGCTTGAAAAGAATAAGCTTGTAGCCTGTGAGGGTGTGGAGATTATCAGTAATGAGGAAGAAGTAAAAGAGGGGGCGTAAGCCTCCTCTTTTGAGGACAGGACATAAAAGGGGTTAAAGAGGTTCCAGAGAGGTACAGGGAGAAATGATTGAACAGTATCGAGGTTATGAGATAAAGGTATTCTGGAGTGAGATTGATAATGGTTATGTATTCTGCATCTTTACCAGTGACGGCACGGGCATTGTAGAAAGTAATGTTTACCATTATGAAAAATTTGCATTACTGGGGGCAAGGGAAACAGTTGACCGATATATAGAGGTTAAGGAAAGGGGGCTTGACAGATGGACTATCTGACATTTACAGTAATCCATACAATGGTAATCATTTCATTATGTGGAGCAGTTTATTTAGGGAAACAGTGTTTCATTTTCATACGCTGGATAGCAAAAGGGATATGGAAAGAACTGGAAGGGGATAAAAATTAAAGTCTGGGATATACGGCAGAATCCATAAAAACCAGTCTAAAATTCCGTTAAGAACCACTACAGCCAAAAGAAAAAATGGATGGTACAATCCCCTGCAGGGTTGGGGCAGTGGATTGTTTTTGTAACTGTAAACAATGATTTTGAACATTAAAAAGGAAATTTGTCTTATAGGTTATAATACGTGCCTGACAAATATCATATTCTTCCTGAAAAAATAATCCAACATAATAATCCAAATGTTATTGGAGTGCAGGTAACATTTCAGAGAAAGCACTGGAAAGGTGGGGAGCATACCCTCCTGCTTTTTAAACCTTACAATTCAGATAATTGTTATACAGTGAAAGAAAAATCCTGTCTGGCGGCATGCCGGATAGGATTTTTCTTTATTCCTGTTTACATACACGCTGTACATAAAGGGGTGTAATTAAAAAATTTTGGAAGGAGTAATTTTTTATGTATGAGCAGGAAATAATTAAATGCCTGAAGAATCTGGGCAAGCAGATTTGGTCAATGCAACAGATAATGTCCAACCTTGACCGGGATGTCAGAAATATGCGTGTCAGTGGGAATACCATAGTCAAAACCATACCCTTTGGAGTCAAGGATATTTCAAGTGTCCAGCTGGTGGATGCATACACAAGGGGATTGAACATGGAACAGCTGATTGCTCTGGGTAATCAGAAATATACAGCAGAGCAAATCTACAATAAATTAAAAAGGGCGGGGGTGGTAGACTGATGAAAGCAGTTGTCAAACATAATGGAGTGGAGTTGCCAGAGGCTTTGTGCCTTGTCAACACAGCAAGCAACATTGTTACATTGGAAACAATGTTAGAACCCAATATAAGCTGTCGGACGGCGAATTGAGGGAGAAGCAAACAGCGAATTATTTTTCTGACATTTATCCCATTGACTGCGCAGTGCTGTCTGCAAATGCACAATCCTGCCCAAAATGCTGCACGTTGTTGCCGGTATTGCTTTCCGCCTGA
>CAJUTQ010000070.1 GCA_910589265.1 uncultured Lachnospiraceae bacterium
ACAGAGAATACCGTACTATTCAAAATATATGTTGTGGAGACATATGATAAATATTTAGAAAAAACAAGTTGATATGTTTTGGAGTAGTACATTTATATATCTTGTGATATAATTTAGAAAAAGTGGAAGGAGATGCTTATGTTCAAAGTAATGTATTGTGAAAGATGCGGTGATGTTGGCTATGTATTTTTACGTAGAAAGTGTAAAAATTGTAAAATAAAATTAAAACTTTTGCCAGAGGAAATGAAACAAAAATATAATATTTTTGAGGAAAGTTGGGATGAAATAGGGGTAAAGTTGAATACATTTTGGCATACTTTTGATGAGGAATTGAATCTTAGAAAAGAATACATTTCTCGTACAGATAATTTTGTAATGAATGAACTTATTAATAATCCAGTATTCTCAATGGAAGAATATAAAAAACAACTTGAAAAACAATATGAAGATGAAATAAGAATTGCTGAGATGAATAGAAGAGAACTGCATGAACGACAGATGAAACATCTAGCAGCAATGCAAAAAGAAAAAGATAGGCAAAATTGTATTCCCAGGTGCCCTATTTGTGGTTCTTCAAATATTCAAAAAATCACGATTGGAACAAGGGCAGTGAAGACGGCAGCTTTTGGTGTAGTAGGTGCTGTTGATGATGCTGGAAAAACATATAAGTGTCGTAATTGTGATAGTAAATTTTAATTGTAGAATTATTTCTTAAAAAATATGTTGTTTATACATAACAATATGTTTTTTACCTAAAACATGTGAATACTTGCTAGGAATATTATATTAAAATTTTATCAAGTAAACGTAGAGTATACATGTGAGCCTAATCATTCAAGTTATAAAATGTAATTGTGTCAAACTTAAGGGAAGTTTTCATATTTCTGATCTTACAAATATAATAGATTAATCTTTATCTGATGAGAGGAATAGGAAGAAATAAATAAGTAGGTTCATGTCTGTAGGATTTTTTGGATTAGGCAGTAAAAAGGCTGGAAAACAGTATTATTGTAATAAATGTAAAAGTGACTTTTAAGATTTGTTTATCACATCCTTATCTCCTGATTTATAATGTATATGTATATGAATTTGTATACAGAAAAAAAGGAATCAGAATAGGTTGATTCCTCTTTTTCTGTATGCAAAATGATTCCTTATTTTTGCAGGTGTTCATAGGGAATTACCTTTTAGAGCAAGTGGTTGGAAAGCCAACTTTGTTTATTTTAATAAAAAGAGAGTTGACTGTTTTATTACATGTAAGAGGGGAAATGACAGATTTTGGATTGCCCTTAATGAGTTCCTTTGGAATTGCAGTTTACAGATTGGTGGACGGAATCAAATGAATAAGATGTTCTTTGATTTTTGCAAATTTTAAAATATGTATTTTAATGAATCATACCCAAGCGATTGGCAAAGGAATCCTCTTTTAAAGAAATTTATGAATGTTTTTTCTTCCTAAATCATCGGTTATTGTCTTGTATGCTATATTAGGATGGTATATAATTGTGTTTTGTTTAGAAAGAAAGGTAACAATAAAAGATTTTACAGAACCTATGGTCTCTTTCTCATATTTTCAATCAGTAAATTCGTCAAAGTTTACAGCAGCATCAAAAATGGCTAATATAGCGTTATCTAGGTATTTTTGGAATAAAGCAATATAGACCATAATATGGTAATAACTATAAAAGTGATTTTCATTTATTTAAATCTATTTACACAGACATATCTTTTCAAATGTGTCTAACAAATCTATCTGTTCATGAACAGAATCTGTGACTGTCCCATTGGAGTACTTCTTCCATATTCTTCTTTGACAAACTTTTGACTTTTTGATTATACGAATTTAGCAAAGGAAACCATAAGTATTGATGAACTGTTTTCCTGTCAGGCTATAAGTAGTAATAAGGAAATATACATGGCAGAGTTTTTTGTTGAAACAGATAATAATACAAACATAACGAAGTATGAGAATGTAAATCCATTATGTACCAATCGCCTTCATTGCGCTATAGCAGTTCCAAAAACAGAGGAGGAACTTACTTTAAGAATGGACATTCAGGATAAAAATGTTTTCTATAACTATCACTTAGGAGACATTGCAAAGAATGTAACGTTGATTTCAGTGAACGAAGTTATTGAAATAGAGGATTATGCAAAACTACAGTTTAAAGGAATCGAATATACAGACGATTGACTGCCATCGAATACTTCAGGAGTATATTCCCATTATGAAATAGATAACCTTGATGAAATTTATCTGGTAGCTAAATTTGACATTACAAATTATCAAAATTCTGCAAAAGATACGGGAACATTCGTTGGAGAAAAGGCTTTATTTGAAGATAAATATTCCTATACAGGCATAGTGATTGCAGAAGATGCTGACGGGAAAATATTGCGCTCCTATGGTGATATTAAGCCATTATCTACAAGCCATGTTTATGTATTAATAGAGGTTCCTAAAGTAATAATGGATAAAAAAATGGAGTTAACGATTGCTTTTAATAAACAAGAATATTCTTATATAAAAGAGTAATTTTATATTCGTAAAGTTCTTTGCTTTATTGCATTATATGTAGGATAGTAATTCATGCTTTATCCTTTTCACCTTCTATCAATAATTCTTGTATATATTTTACAAGTATCTATACATTTCTACAAAAATATGATAAGATCTTTCCTAAATAAAATGTATAAAGGAGAGATAAGTCATGAAACATAAAAAATTTGCAGCTATTTTGTTGGCGTCCCTCACCATAACTACGTCAACAGCAACCATTGTGGCTCCCCCATTAACAATTGAAGCCCACAGTGGGAGGACAGATAGCAGTGGAGGACATAAGGACAACCAAAATGAGAGTGGTTTAGGCTCTTATCATTACCACTGTGGAGGTAACCCTCCCCATCTTCATACGAATGGAGTGTGCCCTTACGCAGACACCAGCAGTAAGACGGCGACACAAAGCACTCCAGTAAAATTAAACGCAAACACCCAGGCTTCGCCAGCTTCTTCTTCGTCTAAAGCCCCTTCCTCGTCTACAGCAACAGCCACAAACGATCCGTTACAATTGAAGTATAAAATATATTTGGATGATTTTAATAATAAGGCGGCTGCAGGCTATTTTAAACAAAATATTCATGAAGCTGCCTCTCAGTTTATGTCCAATTCTTATAATTATCCCCATATTGAGCTTTTGCTTTATCCCTATGAATTTGCAGATCTTGTGGAGGGAGGCAGCAGCGCAGTGAAAGAGGAAATATTATCAACGATTGTCTATTTGAGAGTATATGAGATTTTTAATAATCTTGTTGTACAGACTCAGACAAAGCTCTCCGCTCTGGGATATTATACAGGCCCTATTGATGGTGTGTTTGGCCCAAGAACACGACAAGCTGTCACAAATTTCCAGACTGCCTATGGCTTGGTGGTGGATGGCACGATTAATCACCAGGTAGTGTATACTTTGCTTGTTCTTATGAAATAAAGAAATAGATGTAGACAGTGTAAAAATCCTTCTAAGGCAACAAAAGACGCTGCCAAAGAAGGATTAAATTTTCCACAGAAAAAACGCAAAAAGCAGCGTTTTTCACTCCTTGTTATTATCTTCTTATCAACTCTGATAATGAGAGTTCCACATATGCGAAAGCAGGAGATAAGATTCCTGCTGAATAATATACTGTCGCATATCAGCATAGTACCGAATGTATATTCTTCCGTCAGCGTTTCATCTAAACGGATGTAGCCATTTCATTACAGTGAGGGTTCGTCATTATACAAATGGGTATAAAGAGAGGCTTCCCTGCGGATCTCTTTTTGTATCGCATAATCGCAATAGGCACAAGATTCCCCGACCTTGTATTATCCCAAGGTGCGTATTCACGCCATATCGGCCTTCCTGGCAAATGAGCCGGGAATTTTATTTACTGCCATGTATTTCATGACAGGCATAGAACAATCCTTATCTTTGCCATAAGGATAAAAAACTATGCCGTCGGCATATTCAAAAACAATGAAATCCTTACCTTTTAGGACTACCGACGTTTTTAAAGGTGGCAAACAAACCGGCCCCTAATCCAATGGTTCCTAGAGAACCAAGTTTGCCGGCAACAGCATCTAAGACATGGAGAACACCATTGCCAAAGTCTATGATTCCTTTTAAAAATTGGGAATTTAAAACATGGTTTGCAAATGTTTGAAAAGAAGCGGAGAGACGGTCTAAGGAGTACTGAATAGTTTTTTCATACTCTCCTTGGGCTTTTAAGGCAGAGCCTGTTGAGTTAACAGCTGCTTGTACTGCATTGCGGGCAGTTTCAAAGTTTTCCATTAAGGCAGATAGAATATTTCCTTGGCGATGTCCTGAGAGAAGCTTTGAAATAGAAGCTTTCTGGATATCTGTGAGGTTCTGCCATTTTCCAGATAGTTCGTCGAGAACTTCATAGATGGATTTAAAGGTATCCTTATCTTTCATAATGTCAACGCCGGATAAAGCTAAGATTTCCTTTTGAAGGGCAGCTGTTGATTCTGCCATTCCTTCCGTTTCAAGGCCTAGTTCTGCCATTTCCGCCTTGGCTCCCCTTATCCTCATACTGATAGTTTTATAGGCAGCTTCAATAGAATCTGGATCTGAGGAGGCAGCATGGGATGCAGTAACTAAACCAATGGATTGTTCCAATGTGTTGCCGTCAGCATACATAAAAGACGCCAGTCTCCCCATCATTTCCCCAATGCCGCTGCTGCCAATGGCAAAATGATTTCCCACTTCGCTAAAAGCATCCACAATGTGCATGATTTCCTGGACATCTAAATTAAATCCTTTTAAGGTGCTTATTAAGGAGGAATTCGCTTCATTGATATCCATGTAATCGCTTATATTTTTGTATAAGGCTGCTGCTTGTGCTAATTCTTTGGAGTCGGTTAGACCGTGCCCTAAACGGCTCCACTCTGTTGTGGCAGAAAGGAGATCCCTTACAGAGGTTCCCAGATTTTTGGCGCTTATAGAGGCTTCATCAAAGTATTTTTTCATCTGAGAGGGGGTGGATTGACTTATTTTTTGCAATTCCACCATGGCAGAATTGACTTTTATGACTTCTTTTGGAATTTTCTGTAATTGATGTAGGATGGACAGAACACCGGAATTTATGGAAAACCATTGGGTAAAGCTTTGTCCAGCTTGTGATAGCTGGGCCTTTAAGTAAGCGCCTAGGTTTTGAAAATATCCTACGGAATGCTGGGTTTCTTGAAAACCTTTGGATATTCTGTCAAAATCCATTTTGGTCATTTGAGCGTTTAGGTTTTTAAGACTATGAATATATGCTTCGTTATTCAATAAAGTATCTTGTGCTGCGTTAGGGTTTTTTTTATTCCATGCAAGAATTTCATTGGCTTTGGATAATCGTTCCTGCATAGATACATATTCTTTGACAGAAGATTGAAGGCGGCTATAGTCCTTTCCAGATCTTATAAGCTCTTTTTGCAATTGATGATGAAGAGAGAGAATCTTCTCGTAATTCCCTTCCTGAACAGGCTGATTGATGAGAGACTTTAATTTCTCAAAGGAAGAGGTGACATTTTTTAATTTTTGATTTACTTCGTCTTGTGTAAATCCAAGGTTTCGAAAATGGCTGTCTAATTTTGCAATCTGTGTGGCATAATCATTTTTTATTCCCCCATTGGACAAAAGCTGAATATTTTTAATCTCCTTCATCCTTTGTTGCAATTGCTTTGCTTTTTGTTCATATACATGGAAAAGATCTTTTCCAGAAAGGTTTGTTTGAAATGTTTGGTTAAAATCTTCCGCCACGGACCGGCATATGGATTTCAACTGATTTTTTAGGGAAGCTTGTTTTAATTCTGGCGTTAATTCCAGAGGATACTTCTTGATAATTTCCTGTATTTGCCCTAGTTGGGCATGAATGCCTGATTTATCAAGCATAGCTTTTAGTAATACATCCAAATTTTTATTGGACATTTTTTTGTTCCTCCTCTCATAGAGTATTGGTTTCTTTTAATTCCCTCATGACAGGCTCAACAATACCATGGATATAGCCGTCCCCGCCTCGGGATTCGTAATCGTCAAATAGATCCCAGAAAGCGTCTTTTTCAAGCTTTGACCATTCTCCAATAGTTTTATATTGGTTATAATACTGGACAAGACTATCTTTTAATCGCTTTAACTCTGTCTCATTACTTTTTCTTTGCATTTCTTCAAGAGTGACTACAATTCCATTCACTGTGTGGGATAATTGGGACAAGTCTTTTTCTATCATTTCATCATATTCCGTAGAAATTTTTCGATCTATCTTTTGTTGATGCTGCAAAGAAAGGAGATTGTCAGCAGTCTGCTTTAATAACCTTCTTTCTTCCTTCTTTCTTCTCATCCATTTCGTTTCAAATCCCAGCTTTTCAGTCATCCATTCTAAGAGGGATAAGATAGTTTTTATTCCTGTAAGAATAAGGAAAACAGAAAGAAAGACATAGGGAAAATCAATATGGAACAATGCTTGTATGCTGTCCATGCATAGGTTCCTCCTTCCCCTTATGCCCCTTAGGGGCATAAGTACTTTTTTATAATAGGGCCAAATATTTTCCAGAGATATAGCCCACTTGCTGGCTCTTTGCTTTTATTTTAAACCAGCCATTTACCTCTTTTAAAAGCTCCACTTCCTCATCTAAATGGAGAACAGACAGAATATTCTTTTCTTCCACCTTTGGTTCTTTTCGTATATTTAATGCCACACAGTTGTATACCTTTCCTCTTGCAGGTACAATATATTCTCCATAGACATATCCCTTCTTCGTCTTATACCAATGAGTGGAAGTATTTCCTAAAATTTCTACCAATTCCCCCTTTTTATAGGAGCCTACAATGGATGCAGAACTATTTGGCTCAGAACGAATATTAAGATTTCCTTGATTTGTATGGACTTTTCCAAGAAAGTCTGCAAAATTTTGGGATAGGGTTTCCCATGGGGAAGGAGAAGGGGAGGTAAGAGGATTGGGCAGGTCAACAGCCCACATATATTTCACCTGTTTGGAAAATAAATCCCAAGTATTTTTCTGTCTTCCTGGGGCTGTAGAAGCAGGATCATGGATAGATATATAGCCATTTTCATACTCATATAAAAGAATAAAATGTCCGGCATTTGTCCAGTTTCCCTTACCCATACAGGCAATGACCCAATGTCCTTTTTTCAATGTTTGGAGTGCCAGCGTATGGGCAGAGGAGGAGGATTGACCATATAGATTCCTTTGATTTAACTGTTTGCATGAAATCCCATATTTCTTTAACTGGGGAACAAAATAAGAGTAATAAGTTCCTTGATGGATGGCTTTATATCCGTTGGCCATGGACCATTCTGCTGTTGTGATGGGAGTTACACTTTTATCTTTTAAGGTAGCGATAATCATGGCAGCGACAACAACCCCGCATCCAGAGCTGCCAATGGTCTTTTTTTCTCCTTTTGCAGAATAATTGTAATGTTTCCACTGGGGATCTGTTTGAAGATAGAGGACAGGTTTCACTACTTGTGGAAGGGGAGAAAACGATGAAGGGGAAGCGATAGGTCTGTCGAACAATTCCTTTTCCTCCATGCGCCTTTGAATAAGTCCTTGCAGAGCTTTTCCTCCAGCTTTGTGATAGGCAGGAAGCTTTGCACTTATTTCTGAAATGGAGCGTTGTCCATTTTGAAGAAGTGTTTTTAGATTTCCTACTCCACAGTTAAAGGTGAAGCTCACCAAGGCGTCAAATTGGTTTTGGTTAAAGTGATATAGATGGTTATACTGGTTGACCCCTTTTTCAGCGTTTTTGCAGTCGGATTTCAAATATTCTTCTGCTTTTTCCTTTGTTATTACCTGGCCTTTGAAAACGCCAGATGTATGGCCATAACCAATGGTCCACACACCTACTGCATCTTCATATGCCTTTAAAAGGCAGCCTTCAAATTTCTTAATGAAAGCAAGTCCTTGATCGCTTATAGACATACTCATACATTCACATCCTTATCCATCAGCATTTTCCTTTTCTACAGAAGAAGGAGTACTGCTGTCATTGAGTAATTTTGTATCCCAGATTTTTATGCCGGCAAGTCCTAGCAATTCTGTGCCAAAAAATCCATAGACACATGTAGTCAGAGTAGGGCTTAATTCCATCATCGTATTTTTTTGCAGCAAAATAGCTCCAATAGTATAGGCGATAATAGCGGCAATAGAAAGTAATACGATTCCTTTACTAAACTTCATAGAAAACAAAAATGGAAGATGGAGTTTAAAGATTTCCCATTTTAGCTTTCTCTCTTCATATTTTATTTTTGCAATGGCTTGTCTGCGCTGTAATTGACGGATTGTTTTTTCATAGGATCCACCATATCTATAAAACATTTATTTGTTTTCCCCTACTTTCTATAGATTTCTTCCACATATTTTTTGCAAATTTCTTTTTTGCCTATTTCTATGTAACGATCCTTTCTAGGGCAATATCTTTGGTTTATACAAAGCTGGGACAAAGCGCCATCTTCACCAAAAAGCTTACAAAATAGCATGGGTTTTTTTGTACGTTGGGAAATTTTTTCGTAAGAATTTTTACACATTCTATCACCTTTAAAAGGAAGGGAGTTTTCTCCCTTCCTTATCTATCTATTAAAGGACGATAACGTCAACTTTGTCGGACATACCATTGTATGTAACTGTAATTTTTGCTCCCCCTGAGGCAACTGCTGTCACTAGTCCATCCCCATCTACGGCAGCAATACTAGGGTCATCGCTTACAAAGGTGCAGTCTCCATTTTCCAGCTGGATAGGAGAGTATAGAGCGCCTTTTAAACCAACGACAGAAAGGGAACCTTTCTTTGCAGCTTGGGCAGAATCTAAGGTAAGGGTAGAAGGAGTAGCTGCAATTTCTGTGACATTCATGACGTTTGTCATTTCATCAAACTCTTTAATATAGGCATATACGCTAGAGCCTCCTGAGCAGCTGTCCCCTTCCACGGCAAGGGCTTTACCGTCAATATTTGTGCTGGATACACCATCTGGCGTGAAACTAATCGTAAAGTTACCGCTTGGCTGATAAGATGGAATAATAATTTGAACGCTTCCTACTTTGCCTAGTTTGTTATTGTGTTTATCTGCGTCCAGGACGAGCTTGTAAACATTGGGAGCTGTGTCCCCGTCAATAGTAATTGTTTTCACAATTCTTGTATATTGATAAGTTGCCAAAACCGTTCCTTTTTCAACGCCAAACTGGGTTAAGTCAATGGCTGTCCCTTGAGGAGTCACTGTGACAATATTGCCATTTTGTAATTCAACGGCAACATCTCCAAGGGGAGTGGATGACAATACCCCAAGTCCAGAAGTCAATTCAATACATTCCCCTAACTTATAAATATCAGAGAGACCTTCTGTAATTTTAGATCCGGCTTGGGCAGCAATATACTCTAACTTCCAATCAGCTGCCTCCAAGGTAACATTTAATTCCCTCCCATATTTAAAAGAGTAAAGGAGTTTATTACCTTTTCCTGCATTGACATTCTGCTCCTGCATAGCTACCTCAATAGAGGCATTGAGATTGGTCGTACCAGTACATGCTAAAATATCGTTGTAATATAAGGCGAAATCAGCAGTACTTACTAAAAAATTTTTTGCGTTTTGAGACATTTGAATTCCTCACTTTCTTTTTTTCTTTATTTAAAATAAAATAAGAGGAAGATTAATGCACTTTTCCCCTTAATTCATTTTCATCGGTTTTTAAATGCTTGTATTTATCTTCTTCTTCCAGAGAAGTCATCCAATATTTGATAGGCTCTTTAAAAGAAACCATACCGCTGCATTCCCCTGTTTTAGCAATTTTATAATGTTCATGGAGCTGATATCGTTTCATGTAGCGCCAAAACTTGCGAATAGTCATATGGCTGATTCTTTCTTCTGTTGTGTTCATGGCTATGACAAGAGAGTCAATGTAATCTTCCAGATTTCCCTTGTCCCTTCCCCTGCTTTGGGCATTTTCTGCTTTTATTAACCGCTGTTCTGTATCGTAATGAAGAAATGCATCCATATCAAAGGAAATATCATTTTGAATAATGATAATCCGTCTTAGATCATCAAATATTTGGGGAGTAATCCATTCATGATTGATACAAAATTCCTTTGTCTGTTCATGGATTTTTATTTCTGCATCTTTACAGCATAGCTGTAATAATTGAATGGAATAAAAGAGATATTGGGATAACCCAGGAATTTCATAGGAAGCTTCTAATTCCTTGTTTCCCAAACTATGATGGAGAAAATCCAGATAGGTCATTTTAATAATTTTTTTATCGTGGAATATACTGTTTTTTCTAAGGGTAATGGATTTGGACAATGTTTGAAACAAGACAATGTCCTTCATAGTTACAGGATGTACTGTGATATGGGGATGATAGGGAATAGGCTGATTATATAGTAAGTATGGAAATAAAGATTGTTTGCTAATTTCCATAGGCCCCTCATTCGTGAAGATTCGTAATGGTATATTTTAGGCGTTTCCCATAATAGCCATCCTTAGGACAATATAAGGTACAAAAATCTTTAGGGGAGCAAGTAAGAGTTCCTATGCCTAGCAGACTTTCTTTTCCATTTAATTGTTTATCCACAATGTCACATAAGATGTCGATACGGTTCCCATAGGTTCCTGCAATATATCCCATGTTTTTCACTTGTTCCACAGTGGGAACGGTAGAGTCTGTAATTCTTACCAGCTCCTTTGACGCAAAAATAGATACATAAATATTGAAATCTGTAAACATGTTTTGGCGTATATCTTCAATAGCTGTTTCTACAATAACAAAAGCTCCTACATCCTTCGTTGTCTCCATAACAAAATCATAATCAAAAACATATTCCCAATCTTTGGAAGGAGGATTGATTAAGGCTATAAAGTCTTGATTTTCTAATAAGAGATGGATAATCTTATTTTTGTAAATAGATGCATAAGATAAGCTTGTTATAATTCATCACCTCCAAAATTGCTCTATCTTTCCTTAAAAAAGAGACAAGCGGCCATACTTCTAGAAAAAGAAGCACCACCGCTTGTATGAGAAAAGGGAAGATAAGATTTGCCATTGTATTGTTCTTCTTCCTATAGCTCCCTTATTTTTTCCAGCTTTATTTTTGGCGGAAGTACAGGATAGTTTTCCAGTAAGTTCCGAAGAAAAACATACCGGGTGAAAAAAGGTTTTCCTAACTTTTTAGGATGTTTTTTTCCAGCCATTTTTCTGTTTGATTTTCTTTTTTAAACTTTCATTGATTTTAAAAATGGGATAAATGCATATTTTTTCTATCCTTTTTTCCTTTCCACATAATAGGCCTTTGGCATTTTTCTTGGCAAGGAAAAAAGTTCCCATATTTGGGATTTCAACAACTTCATCCAAGATAAGCTTTTCCACAATTAAGTCATAGGTTATATGAAAAAGTTCCTCCACCATATAGCTGCTTAAGTCAGCCCGTTTGGACAGTTCCTTTACCAATTCTTTTTTATTCATAGATTTTTCTTCCTCCTCTTGTAAATTTTATTCCATATAAATCAATTTCACCATTTTTGGACTCCTTTATATAGGAAGCAGGTGCATGACATTGGGCCATGATCTCAATAATTTGGTTGTTTTTGTAATGAAATAATATAAAAAATAAGAGCTTGGATATAGAAGAATATTTTTTTGCATCTATATAAGTTATCAATGTAAATAAGGTATGTTTGTTCACTTTCATCTTTTCCATTTCAAAAACAAGCTCTTCCTTGCAGCTCTTTTGGAGGGTATATTTTTCTTCTATAGAATAGTATTCTTTTGACCAGATGGCTTGGATTGCTAAAAGGGCAGATTCACATAGGTCCACCATTTTGTGAATCTGTTTCCAATTCACGGAAGAGGAGCGAAAGTCAGGAAAGAAAAAACACTGGGATAAGGGGAGAAAGTTTTTTCCATCTGTTTTACTGGAGCGATATTGACGGATCCTCTTTAGCAAATAATCCATAGAAGTTTTATGGTAGTCATACTTTTTTGCCTTGGGATTGCTGTATCCTTTTGTCTGAGCAATGAATCCTAAAAATGCGGGCTTGATAACTTTATGATCAGAAGTATGGCGGGACCATTTGTCCTTTATTTCTTTTATTTCCCTGCTGGAGGAAATATCAAATTCTTTCTTGGCTTTATCAATTTCGATGCAGCTTAGAACATTTAATATACAAATATCATGATAAATCTCTTTTATTTCTTTGTAACTATCTTTCAAGGAGGCAAAAGAGCTGTTGATCCTATCCCACATGAGGGTATTCAGTTCTTGAGATAAATTGACAATTTCTCCTATTTTATTTTCGCTTGTGCGATAGTCTAAGTCTGCTTTGTCTTTATCTGTGTAAAAACGCTGAGACTTTTTAGCAGAAACTCGATTTGCTGGAACTTTAAATACATCATAGTTTTTTAAGGCTCCATGAATAAGTATTTCATTATCCGTAACAATCATCATGTCGCTATCATAGTCACAGCCGCTTAGGCGTTCCATGATGTTTTCCCCAATGGCATTGACACAGACAATTTCCTTGGTCAAATTAAAATATTTGTCAATGAAGGGGTGTTTTTGGTTCGTAGATATGAAAACATTGGACGTAGATATGTGAGGGCTTCGACAGCCTAAAATCTTTTTTCCGTAGGGGTATCTTTTTGTGTGAATGGTTCCAATGGGAAGGGAAGATTCTAAAGATGCAGCGTCGAATTGACCAATAGTATGTAAAAGCATTTCGTAAGGATTTCCAAACAAAACGGAATAATTGCCGTCAATGAGAATATGCCCCTTTTTCAAGTTTTTTAAATAAGATTTACATGTCTCCTTTTTAAAGTCGTAAAAATACTTTGTCTTAAGAAATGTATCCGATACTTTCAACATGGTGTATATCATCTCCTGTTTATTTTTAAAAACATTGGAAAGGTTTTCAGGAGAGGAATCCAATACCGAGCATTTTATATGGTATTTGAATACGTCCGTATCCGTGTTTAACATATTCACATATTGGAGGGAAGGCTCTAATAATTCATGTACTTCCTCTGGTGTGAGCTGCAATGTATTGAGGAGCTGATAATGGGCCTGTACCATCCGTCCATGAAAAAAATGGGTTTTCTTTTCGTGTTTTACAATGGTGAATGTGGAATCAATGTTATGGAGCCATTGGGATAAGGAAGCAAACTTAGTATATTTCACGCTATTTGGGGTTGTGATGAGTTTAATATCTTCTATTTTATCTGCCAAAGTGAAAGAGTCTTTATGGAGTTGGGAAAGGTCTGTAATATGGTTATCTTTGAACCATTGTTCTATGTTTGTGTTAAAACAGCAAGATTTAAAAAAACGATTTCTCAATAAAACCATTCCATAACAGCCATATTTCCCCATGACGCTTTTATCTATGAGAGATTGACCGTCAAAAACAGAATTGGATATTTCAACGTGGCCTTCCCTTGCAACAACTCGTTTATTCTTATCCATTTCAACAATAACAGAATCTTCCATAAAAGTACTTTCACAATCAGGAATGATCAAAATACTTTTCGGGTCAATGTCCAAAGTATCTATGGCGCTGCTTGCAGAAAGAGAAATATAAGATTCTAAGGCAGCTAAATCTATAGGATCTCCTTCCTTAACCATTAATCCACACATTTCCCATTCATGGATTTTGGGATAGAGGCTTTCCTCAATAAATAAACATTTTCCTACTCTAGCAGAACCAGAAGTGCGTTTTAAACGAATATAATGATATCCATTACAGTAAAATCCATGGGAATATAAATAATCCCGCAAATCTTTTCTAGAATAGGTTGTTTCTATTGTTTTCGCTGTGTAAACGAAATTTCCATCCCCATCTTCTATAAAATCAAATCCTAGAGGGAGTTCTATCCTTGTTTTTTCCCATGTAGGAGTAAGGGTAAGAAGGCCCACAATATTTCCACAATCCACAGCAATATTATCCTCAAAATGTAAATCATCTAGAGAGTATCCATCCATCACATAAGTATTCTTTTTTAGTTTGTTAAAACATTTACTGCTATATTGAAAGGTGACATTGATAATTTTATCACTGTATTCTTTTCCATGATGAACGAAAGAGAACACATCTTTTTTAGTGTAAACCTGGTCTGCGATTTCTCGAATTTTTTCACGGTCAAGACTAAAATCAAGGGAACTTATAAAGCGGTTATAAGGAATATCTCCTGTTTTTGTTACAAGCTTGTATCCCACTTTCTTTTTCCCAGTATTCTTTTGATTATTTGCTAAATATAAATCTTTGGCGTCAATACTTGGTATATAAATACAGTTTCTATGTTGATTCAATTTTTTTACCTCCATCCATAGTTTTTTTACAAGATAGGAAAGGTTTTCACCTTTTACATCCCTTATCAAAGTTTTGGTCCTGGGCAATCCGACGGGCAATCGGGGAACCTGTTTGATTCCTTTTTCCCCGATAATCTGTGTTAAAATCAGAAGGATAAATAAGTCCTCCAAATGTTCTGGGATCTACTTTATATTCTTTTGTTATTTGAAATTTTTCTATCATGGGATTTTTTATCTTCTCCTTTTTATAAAATGTTTTATTTTGTTTGGGGGTGCAATATATACTTCTGTATTTGTATTTGAAATACTCCGAAAAAAATTTGTAAATGAGAGATGGGTATGGATTCTAGAGAGAAATATAAGGGGAAAATAGAAATCCATAATAAAAAAATTCATGACTTTATGTAAAGTAAGAAGAGGATTGGCTATATTATTCATAAAAAGTAGGGTCATTTTTTTGTTTCATAAGAAGAGATATTATCTGAAAAAAATGCAATAATGAAAACTTATGTATAGGATTGTATTGGACATTTTATATTTTTTTCATAGAACGACAAAAAAACCGATGATGATGGAAAGAAGAAATAAAAATTAGAACATATATTCGAATTACTAGTTGACAAAAACAAACGCATGTTCTAAAATTTAGAGTAGTCGATGGAATAAGAAAACTGATAAAAGGGAGATAGGATGTGGATGAAATGAAGCAAGAGTTAACAGTATACTGTGAAAACAATATGAAAAAACTTTATCAAGTAGTGGATGAGATTTTTTATAGGATGTTTGGAGGAATTTCTGATAAGGATATGGCAGAATTTTATTCTGTAGCAGGTGAGGTGCTGGCCCATACAGTGTTAAAGGGCAAGTATGATCCGAAAAAAGGGGATTTTGACGGTTATATATATAATGCGCTGAAGCTGGCAATGATCGATGAATGGAAAAGGCAGCATCGGGACAAGCGGTGTGGAAAGGTAGAAATCTTTGATGAAGAGGGCAAAGCAAAGCGTATGCCAGTTAAGGATATTTCTCTTAATGCACCTTTTGGAGATTCGAAATATTTGACAATGGGAGATATGATTCCATCTCCTTTTCATATGGAAGATATAGTAGAACAAAGAGAAACTGGTCAAGATGAGAGAATAGAAAAGTACCTTCATAGCTTGTCGAAAATGACAAGAGAAATCATCAAAATGAAAATGAATCAGGTGCCTGTTTTTGAAATAAAAAAGAAATTGGGATTAACAGAAAAAGAGTATTATGAGCATATGAAGAGTGCAAGAATGAATGAAAATATAGGATTATTTACAAAACAGTCCAATACATATAAGGAGGAATATAAGATGGACAATATGATACCCATAGATGTAACAGATAACTACCGAATGGATAAATTCCCTCTAGGCAGTTTGCTAGATGAAATGAGAGATGGAAAGATCAATAAAAAACATATTTTGCAAAGAAAGCCTTTTCAATGGACAGAGAGACAAAAGAACAAATATCTAACAAGAATATTAAATGGACAGCCTATACCAGAGATTGTAATTTGTGAGCAAATAGTGAATGGAAAGAAAAAGTCTCATTTAATAGATGGACTGCAAAGATTATCTTACGCAGAATTGTTTCGATGCGATGGATTAGTCATTAAGAGAGAGGGGGCAGAATTTTATGATATTCCTTATAAAGAATATAAGTATGACCATGATGGAAAGGCCTTCATAGATGAAGAAGGGGACGCTTTATTTGAAGAGAAGATCTTTCATGTCCTTGGAAAAAGATTTAGCCAGTTTCCAGAGTTTCTAAAGGAGCGTTTTCATAAGTTTAATATGAATGTGACAACTTACTTTCATTGCACCGATGAACAGATTGCTTATCATATGCGCAATTATAATAACCAAAAAGGGATGAACAAAAGCCAATATGAATTTACAGGTATGCATATGGATATAGCAAGTAAAATAAAGGAGATTTCTGAAAACCATCCTTTTTTTAAAGATAACTATGGAAAATATACAGAGAAGAATAAAATAAAAGGAGATATGGATAAAGTTGTTGTGGAAAGTATCATGGCCATTCATTTTTTAAATGACTGGAAAAAGGAAGGGGCTGTGAAAAAAGTCCTATGAAAAAAGAACGCTTTTAGGCATCATACCTGGAAGCGTTCTTCTTTGTTTGGTATAATAATTCTGCTATGAATAATACCGATAAATATTATAGTCCAAAACAGGGAAGATTACCAC
>CAJUTQ010000071.1 GCA_910589265.1 uncultured Lachnospiraceae bacterium
ATTGTTAATATAGCATTGTACCCACAAATTATCTACAATAGGTTTTATGGAATAAAGAATGAGAGGGATTCCGTAGTAGTCGGCATTGTGGAAAAATCCAAAAGTTTAGATTTTTCCACAATGCTTGTCTTTTGGTCTTTGGTTTCTTTGGTTCGGAATAGTGTGGTGCTGGCGGTCTATCTCTTGTTTTCGGTTGCTTGCTTCTTTACCGTACATGAGCATTTTTCTACGGATTGTTTCTGCATTGTTTGGTGTATTGAGAATAGTTTTGCTCATGTGTACAATTAGAATGTAGCATGTTCAACAGGAGGATTACAAAAATGGCGAACACTAAAATTTTATATCCACGGACAGGTGATATGCAGACTATTTACTTAAAAAATGCAATTACCGATTCAAGCATTACCGTAGGAGATTATACCATGTATAACGACTTTGTGAATGATCCTACGGATTTTGAAAAGAACAATGTTCTTTATCACTATCCGATTAACCGCGACAAACTCCTTATAGGAAAGTTTTGCTCAATTGCTTGCGGTGCAAAATTTCTTTTCAATAGCGCAAATCATACAATGGCTTCTCTGTCCAAATATCCGTTTCCCTTATTTTTCCATGAGTGGGAACTTGGGAAAACAAATGTTACAAAAGCGTGGGATAACAAAGGAGATATTATTGTCGGCAATGATGTATGGATTGGCTATGAAGCAGTCGTTTTGGCAGGTGTTACAATTGGCGATGGTGCAATGATAGGTACTCGTGGTGTTGTCACGAAAGATGTAGCGCCTTATACCGTTGTGGGAGGAGTACCAGCAAAGCCTATCAGAAAACGGTTTAATGATGAAACCATTTCAAAATTACTTAAATTGAAATGGTGGGATTGGTCAGAGGAAAAAATTTCTCAGAATATTAAAGCGATACAATCTGGAAATATGGAACGAATTAGGGGGATTTAATTATGTGCACGAGATTTGTTCATAATGGAAATGATACCATCGTAGGATTTAATTTTGATATAGACCTTGCAGTTTGGACATATACTGTTATCAGAGAAAAAGATAGATTTTATATTGGTATCAAAATGCCCGATGGTAATTATCACTCCTTTCATGGAATAAATAAGAATGGAAATGTTGGTACATTGCTCTATGTGAATGGTAATGAGAACGGGAAATATATTGCCAACAAAAAATGCTGTACTATTTCAGAACTGACCGAAAGTTTTATAAAAGGTGCGATTACGTTTGATGATGCACTTACTATAGTGAAAAACAATAAGATTGTATATGCTCTTGATGCCACGATGCAAGCTATGCTTTCGGATAAATACGGGCGTGTACTTATTATTGAGCCGGGGTTAGGATACCGATTAGAACAGGCACAATATTCACTGATTACTAATTATTCTGTATTAAGACCCGAAATAACAAAACCTTATATCGTATTTGGTGATAATAGATTTGAAAGAGCTGATGAACAGCTTAAAAGATGTGGAGATAACTTTTCGGTTGATGAGGCATTCCGCATATTAAAATCCGTAAAACAAGAAGGAATTTGGGCGACAAGAGTTTCTTTTGTATATTCGGTTAGTGAAAACAATGTTTACTATGTTCTGAATAATGATTTTGAACAGATTTTAGAATATCAGTTCAAAAAAAGCCGTGGTTGTTCTGATATTTTAGAGAAAAGGGTTAAAGAACAAGAAAGATAATGATGGAAAACAAATGGATAATCTGCCCTATATGCGCAGGCAAGACCTGTGACAGAATAAGGGAGGATACTGTTCTGATAAGTTATCCTCTCTACTGTCCAAAATGCAGAAAGGAAACATGGATTAAAACAAAAAATCTACAAGTAACCGTCATGAAAGAGCCAGATATATTAGATGCAGAGCCGATGAACTTGTGAGCAATGCTATACTTCCTTTATGGTAGACAGATGAAATAATAAAACGGTCACTATGAGGAGGAGCATATTTTTATGGGACAACATTCAAAATACTCTTTTGAAATGAAATTAGATGCCGTTACAAAATATTTGGAAGGAAGCTGTTCAACAGAAAGTATCGCTGGAAGTCTGGGAACGAATGGGACGAGGATTATCGAATGGGCAATGATATATCCGTCTTTGGGGGCTGAAGGACTAAGATTATCTTTCAGGAAAAGGGAGATGAAGAGAAATCCAGAAAAAATATGGAATCCGTTCTGATAAACAGTTGCGGAACTGGATGATGAAGTAGAATGGTCATGAGAATCTAAATTCTTTTGGAACAGGAGGAACCAGTATCCTGACCAAAGGAAGAAAAACTACCTATGAGGAACGGGTGGAAATAGTAACATACTATATTGAGTATGAAATGGACGATGCGTAGACAGCAGAAAAATAGCCGGTATCTTGCAGATATGTTAATGGATACGAAAATATCAATCTGATGGAGTTGAAGGCCTGGTTGACAAGAGAGGAAAAAGGAAGACTGCGAGTGAACTGTCTGAATTAGAAAAGTTACGTGCTGAAAACAGGCTTCCTTAGGCAGAAAAACGGAAAGCAAAGCTGAAGATGGCATTCTTACAAAAACTCGACGAAATCGAAAGGAGGGGATTTTGAACCAGGCACAAAATGAAACGCTCTATTTGGCAATACAACACAAAAAAGTGATTGGCAGCTAAAATTTTTGTTTTTTTACTGTCTACTTGACAGGAAGTGGTTCAGTATGTGCAAATATATTATAGCGGAGGATTTTTTCATGAACAAGTACATTTATGACGAAAACAATGGTTTTTGGTATGAGCTGCAGGGAGATTATTATATTCCCTGCTTGGAATTACCCATAGAAAAAAAGAAGGGCATATTGGTGTATGGGATCAGCCCATTTGCGGTATATCTGTGAGTATAAAAAGGTATTTTACACAAATCTTATGACAAGTGGCAACCTACCTTATCGATGTGAAACAACAGGATCAGGGAATGTTTGACCGCCTGATGGAATAACGGGCAGAACGTGAGGGTATTACCGAAAAACTGAAGGCTGATAATCAAATGAAATGGGTCATCAGAATACATGCTCTTAGGTCAACAGTTGTGGAAACTGTCAATACCGGGATAATCGTCGTATAAAAATGCTGCAAAAATGACATGTACTGCTATAATATGCAAAATCAAGGGACAAGGTACAAATACCTTGCCCCTCAGAGTTTACTCCCTAAAAATGAAAGTAAGATTTTATTAACTTATAAATGGTTACTATAATAGTCTGGTTTAACTACTAGAAACGCCGTTTTTCAGTTTTTCCCAGTATTCATTTCCCTGCATATAATGAAACGATTCATCTCTGAAAGATTCCAAAAGTTTTTGTTTTAAGCCAACTGAAAATTCAGAGCTAACAGTTTTTAATGCCATATGTTGATAAAGTTTGGATTTCCCAAAATCACCAATTGTCTCAATACCATCCAAAATATCTTGCATAAGCTGCGCTGTCCACCCAACATCCTTTTCCCATGCGGCAACATCCAATCCGAAACAAACCTCATTATACTTCCCCATTTCAAGTGTGGATGCAACAGAAGAAGAAACCTCAACAAGCTTTTTGGCCATTTCATGATTGTCATCTTCCATATAAAGGGTACGCAAATCATTTAATATCATTTGAATGTGCTGATACCCAGTAAAAATTAATTCTTCGTATGCACGATAGGCTTCCGCCCGTTTTCCTGTTTTCCTGTTTAAAAGCGCTTCCTTGCGTTTGCGTTCAGGGTTTTCCAAAGAGAAACAATCCAAATATTGATTTGCCTTTCCATAATCTCCTTTTCGAAAATACATATGGAATAGTGAATCTGCCGCTTGGTTTCGAATCTGTTCGTTCTTTGAGAGCAAACACCTCTCGAACCATCTGAATATGGTATTATCATAATTTTCTTTATTTGGAAGTTTTGTTGCTATTCGGTTCACATCAAGGATAATTGCTGCTTGACAAATTAGTTTTTCACAATTTGGATATTCTTCAATTTTTTCTTTTACAGAAATAAACACTTCATGGAAGCGCTTATCCTTCAAGTCTTTTTGAACATTCGATAGATATTGGTTAATTTCTTCATCTGTTAATTCATCCTTAAAGGACAAAAGTTCGTCTGTAGTAATATTAAGTAGCCGTGCAATAGGTGCAAGCAAAGTAATATCTGGCAGTGTGTTACCTCTTTCCCATTTGCTGACAGCAGGGGTAGTTATGCCAAGACAAGTAGCCATTTCCTCCTGTGTCATTCCTCTATTTTTTCTATATTTTTTGATGACATCTCCTATTGCCATGTTTTACTATCTCCTTCACAATTTTTGGATCGATCCTAGGATAGTATAGTTGATTGGAGTTCAAAAAACAATGGAATGTAAGTTAAATAGCAGGAATTATTTTTAACTACTGCTTAACTTTTTTTCGTGTTCCCATTCTGAAAATCTATGTACGCACCGCAGGAATTCCTTCGGTATTATTTTCCATTTCAGCATTTCACGTCATAATTTCTTCGACGATTGTTTTGATAGGATTGAGTGTCCTGTCTCTTATTCTCTGCCTATAACTGTCTGAGCCGGTCACAGACGCTTTTCCTTTTGGGCTGTGTATACCATTCGTTTCCTTAACCTGCAACGCCCTGTGCTCCTTGCCATATTCGTTTAATTCTTATAGTAGTCTAACATATGCTCATAAATGTTTCTGGTCTGTTCTTCATCGCCCCATGATAAAGGGTCATCCCCATAGCATAGAGTCCAAAATGGTTCTATGTTCTGAATGCTTCCAGGTAGACTTTTCCATAAACTATACATTCGACTTGCAAAATATTTTATATCCCAACAATTTATATAGACTACCTTTAGTTTATTGATGAAAATTCTGCCAAACTGTTCAAGGTCAAGATGATTGTAATCAATATGTGTTCTTATATAAATAATGGCTTTTTTTATGTCTGTTTCCCATTCTAAATAGAGCAAATTATCGTTTTCGGGGTCATTGAGAAATAATTCATCAAGCCGTTTACTGTACTCGTTTTCTGTTACTAAATCCTCATTAAGCAAAATAGCATAAACGAACAGCTCCTCCATGTTAACACTCCTTAGGCCTCTCATTTATCATTCTATTTCTTACATTTTATCAAAATTCTGAGAGAGTGGAAATAGAGAGCTTTCCCGCCAGATTTCTTGCCTTTCGTATATACGGCACAGGCAGCCAAAAAGGTCTACACTTCTCATCATCCAGTTACCTTGTGTAGTCCCTTGTAAATGGTACTTTAGGCTACTTTAAATAGTGAGAGTAGGCATTGGGAGAAAGCTGGAACTTTCAAAGCGCCAGTACAGTCCAAAAACAGTTTTATAGTTATCTTAAGAAGGGATACACCACTCATCTGCTCTCTTTTGTATGCTCATGAGGAGACAGGAATTTCAATCTGAACAATATACTCTGTAGACTTGTCTGTTACATTGCCATTGATTATCATTTCATAGGAAAATCCATATAGGTTTAAGCTTTGCTTTTTTACATAATCAAAAATTTCTTCATATTTAAGAAACATTTTTTCCCAGTCTCCCTTGAAAAAGGCTTGGACATATTTTCCCTGGGGTTGAATATGAAGTCCTGCTTTTTGTATAGGAAAGGGGATCTCAATGAATAGTTGGGAATAATCATCAAAATTTCCATTATATAAACTTTCTGTAGATATCATTGTCCCATAAGAGGCATCGTGGAGACGATGAAGTTTATATTTTTTTGTTTCAGCTATAATCATTTCTACTGATTGGTCAAAGGAAATATCTTTGCCTATGTCCACAGTAACAAGACGTCGTTTCTTTTTTTCAATAATATGAATTTCTGATAAATCTATGTTCAATAAAGTGAGCATATTGTGATGATGGTTGCACAAAGTTTTCCGAATAGCTTTTAAGTGGGACATATGAAGATCCAAATGGGTAATTTTTTCATCTAAGAGTTTTAAAAGGCTGGCGGCGGATCTATTGTTCATAAATAATTGTATTTCATGGATGGATACATTCAGTTCCCGAAGGAGAAGAATGGTTTCCAATATAGGACTTTGATGGTAGTTGTAGTAGCGATACCCATTTTCTGGGTGGATGAATGCAGGTTTAAATAATCCAATCTCATCATACCACATTAAAGTCTTTTTGTTGATTCCGTGCATGGATGCAAATTGTCCAATCGTAAGAAGCTTTGTTTTTTCTATCAAGGTTCCTATTCCTCCTAAACAATACTGTTTCTGTATAGTTTATCACAGGATAGAGAGAAAGTAAAAATAAGAGGAAAAGAAGATATGAAGAAATTGGAAAAAAAAGTTACACAGATAATCGTATTTCTTACATATAATACAAAAATGGAAAAAATACATGATAAAATGCAAATAAATTTTATGTCGATAAAGACAGAAAAATAGGGAAAAATTTATATAAAATGAAGAGGAGGGCTAAAGATGAAAGCAGAATCAAGGGGAAGAGTCTGTAAGAGATGCAAAACGGAAATTTTAAGGGACGTATTAGATAAAAGAGATTCCATTTGCCCAGAATGTGGATATTATATGAGACTTCATGCATACAAAAGAATTGGTACATTAGCGGATAATAATAAGTTTATAGAGTGGGAATTAAAAAAAAATTTTCCAATCCATTACATGATGAAAAGTATGAAAGGCTATTAAGAGAACTAAAGAAAAAACATAAACTAGAAGATGCAGTGGTAACAGGAGAACTTCATATAAATGGAATACATACTGCCATTGGTGTCATGGATACAAGGTTTATGATGGCAAGCATGGGATACGTTGTTGGGGAAAAGATAACAATTCTTTTTGAAAGGGCATCACAAAAAAAACTCCCTGTCCTTTTGTTTTGCTGCTCTGGTGGAGCAAGAATGCAGGAAGGAATTGTTTCCTTAATGCAGATGGAAAAAACAGCAGCCTCTGTGAAAAGGCATAGTGAGCAGGGACTATTGTATATTTCTATTTTAACGAATCCAACAATGGGGGGAGTCAGTGCAAGCTTTGCTATGATTGCTGATATCGTTTTAGCCGAAGAAGGTGCAATGATAGGTTTTGCTGGACCAAGAGTAATCGAACAAAATACAGGAGTAAAGTTACCAGAGGATTTTCAGACAGCAAAATTTCAATTGTCTCACGGATTTGTAGATGATATTGTGGAACGAAAAGATATGAAAGAAAGGCTGGGAAGGCTGTTATCCTTACATAAGAAAGGAGTTCGTCTTAAAAATCTGGAAAAATCCTGGCAAGGCCTCTTACATTCTAAAAAGTTACAAGATGTAAGCCCTTGGCAGAAAGTAAAAATTGCCCGTTCGAAAGATCGCCCTACAAGTATGGATTATATAGACCGTATATTTGAAGAATTTGAAGAACTCCATGGGGATAGAACAATGGGTGATGATCCGGCAATCATTGGAGGAATTGCAAGCCTAAATGGATATCCAGTGACTGTTATTGGTCAGCAAAAAGGAAAAAAGAGTTTAGAGGAAGCAAAATATCGCAATTGGGGAATGGCTTCTCCTAATGGTTATAGGAAAGCGCTAAGGTTAATGAAGCAGGCAGAAAAATTTAAGCGGCCAATTGTTTGCTTTGTTGATACTATTGGGGCGGCATGTGGTAAAGAGGCAGAAGAGCAGGGACAAGGAGTAGTCATTGCCCAACTTTTAAAAGATATGTCAACACTGGAAGTTCCAATTTTGTCTATTATTATTAGTGAAGGGGGAAGTGGAGGAGCCTTAGCCTTAAGTGTGGGTAATGAAGTATGGATGTTAGAAAATGCTGTCTATTCTATCTTAACTCCAGAAGGATATGCAAGCATTTTGTGGAATACAAATGAGAGGGCAGACGAGGCGGCGGAGTTAATGAAGCTGACAGCAGCAGATTTATTTGAACTAGGTGTGGTGGAAAAAATATTTGAGGAACCAATGAATTTGTCAACAGGGAATATGGAAGATATATGCCATCTACTAAAAGAAGAAATCCTTATATTTATAAAAAAATATGAAAAAAAGTCAAAAAATATAATTGTACATCAACGATACAAACGATTTAGAAAGTTCTAGAAAGAACTACAGGGGGTAGCCATATGTTTATTATAGTTCTTATTGCAGCAGGTATGCTTACAGGTATGATTCAATTAGCAATGACCCAAGGATTTGGGAATATTTCAACTGTGTGTTCCACATTATTGCTCCATCAGTTTGTTGTGACATTTGGTCTCATAGGAGTTATAGGGACCATAACAAATATTATAAAAGCAGAGGACAATGCAAAGGTATTGGGGTGGCCAGGAGGACCGTTTCAAATTAAATATGGTTTTTCTCAATTGGGACTAGGCGTTATGGGTATTATGTGTATATGGTTTCAAGGGGGATTTTGGCTGGGAACATTAGTGAGCATGTATATTTATGGAATTAGTGGTTTTTGGTCCCATATCGCTGAGATGAAAAGGCAGGGAAAAGCTACAGTCAATGATGTGGGAAATTTGATGATAGATGTCGTTCACCAAACAATGCTGACAGTACTGTCTATATATGCTGGAGGCATATGGGCATAACATTACAAATGAAAGTAAAGTACAATAGATAAAGGAGAGAATCAAATGTCCTATAGATTTGAGATGAGTCAGGTACAAAAAGGGATATATTTTGAATGTTGTACAAAAAACAGCAGCGATTATCACATTATGGTTACATTAGAAGTAAAAGATATAGATTGTAAAGTACTGGAAGATGCAGGAAATTTTCTTGTTTCAGAACAGGAGGCATTACACCTTTGTCTAGAGGAAACGGAAGATACTATTTATATGAGATCCAGAGAGGATGTCTTTATAGATATTCCTCTTGTGTTTAGTGAGAATGAGGAGGAGACAAGGGAGATAGGGATAAAGACCTTTACAGAGCCACTGGACTTATATAAAGCTCCTTTGCTTCGTATAAATTATGTTAAGGAAAAGACAGGAAAAAATTATGTACTTCTTTGTATGCATCATTTAATCGCAGATGGCATTTCAGCAGACATATTTATAAAAAGACTTTTTTCTATTTATGAAGCAATGATTTTTCATACACCTTTTGAGATAAACATGAAAGAAGATTTGCGGTTTTCCAGCTTTATTAAAAAGGAAAATAAGAAACTTTTGGATGGAGAATATAAAGAACAGGGAGAATTTTGGAAAAAGGAATTAGAGAATATATCGGCCCCAGAATTTATCAAAGAATTTTCCCAGATGGACAGAGATAAAAAGAACTTAATCGGGTCAGAAGTTCAAATTTCTATTCCTGAAAATTTAGTAGAAAAGATGGAAGAGAGAGCAAAAGAACTGGAAGTTTCAGAATTCATGTTTCAGACAGCTATATATATGGCGGGAATTATGAAATGTACAGGAAGCAGAAATTTTGCTATTTCTTCTCCTTTTACCTATCGGCCAGAAAAAAAGGATGAGGAGGCAATCGGCTGTTATATTTATAACACTCCATTATTTTGTAAGAAAAAAGATAGTGATAGTTTTAAAAGTCTTGTGAACGAAGTAAAAAACGATACTTTTAGGGGATACATGAACATTGGTTATCCTAATAATTTCATGATTCGGGAACAAGCTATCCATTCTCTTTCTGAAAAAACGATCTTTGATTATACATTTATATATGATGTGTATGAAGAGCATGGATGCCAAGATATTATAGGAAAGAAAGATTGGGATTTCTGCGTTTATCCAGGGGAAATAACGGTAATCTATGAGAAAATAGGAAAAAATGCTTTCTTGAGGATTCAATATAGAAAAGAGAGCTTTTCCCAACATTACATGAAAAATTTTGGAAAAAGATTAGTGGGAATTATGGAACAGGTTTGTGAATTCCCGGATATATTCATTAAAGATATGGATATTTTTCTTCCTGGTGAAAGAGAACATTTATGGGAATGGGAGAGAGAGAGCTCCTTTTTTCCATTGAAACAAGAATGTATAATGGATATTTTTGAAAAAAAGGTTTTCCAGTATGGAGAAGAAGTAGGAGTATTTTCAAGAGAGCATGTTTTTACATATAAAGAGATAAACGATATGGCAAATGCTGTTGCAGAAAAATTATTAAATACAAAAGTAGGAGGGGGAAGAAAAAAGGCAGGAGCAATTTGGATGGAGCGTTGTGTTGAAATGGTTGTTTCTGTTCTTGGCATTTTAAAAGCGGGATGGGCATATGTCCCTATGGATTTATCCTATACAATTAGCCGTATTCAGTATATTGAAAAGGATGCAGGATTATCGGCAATACTTACAAAAGAAGAATTTTTAGACAAGGTAAAAGAGGAGATAAATGTTGAACTCTTTTGTGTAGAGAAAATCATAGAGGAGTATAAAACTTCTGAAAACCCAAAGGTTGTTCGAAATCCTAAAGACGTTGCTTACATTGAATATACATCTGGATCTACAGGGGAACCAAAGGGAGTCATAATTGAAAATCGAAATATTGTCAATACAGTAAAAGATCTAGAAAGAAGATTCCCCTTAAAAAAAGGAGATGTCTATTTGTTTAAGACCCCTCTTTCTTTTGATATTAGCGGCACAGAGTTATTTGGATGGATTGTTGGAGAGGGGAATTTATGTATTCTCCCAAAAGATGAAGAGAAAGATACATTTGCCATATTACAGACCATTGAAAAGTTCAAAGTTACCCATATCAATTTTGTTCCTTCCATGCTGAGAATATTTATGGAATGTCTAGAGGAAGAAGAAAACCGCAAAAAAATATCTTCTTTGAAATGGATTTTTACTGGAGGAGAGGCAATTAGCAATGATTTGGTGGAAAGATTTTTAGCTCTTTGTACAAAAATTTCCCTGGAAAATGTGTATGGACCAACAGAGGCAACTATGTGGGCCACACATTACCCTTTAAGACATGGAGAAAAAACATGGAATGTTCCCATTGGAAAGGCGTTAAATGAATATCGCCTTTATGTTGTAGATAAAAATATGAAACGAGTTCCTCCAATGGTTCCAGGAGAACTTTGTATTAGCGGAGCTGGAGTGGCAAGGGGATATTTGAATAAAGAGGAGATGACAAAAGAGGTATTTCTAGAGAATCCTTTTTTTGAAGAGGGAGATCAAGATCAATATAGACGGTTATATAAAACCGGTGATTTGGCAAGAATGCTTCCAGACGGAAATTATGAATTTCTAGGAAGAATGGATAGCCAGGTGAAAGTAAATGGCATTCGAATAGAGTTAGGAGAAATAGAAAGGACTTTTTTGGAAAATGAGGAAATTACAGAAAGTGTTTGTCTAGTAAAAAAAGGCAGTCATGAGGCCCATTATATTGTATTATTTTATAGCTCCAAAAAAGAGATATCCGATGAACAACTGCGTATATTTGCTGAAAATAAACTTTCCCCAGCCTTTGTTCCATCAGAATATATTTATGTTGAGAATATGCCAAGGACCATAAGTGAAAAAATAGATCGCAAAGCATTGGGCAGAATGGCAGAGATAGGAAGAAAAAAACATAAAGTAGTTGTAAAGCCAAAAAATGATCTGGAAGAAGCGATTGCTTCTGTTTGGAGAAAAGTATTAAATAGGGAAGAAATTGGGATAGATGAAAATTTTTTTCAGGCAGGGGGACATTCCATTGCGTTGATGTATGTCCATAATCTGTTGTGCAAAAACTTACAAATGGAGTTTCCTATATCCATTCTTTTAAATCATCCTACGATTGAGGGAATTGCAGCAGCCATCCGTTCCAAGAATCATAAGAGGGAGAAGCCTGTTCAGAAAAGGGCTTTAAAAGGCCAAAGGACTTCAAAGGATGATATTGCTATTGTAGGTATGGCATTAGATGTACCAGGGGCAAACAGCATTCATGAATTTTGGACAAATCTTATATTAAAAAAAGATTGCATTCATGAATACACAACAAAGGAACTAGAGGAATTAGGAATTGAAAAAGAATTATTGAATAATCCCAACTATATTAGAAGAAAAGGTGTATTGGATGATATTGAAGAATTTGATCCTGCCTTTTTTAATATTACTCCTGCCGAGGTAAATAAAATGTCTCCCCAGCTTCGCCTTTTATATAAAGGAGTATGGCAGGCTATGGAGGATGGGGGAATTGCATCTGGACTTTATAATGACAGAATGGGTGTTTACATAGGGGCATCCGATGATTTTGTCTGGTATCAGAGTATGTTGTTTGGCAATGAAAGGTACAGTGATACTTATCAGATTTATACTCAGTCAACGAATCACTTTCTTGCAACAAGACTTTCCCATATGTTTGATTTTAAAGGACCTGGGATGTCCATATTAACAGGCTGTTCCACCTCTCTGGTAACGGTTCATCTTGCATGCAAAGCTTTATTGTTAAAAGAGTGTGATGCAGCATTGGCTGGAGGAGTTACTGTAGAATTACCCAATGAAGGAGGATATTTATATGAACCCAATCTTATGTTTTCAAAAGACGGAAAATGTAAGCCCTTTGACGATAAGGCAGATGGAACTATATTTTCCAATGGAATGGGTATTGTTCTTCTGAAACGTTTGGCTGATGCAAAGAAAGATCATGACCATATATATGGGATCATAAAAGGAAGCGCTGTGAGAAATGATGGAAAGTCAAAGTTAAGTTATACAGCCCCTAGCTCCTTAGGACAGACGATTACTTTGAAAGATGCCTATGAAAATGCAGAAATAGAACCAAGGACAGTAACCTATATAGAAGCCCACGGAACAGGAACAAAATTGGGGGATCCTATTGAAATAGATTCCTTAACCCAAGTATTTGGCACATCCCAAACCTCCTATTGCACAGTGGGATCTGTGAAAGGAAATATTGGACATACAGACACTGCTGCTGGAATTATTGGGCTGATAAAAACAGCTCTTTGTTTAGATAAAAAATACTTACCAGCAACCCTCCATTATGAAACGCCGAATCAAAATATTAATTTTAAGGATTCTCCCTTTCTGGTGAAAAAGGATGGGGAAGAGTGGAAAAAATTAAAGGAGGATATTCCAAGACGAGCTGGGATCAATGCTTTTGGGGTAGGAGGCACTAATGTACATGTTGTTTTAGAGGAAAATATGGAAGAAGAAAAAAAGGAGACAAGGCAAAGGCAGTATCATCTCTTCCCTGTTTCAGCTGTGACAAAGACGGCTCTGGTGGCAACTATGGATGATATTTCTTCATACATAGAAGAAAAGGAAGATATTGGAAACTTAACAAATGCCGCTTGGTCGTTGACAACAGGAAGAAAAACATTTGCTAATAGAGGATTCTTTATAACAGAAGGCAAGAAAAAGGTAGATAGTTTTATAAAAAGGAAGATTGTAAATAGTAAAGAAAAATCGATATGCTTCCTATTTACTGGACAAGGAAGCCAGTATCAAGGTATGGCCAGGGAATTGTATAAAAATCCAGATCATAATCCTATTTGTGGAATATTTCAAAAGTATGCTAAAAAAATAATGGAGGCAATGCCAGAAGATGAAAAAGAAGAATTCCTAGAAATTCTTTATGGAAGGGAAAAGCCAGAACAAATAAACGAGACAAAATATAGCCAGATAGCATTGTTTTTAACAGAATATGCTATGGCTTCCACTCTCATGGAGCTGGGAATAAAACCAGACATACTTGTTGGGCATAGTATTGGCGAGGTTACTGCTGGGGCATTTGCAGGGATTTGGAGTTTAGAAGATGCTGTAAAGGTAGTCCTTAAGAGAGCAAAGCTTATGCAGGAACAGGAGCCAGGTTTGATGTTGTCTGTAGGGATATCCAGGGAAAAATTGGAGAGCTATATAAATACAAGGGACAATATATGGTTATCCTTATGTAACACAACAGATAATTGTGTCGTGGGAGGTACAAAGGAAGAAATATGGAATTTACAAGAAACACTCGTAAAAGATGGATATATCTGTAGTATGTTAAAAACTTCACATGCATTTCACACGCCAATGATGTCAGGGGCGGCGAAGAAATTTGCTGAATTTTTACAGACTTTCAATATGAAAGAACCAAAGTTTAAAATAATTTCCAATATTACAGGAAATCTTGCAGAACAAGGGCAGATGAGTCAGCCTCAATATTGGTCAGAACAAATTATTCATCCTGTAAAATTTGAAGATGTTTTGTCTTATACATTACAAGAAGAAAATATAGTTTTTCTTGAAACAGGAGGGAGAACTCTTTGTTCCCTTGCAAAGAAACATAAAGAAATAAAGGAAAGTCATGTATTTATTCCATGTATACGGCATCCACAGGAGAAAAAGCATGATATGGTTCATTTGTTAGGAGTGATTGGTAAAATATGGTGTGAAAATATTCCTGTTCACTGGGAGTTGTTATATGAGAATGTAGATAAAAAAAGAATCTATTTGCCTACTTATCATTTTGACAAAAAGAAATTTCCCATAAACATACACAGAGTAAAAAGCATACTTCATCATGACATATGTACAAAGACAGATGAAAAAGAGGAAATAAGTACAAAAAGTCATTTAGTTGTAGATGACAAAGAAATATTAAAAATAACCTTAAGAATATTTCAAGAACTGTTTGTATTAGAAGATCTGGATGAAGACAGTGACTTTTTTGAAATTGGCGGGGATTCTATGCAGGCAGCAAGTCTTGCGGCAAAATTACAAAAGGAAATGGGGATTTCTATATCTGTATCAGAAATTTTTGCAAATGCATCGCCAAAAGCTCTAGCAGAGCTCATACAAAGCAGAAGGAAGGAACCCATAGAAAGGAAGAACATAAAGCATATCCCAAGGGCTAAAGAGGCAGAGTATTACCCAACATCCCCTGCCCAAAGGCGTATGTATATCCTTTATCGGATGAATAAAGAAAATGTGGCATACAATCTTCCGTCCGTTGTATTCATTGAGGGAAGCATTGATGTGGACAAGGCAAGGAAAACATTTGAAAAATTAGTAGAACATCATGAAATTCTTCGCACTTCCTTTGAATGGAGAAAAAATGAAGTTGTGCAAATCATTCATGAAAAATGGGAATTACCTTTTTTTGTAGAAAAAATAACGGGCGAATTTCATGTGGAAAAATTAGTGAAAACATTTATACAACCTTTTTCATTGGATAAAGCTCCTCTCATGAGAGTGAAGCTAATTCAAAATGAGAATCAGACTCTTATGTTGTTTGATGTTCATCATATTATTGCAGATGGAACAGCCGTAGAGTTATTAACAAGAGATTTTAATAGACTTTATACAGGAGAGATCTGGCCAATAAAATTACAGTACAAAGATTATGCCCTATGGTTAAGAGAATATTTACAGTCCAAGGAAATGAAAAAACAGGAGGATTACTGGTTAGAAAATTTATCAGGAAATCTTTCCTATTTAGACTTGCCTACAGATTTCAAGAGACCAGAGGTAAAGGAGTTTGGCGGTGAACGATATGAATTTTCCTTAGGAGACAAGCTGTCCAATGAAATAAGCAGAAATTCCAGAGAACTGGGAGTGACAAATTTTATATTAACAATGAGTGCATGGAATATTGTGTTGGCAAAGTATGCAGGCCAGTCAGAAGTAGTCATTGGAACCTCTGTCTCTGGCAGGACGACAGATGAAATGAGAGAATGTATAGGTATGTTTGTCAATATGCTTGTTATTCGTACATTTCCAGAGGGTGAGAAATGCTATATGGATTACTTGAAGGAAGTAAAGAAAACGGTAGCTATGGCATTAGAAAATCAGGAGTATCAGTTTGACACTTTAGTGGAAAAACTGAATATTGAAAGAAAATTGGATCGATCTGCCCTTTTTGAGGTTTGCTTTGATTATCATAATATGGAATTCCATGATTTAGAAGTAGAAGGATTGACCTTTAAGCAGCAGGAATTAAAAACTGGTAAGGCAGTTAATGAATTACTGTTAACCTGTAGCGAAGATAAAGACCGTAATATTACATGTTTTATAGATTATGCCACATCTATTTTTAAAAAAAGCACCATAGAAAGAATGGCAAAATCTTTTATTAAAGTATTGGAAGTGATTTCTAATAAAGAAAAAAGACCTTTGGAAAAGTTTTTTATTAAGGATATTCCTATACTTTATGAAGAAGAAAAAGAGATACTAGAAGAGTTCAACAAAAGAACATACAGAGAATATGATTATTCCATATCTATTCCAGAGCTTTTTAAAAAATGGGTAGAAAGACAGCCAAAACAAACAGCGATTATCACAAGTGATGGGACAGAATTGACATATGAGAATATTTGGGAAAAGGTAGAAAATCTTGCATATATTCTTCGGCTAAAAGGTGTCAATAGAGAAGTGCCAGTGGCAATCATTCCTCACAGAAATGAAAATATGATGATTGGAATATTTGCAATTTTATATGCAGGTGGAGCCTATGTGCCCATTGATATTACTTATCCAGATGACAGAATAAATAACATGATAGAAAAGAGCAGGACAAAAATCCTGTTAGGAGAAAGGGAGGTGGAAAAGAGGATAAAAGGGGAGTGTATATTCATTGATTTTGATGAAAAACATACGGTTCCTAAAGAAGAGGAAAAAAGAAGATTGTTTGATGAAAGTGAAAAACAACATCCCCATGATCTGGCATATATTCTTTTTACATCTGGTTCTATGGGCGGACCAAAGGGTGTAGGTGTTACAAGAAAAAATTTATTAAATTTTATTTATGATACCCAAGAAAGGGAAATCATTGGACAAAAAGGAGATAGGGTATGCTGTATTACGACCCCTTCTTTTGATATCTTTGCATATGAGTCCATAATACCTCTATGTAGTGGGAGCTCTATCTATATTTGCAGTCAGATGGAGCAGTTAGATGCCAAAGAGACAGCCAAAAAAATTGTGAAATACAAAGTAACGCATTTTCAGAGCGCTGTATCCAGAATGCGTTTGTTTGTGGAGAATAGGGATTTTAGACCAGCATTTCATCAGCTTCGCTTTATTATGAGCGGCGGAGAAAATTTTCCCTATGCTTTACTTGAATTTTTAAAAGAAAATACAAAGGCTCGCATTTATAATATGTATGGTCCTACAGAAACAACCATTTGGTCTACTATCAAAGAATTGACAAATGCAGACAGTGTAACGATTGGGGAGCCTATTGCAAATACAAGAGTTTATATCACAGATACAAAAGGCCATTTGCTTCCAAGAGGAGTGTTTGGAGAACTGTGTATTAGTGGTGATGGCGTTTCAAAAGGATATGTGAATGGGAAAGAAGAAACAGAAAGCCGTTTTAGAGAAGGGGAGCAATTTAAGGAGAGAAGGGTTTATTTTACAGGTGACAGAGGAAGACTTCTAGATTCTGGAGAAATAGAGATTTCTGGAAGAATGGATCATCAGGTAAAGCTCCATGGATGCCGTATTGAATTAGAAGAAATTGAAGGAACCGCTCAAAACAGCGGTCTTGTGGAAAATGCATCTGCTATTATACGAAAAATTGTGGATGAAAATCATCAGCTTTATCTGTTTTACACGAATAAAGAAGATGTAGAACAGCAGCTTCGAAATTATATGGCAGGAAAACTGCCATCCTATATGGTGCCTGATTGCTTTGTACGAATGGAGAAATTGCCTATTACAAGGAATGGTAAAATTGATAGAAAATTACTTGAGAACCTCTCTTTAGAAGAAGCTTTCGTTGAACAGAATTTTTCTAAAAAGACAGATAGGAACAATTTCCTTTTAAGAGGTGAAAAGGAGAAACAAAGTGTAAAAAATCGTATATTAGAAATTTGGAAGGGGGTTTTACATAATAGAAACATATCAGTAAATGATAATTTCTTTGATGTAGGGGGCAACTCTTACAGTTTGATGTTCATAGCAAATAAAATAGAAGAACTTCTTGGAATAAGTATGGATTTGAGAATTTTCTTTGAATATCCTACTATACAGAAGCTGGTGGATTACTTAAAACTAGAAGATGAAGAAAAGGTGAAAGAAGAACCAGCAGATAGGAAAAGAAGCATTCTAGAACAAGAGGAGACAAAACTGCAAGAACAGGAATCATTAAAAAAGAATCATAGAAAAATTGCAGTTGTAGGAATGGCAGGAAGATTTCCAGAAGCAGAAAATATAGATGAGTTCTGGAAAAATATTGTAGATGGAAAAGAAAGCATTCGTTTTTTTGAAGATGAAGAGTTAAGAGAGGCAGGTATACCAAAGTCTGATCTGGAGAATCCTTCTTACGTAAAGGCAAAGGGTTATTTGGAAGATGTACAATATTTTGATGCAGATTTTTTTGGAATGACAAGGAAGGAAACCCAAAGGATGGATCCTCAAATACGTTTGTTCATGGAGTGCTGTTACCACGCTTTAGAGGATGCAAACTGTGATTTAAAAAGATATAAGGGAGATATTGCCTTATTTGCAGGTAGTAGTTCTAATGTTCTATGGATGTCAAAATTTGCAGGAAAGAGGGACATTGTAGACATATTTAGCGCCATGACAGTGAATGACAAAGACTTTTTGACAACCCAGATTTCCTATAAGTTAAATTTAACAGGCCCAAGCATGAATGTTCAGACGGCATGTTCCACATCCCTTGTAGCCATTTGCCAGGCAGCTCAGTGCCTCCTTGAGGGTGACGCCCATATGGCCCTTGCAGGCGGTGTATCCATTACATATCCAAGAAAAGAAGGATACCTTTGGCACGAAAATATGATTTATTCGAAAGATGGACATTGCAGGCCCTTTTCAGAAGATGCCACAGGGACAGTTTCAGGAAATGGCTGCGCAGTGGTAGCCTTAAAGTTGCTAGAAAAGGCAGTAGAAGATAGGGATGATATATACGCTGTTTTGGAAGGATTTGCTATTAATAATGATGGAATAGGAAAGGTTGGATATGCTGCACCAAGTGTTACTGGACAGAGAAAAGTAATTGAAAAGGCCTTAAAAAAGGCTAGAATGAACCCTGAAAACATTGGTTATGTAGAAGCACATGGAACAGGAACAAAATTAGGGGATCCTGTTGAAATAGAAGCGTTAAAACAAGCATGGAAAATAGAAAAAAGAAATTATTGTGCTATAGGTTCCGTAAAAGCAAATATAGGACATTTAGATGCAGCAGCAGGAGTAACAGGTTTTATAAAAGCAGTGAACGTGCTCTATCATAGAGTCATTCCCCCTACCATTCACTTTTCCAAACCCAATCCAAGAATACAAATAGAGGAAACACCCTTTTATGTGGCGAAAGAGAAGATGGAGCTGAAAGAGGAATATTCTTATGGAGCAGTGAGTTCCTTTGGAATCGGGGGAACAAATGCCCATGCCATTTTAGGGGTTCCTCCAAAAGAAAATAAGGAGTATAAAAATGAGGATATAGGATTATTATTATTTAGCGCAAAAACAAAAACTTCCTTGACGAAAACTGCAAAGGCAGTATTTAGGCAAATGGAGGAAAAGAAATTCCCAGTAGCAGATGTAGCTTATACCCTTTGTGTAGGACGTACCCAGCTGCCAGTAAGAGCAGCAATTGTTTGGAAGGGAGAAAAGCCAAACATACCCTTTAATGAGGAGTTTTTTGAAATATACTCTTTAGATAAAGAAAAGGAAGAGGACATAGGTAAGGTATATATTTTACATGGAAAGAAAGAAGAGCTGTGTCTATTTGCAAGGGAGATCATGGGTAAAAGGGCAAGACATGGGCTGGTACGCCGTTTTCGAAAGATACTAGGCGACTGGATAAATGACAGCGAATGGAAGGTTAACCAGATAATAGAAGAGGTTATTTATGGAGAGAAAGATATTTTAGCCAAAGAATATGACGAAATAGAATTAATGATTACAGGGGCAGCGGTTGAAATAGCATTTTATGAACTTTTACAATATTGTGGTGTGAAAGATATTCTATTTGAACAGGAAGGAATAGGAAGAATTGCAGAAGAGGTTATAAAAAAGGGAATCAATTTAAATGAGGCATGGAATATTATAGAACAAGACAGATTCCTATTCAATGAAAAAGGAGAGAGAGGTGATGGAAGAGAGTTTTTGTCTGTTTCCATTGGGAAAAGTTCTTATGAAGAGCCAATGGAAGCTCAGGAGGAGTTATTAAAAACAATAGGTAATTTGTGGGCTAAGGGATGCAAATTAGAAATGGAAAAGCTCAATCAGGGAAGAAAACGGCATATTCACGGCTATGTTTTTGATAAAGAAGAGTTTGACGGGGATGTAAGTCCTTTCTTCCAAGGAAAAGCTTTCCAAATGGAAGCTGAAGAGACAGTGATAAAGAGAAGTGCAGACAAATGCAGAACAAAAGAAGAAGTATTCCATGTATTGTCCAGCATATGGGAAGAGGTGCTTGGAGAAAAGGATCCAGCTAAGGATAGGGATTTCTTTGAAGCAGGGGGAGATTCTTTAAACTCCATTCGAATGGCAGTTTTAATAGAGGAATACTTTGGACTATCCATTCCACAGGAAGTTTTATTTGAAAAAACAATGGCTGGAGAAATAGCCGCCTGGATATATGAAAACATATGTGAGGGAAGAGACAGGAAGGAAGTCTTAAAAAATCAAATAGTTTCTTTAGACGCACAACCATTTTATGAGACTTCTTCAGGACAAAAGCGTATATATACTGTGCAAAGTATGGATCCTCAGAGTACAGCCTATAATTTGGCGGCTGTTTATACAGTAGAAGGGAAAATAGACGAGGAGAAAGTGAAAGAGTCTGTGCAAAAGCTTGTTGAAAGACATGAGGCATTTCGGACATACTTTGGACTGAAAGATGGAGAAATCGTTCAGTATATTACAGAAAGTATGACACCTCCCATTGAGTTTGTAAAAGAAGAAGGGAAAAAAGCCCCTTCATTAAAGGAATTGGTCAGGGAGTTTGTACAGCCCTTTGATTTGGAAAAAGCCCCCTTATTGAGAATGAAGGTAGTCCATATACAAGAGGATAAACATTATTTCCTAATGGATATGCATCATATTATTTCGGATCAAAGTTCCATTGACATTTTAATGAAAGATTTTTATGCAATCTATCAAGGAGAACATCTTTTACCTTTAACGGTTCATTTTAAAGATTTTGCAGCATGGCAGAACAAAAGGATCAAAGGTGGAGAAATGGATAGGCAGCTTACCTATTGGATGGATCAGCTTGGCAAAGAGAGGTTTCAAAGGACGTTACACTATGACTATTTAACGCCTGGAAACAGAAGTTTTTCTGGGAAAAAGTTACATTTTAAATGGGATGCTCTTTTGTGTGAGAAATTAACTACATTTTCAAAGAATCACAATGTAACTCCTTATATGGTTCTGTTTTTAACATTGGAATTGTTGTTTTGGAAGTATACGGAGGAAAAAAGGTTCGTTATTGGAACAGCTGTAGAAGGAAGAAGAAACCCAAGCTTACAGAATATAGTAGGTATGTTTGTCAATACCCTTGCTATCTTTACATCTATCCATGAGGAAAAAAATATAAAGGAAGAGTTAGAACATGTAAAAAAGACGATACTTACAGCTTTTGAAAATCAAGATTGCCAGTTTGAGACAGTTGTTGAGGAATTACGTAATAGAACAGGAATAAAAGAGCCTTTCCTTCCAGTAATGATGAATTATGTTACAAAGGGAACTCAGGAAATGGAAGTAGAGGGCTTAAAAATGCAGTACCATGATTTAGAGGATATAACAGCAAAATTTGACTTGATGTTTGTATTTGAAAAATGTGGAAACAGTCATGCATTGGATATTGAGTATGGAACAGAATTATTTGCAGAGGAAACAATAAGGCAGATGGGGCAAAGATTTTTAGATATCCTTGCCATGATCATGGACAACGATCAACTCTCTGTCAAACAAGTAACCCTTCCATTGACAAAGCAAGATGAGATGCTTTATGAAAAAGTAAGCAATTTAAAGGAAATGAGGGAGGATAAATCCATTGCAGAAATTTTTGAGGAGGTGGCCAAAAAAGAAGGAGAAAGAATTGCACTTAAATCAGGAAAAAATCTTATAACTTATCAACAGTTAAATTATATGGCCAATTTCATAGCAATGCAATTAAAGGAAAAGGAAGTAAAAAGGCATGATCGGGTGGCTCTTGTGTTAGAACAGGGAATATTACAAATGGCATCTATACTAGGAGTTTTAAAATGTGGGGCAAGCTACCTGCCTATAGATCCCCAATATCCTAAAAATAGAAGGGAATTCATGCTTTCTGACAGCAATGCCAAGGCGGTCATTGTAGAGGAAGGGGGTATTTGTGAAGGATATACAAAGGAATTGGTAATAAACGAAGAACTGTTATTAGAAGGAATGAAGAAAAAGGAGAGTGAGCAATTTGCCTTCACAGAGGAGTTATCTATTGATGATGAAGCTTATATTATCTATACTTCAGGTTCAACAGGAAGTCCAAAAGGGGTGTCTGTAGGGGGAAGAAGCATTTTAAGAATTGCTTATGATCCCAATTATGTGGAAATTTGTCCAGGGGATTGTATCGTACAATTGGCAAGTTATGCTTTTGACGCATCTATTTTTGAAATGTTTACCCCCATACTCAAAGGAGCCTGCTGCCTATTCATTCCAAAAGACATATTATTGGATTTTCCTAGACTGGAACAGATGATAAGTGGAGAAAAAATAAAAGCAGCCTTTATAACTACAGCGCTTTTTAACATGATAGTAGACTATGATGTCAGACTGTTGAAAAATGTGGATAAAATTTTTGTAGGAGGTGAAGTCCTCTCTGTTTCTCACATGAAACAGGCTTTCAAGGAGTTAGGAAAGGGACATTTACATAATATATATGGACCAACAGAAGCAACTGTATTTTCTACATTTTATCCAATTGATGAGATAGAAGATCATGGTGAGAGCATTCCGATAGGACATGGAATTTCTGATACTACATTATATGTCTTAGATAACCAAGGACGTTTGCTTCCATGGGGAATTCCAGGAGAGCTTTGCATAGGAGGTTCTGGACTTGCCAAGGGATATTTGAACAATGAAGATCAAACTAAGGAAAAATTTGTCCATATTTCTTTTGGGAATAAAGAGAGAGTTTATAAAACAGGAGATCGGGTCATTCTTAGAAATGACGGTGAACTTATCTACATAGGACGAAAGGATTTCCAAGTAAAAATCAATGGCTTTCGCATAGAACTAAAAGAAGTGGAAAAGTATTTAGATTCCATGGAAGGGGTTAAGGAATCCGTAGCCCTTGTACAAAAGGATAGTCAAGGAGTGAACTATATAACGGCCTATTATACATTGCAGGAAAAGAAATATGAATATTTGACCCCCCAATATATAAGAAGTTATTTACAAAATCTTATACCAGAATATATGATCCCAGAAAAAATAGTTTATGTTGAAGAGATGCCATTAAATGCAAATAAAAAAATAGACAGTGAAAAATTGAAGCAGATAAGCTCAGGAAGTCCTCTGGATCAAAGAGGAATGGAAGAACAAAAGGTTTTAACAGGATCAGTGAAATATGTGCTGGATACATTAAGGGAAGTGTTAGGGAATCCAGGAATGGAGCCAGAGGATAATTTTTTCCATAGTGGGGGAAATTCTATGAGAGCGATTGCTCTGGCCCAAAAGTTCAGGGAGGCAGGATATGATGTAGGAGTGAAAAATATTTTAACTTATACTACGGCGGCAGATCTAGCAAAGATGCCAGTTTTTCAAGGATTAAACAACAAAGGAGAAAAACTGCCTGAGAATACAGTGGGAAGATACTTAGTTCGTAAAGGGGAACCAGAAGAATTAGACGGAGTGGCAGCCTATAGTTGTATGGCAGGGGATATTTTACCTAAAGTTTTACAAAAGAAAGAGACAAAGGAAGAATTCCCAATGTCTGCTATTCAGAAATTACATTTAGGAAAAAAACAAAGAGTGAGCGGACTAAGAATGGTTATACATACGACAAAAGAATTAGAAGATGTAAAAGAGGCCATTGCAAAGGAAGTATATAGACATCAGCTCCTTCATGGGGTTGCAGATTTTGAAAATAAAGTATGGCAGGAAAAAGAAATAGACATAAGTGTAAAACACCTTGCCCAATATGTGAATGTTGTGGATGTGACAAAGTATGACGACGATACAAAGGAAATTTTGGAAAAAAGGATACAAACCAACTTAGCTTCCCAAGCACCTAAGAGCGGAGAAGTTATGTGGAGATTATGCTGCCTAAAGGAAAGTAATGAAAAATATGTAATTATCTGGATATTTGATCATATTTGTTTTGACGGTATGAGCGCAGAAATTATTCGACAGGATCTTAGCCACATGCTAAAACAGCAGGAGAACAACGAAGCTCTTCCTTTGGAAAAACCTCAAAAATATAGCGATTATGTAAAAGATAGGGAGAGGGATTTTACACATTCTTTCCAAGATTGGAAAGAGGATGTACAACATTGGAAAGCCCTTAATAGCCATTGTATAGCTTCCATGAAAAAAAGAGGGGGAAGCATAAAACAAATAGAGATGTACATGGAGATAGAGAAAAATGGTGGAGAGGCATTTGATTTAGCGCTGAAAAATACCATAGGTTTTTTACAAAGCTATTTGGAAGAGAAAGAAATTCCCATGATGGTATTGCACTACGGAAGAGGTTTAAAAGACAAGGATTATTATTATTGCGTGGGAGAATTTCTAGATATGGTTCCTGTCATATTTAAGGAAAAGAATTATGAGGAAGTAATAGAAAAAGCTTTAAAAAAGAAAAAGGGAGGGAGTTTCTTAGATGCCTTGGCTAATACAGATGAAAACCAGTTATTTGAGGAATTCTATTCTAAGGAGAAAATAGGAAAGTTTATTTTTTGGAATTTCCAAGGCTATATAGAGAGGAAAGAATACAAATTTTTTGATGAGACAATAGAGTCTGATCCTATGGATATATTGGCAGATTTTGTTATTGGGACATCTTATGATGAAAGGGGAATATATGTTCATTTAGAATCAGTCTTTGGTTTTGATAGGGCTCTATTAAAAAGTGCTATTTCCAATACAGATTTTCAGTTGGAAAAAGAAGTGGAAAGATGAAAAAACAAAAGAGAAAAGAGGTAATGAATGTGGCGGTAGCATTGATCGAGGGAAGAAAAAAAGATGTTTCACATGGATTTATACATGTATATGATTTGTTGGAAAATGCAGTAAAAATTGCTCCTCAAAATGGTACTTACTATATTTATGAAGATGGAAAGGAAGAAAAAGTTACCTATTACGCACAAAGAAAGATTGCCTTGGGAATTTTGGATTCTTTGCAGAAAAAGGGATTAAAAAAGGGAGATTACATGATAGCAGATGTATCCCATACAAAAGACTATCATGTTTTGATGTGGGCATGTTTTTACGGGGGCATCATTATGACTGCCCTCCCAAGACCAGATTTTGGCATGGAAAACTCTGAAACCTTACAGGGAATAAAAGGCATATGGGAAATGCTTGGAAAACCTCTGTTGGTAACAGACAAGGAAATGAAAAATCTTTATGAAAAGGCATGGGGGCATGGATCTATAGAGGCCATGGAAGAGTTATTTTCAGAAGGCGAAGGAATGGTTGCGGAAATTTTACAGGAAGATGCCGCCTATATTCAGTTTTCTTCTGGAAGTACAGGAAACCGAAAGGGAGCTGTATTAAGCAACAAAAATTTAATGGAGGCCAGTTGTGGCATTGTAGATTTTGAACAGTGTACAAAGGATGAAAAGCCATTGATGTGGCTGCCCCATACCCATAATTTCGGCGCTTTTACATTTTGCCTTTTATCTGTTGTGCTGGGAGTAAATTCCTGGAGTATGAAGACGGAAACCTTTGTGAGAAATCCTCTTTTATTTATGGAAAAAGTATCCAGGCATCAGGTGACAAGATTGTGTACGAATAATCTTGGATTGGAAATTCTTTTGCAGCTGGCAGCAAAAGTGGATACTCATATGTTTGATCTATCCCATTTGGCTGCTATCTACATAGGCGCAGAAAAACCTTCCATAAAATTGATGAAAGCTTTTATAACGGCATACCATCTTAAGGAGAATATTTTTAGGGCAGGATACGGAATGTCAGAGACAGTGCTCACAGTAGCCTCCAGTCAAGGGTTTGACAGTAAAGAGATTCTTTGTATTTCCAGAAAGGAAATGGGTGAACATAACAAAGCAGTAGATGTGAAAGAGGAGGATGACGAGGAAGGCATTTCTCTCTTAGAACATGGAGGACCTGTTACGAATATAACGATTGGTATTTTTGATGAAAAGAATCAGCTTTTAGAGGAGAATGAGATTGGCAGTATACGGATAAAAAGTGCAACAGTGTTTAAAGGTTACTGTAATATAAAAAATGATGAAAGTATTTTTTCCAATGGATGGTTCATTACGGGCGACATAGGATTTATTCGGGATGGAAAGCTCTATATTACAGGAAGGAGCAAAGACATCGTGATTGTCCGGGGAGTGAACTACATGCTGACAGACTTAGATGTAATGGTACAAAATAGTCTGGGAGGGAAAGAGAAAGTAGCATTTATTTCTTCTGAAGGTGAAGATGGGGAGGAATTAATTGGATTTTTGGAACAGGAATGGTCAGAACAAACAGAAAAACTCTTTTTTACATTGGCAAATAAAATAAAAAGTTACCTGTTAAATCAATGGGGTTTAGAAGTAAAGTTTATTATTCCAGTGCCAAAGATAAAAATGACAGCCAGCAGAAAGTTGGATCGTTATGGAATGAAAAAGGCTTATGAAGAGGGAAAGTATAGGGAAATTTTGCAAAAAGTACAACAGTTGGAACAGACGCCTTCTTCGAACAATAAGGGGCAGAAACAATGGGAACATGGATTGATCCATGAGATAAAAAACTGTTGGGGAGAAATTTTACATGTAAATCCCAATGAAATTTCTTTCGATGCATCCTTTAAAAGTCTTGGGGGAAATTCCGTAAAAGGATTTTTTCTTCTTCAAAAGTTAGAGGAGCAATTACATATCAAATTAAATCAAAATCTTCTTGTACGTTGTGCAACAATGGGAGAAATGGCAGAATATATAGAGTCTCTCAATGCAGATATAAAGGAAGAGAATATGGGAGAAGAAAAGGAAGAGGAGGTAGCCATAACTGGCATGGCTTTTCGTTTTCCGGGAGCTTCCACCCAGGAGGAATTATGGAAAATTCTTGAGGAAGGAGTTGACTGTGTACAAAAAGTAAGTGAGAAAAGAAGGAAATTAAGCGCAGAGGAATCCTGGGATGATAGATTTGGGGAGCTTATAGACATAGACGCCTTTGATTATGAATTTTTCAATATTTCGAAGGAAGAAGCTGATTTTATGGATCCCCAGCAAAGACTGTCTCTAGAAGTAGCTTATGAGGCTTTGGATGACAGCGGGGAAGGAGTTATCGACCATAGGGAAAAAAATATTGCTGTCTTAGGGGCAACAAGTGGAAATTCCTACTACCCTTTAATCCTTGAATATATAAATAAGAAAGGAATAGAAAAGATGCCTCCGACAGCTATGGTAGGAAACTTGGGAAGCACCATTGCTACAAGAGTATCTCATTATCTCAATAGTAGGGGCAGTGCACTGGCCATAGATTCTGCATGCTCTTCCTTTATGGCTGCCTTATTCCTTGGAGAAAAGATGATTAAAGGAGGGGAGTGCCAGGGAGCCTTAATATTGGGGGCAAATGTATTTGCAACTTCCCATACACATAAGATGGCAAAGAAGGCAGGTATTCTTTCAAAGGGAAATCATACAAAGGTTTTTGACAAAAATGCAGACGGTTCGCTTCTGGGAGAAGGCGCCATTGCAATTTATCTAGAAGGACTGAAACATGCAAAGAAACATAAAAAAAATATTTATGGGGTCATTGCAGGCTTAGCAATGAATAACCATGGGACATCTTTAAGCATTATGGCTCCCAATCCAGCAGGACAGCAGGAAGTTATAAAGAAAGCCTATGAGGAGTTTGGGGTAAGAACAACGGATATTACCTATATAGAAGCCCATGGAACAGGAACAGAGATTGGGGATCCTATTGAGCTGTCAGCATTGCAGCAAATATTTCAAGGCTCCCTGAAAGAGAGAGAGGAAAAAATTCCCTTAGGATCCATAAAATCAAATTTTGGACATTTGCTTTCCTGCGGAGGCGGTGCAGGACTGATAAAAGTGCTTTTGTGCTTAAAGAATGAAAAATTAGTGCCAAGCTTACATGTAGACGAAGTAAATCCTCTATTACAAAAAGAAGATTTCCCCTTAAGAGTAATTACAAAGGCAGAGGAGTGGAAACGTCCAAAAGATGGCTGCCGTTATGCAGGTATTAGTTCTTTTGGAATAGGAGGAACAAATGTCCACATGATTATTAAAGATTGGCAATTCAGCAAAGAGGAAGCTAGAAGGCAAAAGTACTATCTTCTTACTATCTCTGCAAAAGATGAGTCTTCCCTCTCTATCATTTGGGAAAATGTTTTTCATCTATTACAAAAGGAGGAGACAAGGCCGGAGGATATAAGCTTTTCCTTAAGAAATGGAAGAAATCATTATAAATATCGTATGGCAGTTGTTGTGGATGATAAGAAAAATATACAAGGAGATAAATCTGAGGGAATATGTGACAAAGCAGGAGGAAGCAATATTTTCATTGTAAGTGAAAGTAACTTTATAAGCGAAGAAGAGACAGAACTATTTGCACAAAGGATAACAGATATAACAAAGGGAAAATGTTGCTTTATGAACAAAGAGAGAGATTTCAGGCCAGATTATATTATTTGTCTGAACTCTTCAGAGGAATTTATAAGAAAAATGGCTTCAGAAGGAAGAGAAGTGAGGGCATTGAATCATTCTTATGAAGAAGAGAGGGAGCTGTTCTATCAACTTTTATTAAAGGAACTTTATGCATGTGGCGCTCCTATTGACTGGGAACAAGTATACAAGGAGGAGAACGGAAAACGTATAACACTTCCTCCATACCCGTTGAAAAAAACAAGAGCTTGGATGGAATATTAGAAAAAAATAGAACAAAGGATCAAGTAGAAACAAGGGGGTTTATAATAGATGACAGTTATGGAGGAATATCATGAACGAGTAAAAAAGTTATTGCCAGGGGGAGTCCATTATAACTTTAATTTGCCTTGGGAAGAGAGTCCTATACATTTTCAGAATGGAAAAAACAGCCGGGTATGGGATATGGACGGAAAGGAATATTTGGATTTATACGCCCGTTTTGGGGCTATGATTGTGGGGCATGGAAATAAAGAATATACAGATTCCTTAAAAGAAGTGTTAGACAGGGTTTTATTTGTAAGCCATTGTGATTTAGATGCAGAAGCCTTAGAGGCAATACATCAATATGTTCCCAGTGCTGAGATGATCCGATTTGGTGTATCGGGCACAGAAGTAGTACAAAATGCCATTCGAATTGCCAGAGCTTATACAGGAAGAAATCGGTTTGTACGATTTTATAATCATTATCATGGCAATGCAGATAACATTATGGGAGGACATAGTACAGACAGGGAAAATCCAGTACCTACAGAGTATAAAGGGGATACGAAAGGTACAGAGGGAAGGGCAGCAGGCATATTGGAAGAGCAGTCTTACTTAATTGAGTGGAACGAACCAGAGCTTTTGGAAGATTTGCTAAAAAGGCATGGGGAAGAGATAGCAGCCATTATTATGGAACCTGTATGTGTAAATGGCGGGAGCATCATGCCAAAGCCAGGATATTTGCAAACAGTAAGAGATTTGTGTAATGAATATGGAGTTGTACTTATCTTTGATGAAATTATTACTGGATTTCGAATGGGAATTGGAGGGGCACAAGCTGAGTTTGGAGTCCTGCCAGATCTGACAACTTTGGGAAAGGCAATCGCTGGGGGCGGATTGCCGGTTGGGGCAGTCGCTGGAAAAAAAGAGATTATGAATTTATTAACAGAAAAAAGAGTAGTACATGCAGGTACTTTTAATGGATACCCATTAGGAACAGCAGCTGTGAAGACGACGATAGAGATTTTAAGCAGGGATAATGGAAGGGCTTACGAGACTATGAAAGTACAGGCTAAAAAAATTCATGAAATAATGAGGAAGACAGCAAAGGAGGAAGACTTTCCTCTTATTGTCCAAGGACCTCCATTATGCAGTTCTTTTCATTGCTGTGAAAGGGAATTAATGAAGGCGTCAGAGTATTCTCCTCAAATTCAAATGAAAGACGTTATTTTAAATGCCGCATTACAGAAAAATGGCATATTGATTTCTAGTATTTCTCGGATATACCCTAATATTACCCTTTCCTCTAAGGATACTGCCTGGTTCCAGGAAAGGGTGGGAGAAGCAATAAGGGAAGCAAAATTACTTATTCAGGAGTTATACGAATAAAAGGAAGAGAGGACGTATGTCAGAAGAAAAACTTACATTATATAACAAAAAAGAAAAGATATATAGGAAGTATTTATGGATTTATGTAGGCATTACCTTTGGATTAAGCTGGGGAATGAGTGTCTTGTATATTATCTTCTATGATACCCTTGCTCCATTTGTTGGGGAACTAAATATAAGCAATCCCTTTGTAATGGTGTCTTTAAATTCTCCTTCTATAGCAGGTATTATCATTTATTTCATTTATGGGGGATTTCAAGGAATGGAAAGTTTTCTGAAATGTTTGATTCCTAACAAAAAGGAATGTATCTGGTTTCCCATTTTGTTTGGACTTTCCCTATTGTTTTATTTATGTATGCACTTTGGATCAAAATATTTTGGAATTTTACTTCCTGAGGTTACGATGAGCAGCAAAGAAAGAATCATAGTGTTACTAAAAAATATTTATGAAGAGACAGGACTTTTAGGAGGCGCCTTTGGATGGTATGGGTTTTTACTTCCATATATGCAAAAAAGAACCCAATCCAGTATTTTATCTGGGCTTATCACTGGTTTTATTTTTGGGTTATTTGTATTGCCAGGTTATTTATTTTCCTCTTTTGAAACAGGAACATCCTATCCCCTCTATGTAGTGCAATTGATAATTTTTTCTATATTTATTGCTTTTATTTTTAATAAAACAAGGGGAAACGTACTATTTTTTATTTTCATATTCTGGTTATCAGCTTCTGGAAGCAAATTGCAATTTTACAATTTTGTACCAAGTGTGCAAATATTAGAAATTGTTTTTTTTGGAATTTTATCGATCCTTATATTTTTCTGGTACAAAAAAGTGAGGGGAGAAAACCTAAATACAAGGGAATTATGCTGTTTTCCAGAATTCATAGAAAGGTGAGAAGGGAGTTTGCATGAAAAGAGTTTTTCTAAAAACAAATAATAAAATAGGGAGACAGGTTATGATGTTTCCCTATTTAGGGGGAAGCGGAACATCGCTAATGAAGCTGGCAAAGGAGTTAGATAAAAAAAGTGATTATGAAATTTTTGTAGTCTTTCCCCCAGGGCATATGGGATCGAATAGAAAGCTTTATAATAATTTACATGATTTGCTAGAGTTTTATTACATACAGATCAAGGAAATTTTAAAACCTGGGTGTATTTTCTTTGGTCATAGCATGGGAGGGGTTATTGCCTATTTTTTGGCAAGGAAACTTTGTATCTTGGATAGGGAACTGAAACCAAAATATATTATTTTATCTGCCGCCCCATCTCCTGATTTTATGTTGGGGAGGAACTTATCGGATAGTGATGATACAGTACTTTTAAAAGATATGGAGGAATTAGGGGGACTTCCTGAAGATTTACTAGAAAATAGAGAACTTTTAGATTATTTTATTCCCATTTTCAGGGCAGATTATAAAATTTTAGAAGATGCAGCTCAGGTTTCTCCCCAATTAATTAATATTCCTGTAAAATTTATTTGGTGTTATAACGATAAAATGGTACAATCAGAGAAACTTATAGGATGGAGAAAGTATTTCAATGAAATCAGCGTATTTCGAACAATGCCAGTAGATGCAGGGCATATGTATTTAAATACAAATGCAAAGCTGGTAGCGGATATGATCCACGATTACATAGGGGAACAAGAATGAAAGAAAAAAATGGATTTTCTGTATTTTTAGTCATTTGGTTTGGACAATTCATCTCAAGTATAGGAAGCGGTTTGACTTCCTTTGGGTTAAATGTTTATGTATTTCAGAAAACAGGAAGTGCAACGGCATGTTCAGCAGTAATGCTATGCGCCTTTCTTCCAATGGTTGTATTAACTCCTGTTTCTGGTATTTTAGCAGATCGCCATAGCAGAAAAACATTAATGCTTATTGGGGATTCCTTTTCGGCAGTTGGTCTTTTTCTCCTGCTGTTAAGTATCTGGTTAGGAGAGGATACGATAACTGTTATATGTATCTGTGCGTTTAGCAGCGCTGTTTTTTCATCCCTCATGGATCCGGCTTACAAGTCTACTGTGACGGATCTCCTTACTGTAGAACAATTTTCAAAAGCAGGGGGTCTCATCCAGCTGGCTTCAGGAGCAAAGTTTTTAATATCCCCAGCATTGGCAGGAATGATGATGAAATTAGGGGGAATAGAATGGATTTTAATAATAGATATATGCACTTTTTTCCTCACTCTTTTCTCTGTACTATATGCCGGACAATTTATGGATAAAAGACAAAGACTGAATGGAAATAAAACAGAGAGATTTCTGGTTGATTTTGAACAGGGATGGAGGGACTTGGCAAAAAACAAAGGAGTCATGGCATTATTATTTATTGCAACAATCATTACGTTTTATATTGGCTATGTGGAAACACTCCTTACACCAATGCTTTTGGAACTAACAGATTCCTCCACTCTTGGAGTTATCACTTCAGTGAGTGCAGTGGGAATGCTTATTACTAGTCTGCTAATAGGAATGAAAGGATTGAAAAAAGACTATGTGAAGGTATTATCTTCCTCTTTTGCAATTATGGGATTGATGATTAGCTGTGTTGGTATGATCACCCATCTCTATTTGATAACTATGGCAGGATTTTTGTTTTTTTCTATGGTTCCTATTGCCAATACGTGTATTGACGTACTCATAAGAAGTAATCTGGAAAAAGATTCGCAAGGACGTTTGTGGGGACTCATATCCTTTATTTCACAAATAGGATATATTCTGGCATACACTATATCAGGTCCTCTGGCAGATTATGTGTTTAATCCCCTTTTTTATGAAAATGGACTCCTTGCACAAAACATTGGAAAAATTGTTGGGATAGGTGAGGAAAGGGGGATTGCATTTATGATGGTGCTTTGTGGAATTTCTTTGTTTATCTTCAGCATAACTATGAAAAAGAATAAAGTAATAAAAAAGGTAGAAGAAGATTATCTTTTCCAAATGAAAGAAAGTAGGAAGAAGAGAGGGACTCTATGTTAAAAAAAATGATTTATCGGGACTTAAAAAGGGGGAAAGCCGTTAGTGCCATACTAGCTCTGTTTATTGCAATCTCTGCAATGTTAAGCTCCAGCGCTACAGATTTGTTATATTCCTTCTTTTGTTCTATGAATAACTTTTTTGCATTGTCAAAGACAGCGCATTTGCTTCAGATGCATAGCGGGCCCATGGCAAAAGAAGAGATTGAAAAATTTGTGAAAGAACATGAATATATTGAAAAGTGCCAGATAGTCACCTTGCTGAATGTAGAAGGAGATTCCCTTATGATTGACAAAGAGGGAAATACAGAGCTGGGGAGTGTCATTGATAATTCCTTTGTAATGCAAAATGGGAATTTTGACTTTCTTTTAGATGAAAAAAATCAAGTGGCAGAGGTTTCAGAAGGTCAGGCAGCTGTTCCCATGTATTATGCTGTGAAATATGGTTTGGAAAAGGGAGATACCATTAGTGTGAGAACAAAAAATGGGACTGTACATTTTACTATTTCTGCTTTTGTGAGAGATTCTCAGATGAATTCTTCTTATATTTCATCAAAAAGGATTTTATTGTGTGAAAAGGATTGGAGAAAACTGAGAAGCTTGACAGGGAGTATAGAATACATCATTGAATTTCGCATAGACGATATAGAAAAAATACAGCAGCTGGAGACAGAATATTTAGAAGCGGGTCTTCCCGCAAATGGACCAACCCTTACTTATTCAGGCATACGTTTGTTAAATAGTTTAACAGATGTAATGATAGGAGCATTAATTTTTTTAGTTTCCCTTTTATTGATCATGATTTCAATATTATGCATTCGGTTTACAATGATAGCCTCCATAGATGAGGACTATAGAGATATTGGAGCAATGAAAAGCATTGGTATTCCCGTAAAATTTATTTCAGATATTTATATGAAAAAATATTTGATTTTATCCATCATTGGCTGTTTTGCAGGATATATTCTGTCTTTTTTCATGAGAGGCCTTATTCAGGAAAATGTAAAGGTATATATGGGACTTGTAGAAAAGAACATGAAGAATGCAGCTTTGCAACTTGGAGCGAGTATCCTTGTCGGCTCCCTTGTAGTTTTCTTTTGTACAAAAGCAGTAAACCGTATCCAAAAGGTACATGTTGTTGATGTCCTACAAGGTAAAAATATGAAAAACAGTGATGTCACTGTACACTTTCCTTCTTTAAAGGGAAGAGGAAGACAGGGAGTGAATATAAGACTGGGTATAAAATATATGATTAGCTACAAAAGGCCTTATGTGATTATTACATTCATTTTTATTACCTTAACTTTTTTTGTATTACTTCCTTTACAACTTATGACGACAATACAGTCTCCACAATTTATTTCCTATATGGGAGTGGCAGCATGTGATGTAAGAGTGGATTTGCAAAATGCAAATACCCTGTCCAGGGAGAGTATGACCATTAAAAATATTCTTGAAAAGGATAAAGATGTAAAGTTATTTGAAATATATAACACCTATTTAGCAATATCCCAGGATAAAGAAGGAGAAGATGTTTCCCTGAATTTTGAGACAGGAGACTTTCGAAAATTTCCTATATCCTGTATAGAAGGAAGAGCCCCAGAAAGGGAAGGCGAGCTTGCAATATCTTATTTGGCCTCAACCCAGTTGAATAAAAAACTTGGGGATGAGATTGTAATCAAGGTAGATGAAACCTCCTATCCATTTACAATTTGTGGTATTTATCAAGACATTACCAACGGGGGAAAGAGTACAAAAACAATGGTTTATCCAGAAGGAATTCCTCCATCCAGAGGGACTATCAATATCCATTTTGTGGAAGGAACGAATATTTTAGAAAAAGTAAACATGTATGGAAAAAGTTTTCCAGGAGGAAAGATAACAGACATTCAGGATTATGTTGCCCAAAGTATGGGAGATTTTATTTTACAACTTAGAGAAATAACCATTTTAACAATGCTTATTGCAATGCTTATTATTGTTTTTACAGTGACTGTATTTATGAAATTGTTGATAATTAGAAACAAGGAAGATATTGGTGTTATGAAAGGGCTGGGATTCCAAGAATTTGACATAAGAGTTCAATACGGAGTGAGAATTTTCATATCCCTCGCAACGGGAATTGTCATAGGGGCATTTCTCGTAAAGATAGGAGGACAGCCTTTGGTGGGCAAAGTGACAGCCTCAATGGGAGCGGCAAAAATTGTATTTATAACAAATATTTTTTATGCCTATATATTATGTCCCTTTTGTATGCTTTTAGCAGCTTTTGTTACCATCTTATTGGCAAGCAAAGATCTAAAAAGGATAAATATGCTCCAGGGAATGTAGAGGGACAAGAAAGGATTGGATTCATGAGTAGGATCTTAAAAGTAAAAAATTTAGAAAAAGTGTTCCCAACAGAAAAAGGAATGGAATACCAAGTATTAAAGGATATAGAATTTTCTGTAGAGGAGGGAGACTTTATTGCAATTATGGGGCCTTCAGGCTCAGGAAAATCTACCTTGCTTTATAATATTAGCGGAATGGATCAGCCGACAAAGGGAGAAGTGTTTCTTGATGATATAAAAATAAGTAGTCTTGATGAAAAATCATTGTCTGATTTAAGACTTCGAAGACTGGGCTATGTTTTTCAACAACCCAATTTACTTCGGTGTTTGTCTGTAAAGGAAAATATCATTCTTGGTGCCTCTCTTCTTTCTATATATACAAGTGAACAGTTAGAGGAAAGGGCTGAGAATTTCATGAAAAAAATGGGGATTGAGGATTTGGCCAGAAGGGATATTCATACATTATCTGGAGGACAGGCCCAAAGAGTAAGCATTTGCAGAAGTCTGATGAATGAGCCAAGAATGATATTTGCAGACGAGCCAACAGGAGCTTTGAATTCAAAAACATCTCAGGAAATTATGGACTTATTTGTAGAATTAAATGAGGCGGGAAGTACGATTATGCTTGTGACTCACGACTCCAAAGTTGCGGCAAAAGCAAGTCAAGTCTGGTTTTTGCTGGACGGATGTATTTATAAAAAAGTAACCTTAGGCAGATGGGATAAAAAAACAGATACTTTACTAACGAGACAGGAAAATCTCATGCATTTGATGACAAATATAGGTATTTAACATAGGATTTAGACGTAGAAAACAAGGAGGAAAAATATGAAGCAATGTATAGGAGTAATAGGAGCTGGAATCATGGGAAAGGGAGTTGCCCAGCATTTTGCGAAATATGGATATGAAGTTATACTTTTGGATAAGAATCCAGATGTATTAGAGAAGGCAGAGGGAGAAATTCTTCGGGATTTAAAAATGAAGAGTATGTTTGATAAAGCTCTCAATGTTCAGGAAATTATGGGAAATATATCTTTATCAAAAGAATATGAAAAGCTTGGGAATGTGGATTTCATTATTGAAAATGTATGGGAAAAGGAAGAAGTAAAAAGAAAGGTTTATGAACAGTTAAAAGCCATAATAAATGGACAGTGTATTTGTTTAGCCAATACTTCCTGTATACCGATTACTCGAATAGGCGCATATACAGAAACTCCCGAGAGAGTGATAGGCGTTCATTTTATGAACCCTGTCCCAACCAATCATTTTGCAGAGGTAATTTTGGGTAAAAAGACTGCCCAAAAGACGATAGAAAAGGTAGAAGAATTATTAAAAAGTGTTCATATGGACTATGAAATAGTTCAGGATAGTGCGGGGTTTGTTTCCAATAGGATTTCACATCTTTTTATGAACGAGGCTGCCTTTCTTGTCTATGAAGGAGTGGCAAAAGCAAGACAAATAGACAGTATATTTAAAAAGGCCTTTGGCCATAAGATGGGACCATTAGAAACAGCTGATTTAATAGGAATTGATACTGTCGTTGATTCTTTGGAAGTACTATACAAAGACTATCAGGATACAAAATTTAAAGTATGTCCCCTTCTTCGACGTATGGTTGAGACAGGAGAAATAGGAAGAAAAAGTAAAAAGGGATTTTATTCATATTAAATAAATAAAATAAAAGGATACATAATGGAGGAGAAAAATATGAAGGCAAAAATTAGAGAATTTTTAGGAAGATTTATTGACGAGAGCAGTGTGGGGGATGATGATAATATTTTTGAAACAGGACTTGTCAACTCTCTATTTGCACTGCAGTTAGTTAGTTTCATTGAGCAAGAATTTGATATTAGTATTGAAAATGAAGAATTAGACATTCAGCATTTTAAAGATATCAATTCTATTGCATCCCTAATAAGTAAAAAACTTTCATAAAGGTCAATATGGAAGAAGAATGGAGGTGTTCATATTGTGAAGGAGAGAAAGATAAAATGTGTTGTGTGGGATTTGGACAATACTTTATGGAAGGGAGTTTTACAAGAGGATGATAAAGTTATTTTACAACAAGAGGCAGTGGAAGTTATAAAAGAACTAGATAAGAGAGGAATTTTGCAATCTGTCAGCAGTAAGAACAATTATGAATTGGCAAAGAGAAAATTAGAAGAATTTGATCTATGGAACTATTTTATTTATCCACAAATTAATTGGAATCCTAAGTCAGAAGCAATAGAAACCATTGCAAAAAGTATCAATATTGGGATAGACAGTTTGGCATTTGTAGATGATCAGAAATTTGAACGTGATGAAGTATCTTATTTTCATCATGACATCTTATGTATTGATGCATCCCAGATTGAGAAGATACCCTCTATGGATCCTATGAAGCCAAAGTACATAACAATGGATTCCAAAAACAGAAGACTCATGTACCAGACAGATATTGTCCGAAACAATGTTGAAAGAGATTTTAAGGGAACAAAGGAAGAGTTTTTAAAAACCCTGCATATGACTTTTTATATAAGCAAAGCAAAAGAAGAGGATTTGCAAAGAGCAGAAGAATTAACGGTAAGGACTCATCAGTTAAACTCAACAGGATACATATATTCCTATGATGAACTAAAGGCATGTATTGAGGATGAAAAGTATGAGGTTCTTGTCACAAGACTAGAAGATAAATATGGTACATATGGAACCATTGGCCTTGGCCTCATTGAAAAGGGTGAAAAAGTATGGCAAGTAAAACTTTTGTTGATGTCATGCCGGGTTATGTCTAGGGGAGTAGGCAGCATATTATTAAATTATATTTGCAATGAAGCGAAAAAGGCAGGTGTAAAATTGCAGGCACAATTTGTTCCGACAGATAAAAATCGTATTATGTACATAACTTATAAATTTAACGGATTTAAAGAAATAAAAGGAGAAGACTCCATTGTATTTGAAGCGGATACAGATTATGAAAGAAAGATTCCTGACTATGTAGAGTTAGCAATATAGAGAGGAGGGGAAGGTAATGGATTTTTCCTATTCCCAGGAACAAAAAGAGTATAGAAAAGAGATTATAAACTTTGCAAAGGAACATTTAAATGATGAGAACTATTTGGAACAATATGATCCTAAAATGTGGAAAGAGACAGCTGATTTTGGCCTCTTTGGACTGACCATTGGAGAAGAGTACAAAGGGTTGGGAGAAAATTACCAGACAGCTGCATATGTATATGAAAGTTTAGGCTATGCATGTAAAAATAATGGTTTCATATTTGTTATTAATAATCATGTATGGGTGTCTCAAAACATGATTTATTTATATGGATCTAAGGAATTAAAAGATAAATATATTTACAATATGGTAGAGGGAAAAAAGATAGGAGCCATAGCAATTACAGAAGCTAACGCAGGATCCGACGCCTTAAGTATGACGACAATGGCAAGGAAGGAGGGAGATAATTATATTTTAAATGGAAGTAAAATGTTTATTTCCAATGGACCTATCGCAGACATTTTCCTTGTTTTTGCTATCACAAAAGAAAGTCCAAAAAAAATTACAGCATTTGTAGTAGAAAAAACATTTGAAGGAGTAAAAACAGGTCCGAATATTGAAAAAATGGGGCTTCATGCCTGTCCCACCAGTGAATTAATACTACACAATGTCCATGTCCCAAAAGAAAATATTCTAGGAAAAGTGGATGGAGGCTCCACCATTTTAATGCAAGCCTTGGAATGGGAAAGATGTTATGAGTTTGCTCCCCATGTAGGGGTTATGCAAAGAATAATGGAAGGATGTATAAAACATGTAAAAACTCGTCAGCAGTTTGGAAAGCCTATTGGAGATTACCAGGCCATATCCCATAAAATTGCTGATATGAAAATTGCCATAGAAATGTCAAAAATTATGCTTTATAAAATTGCTTGGCTCAAAGATATGAATAAGACTGCCTATACAGAGGCTTCTATTTTTAAAACATATGTTAGCGAGAAGTATATTAAGACTTGTCAGGATGCAGTGCAAATTTTTGGGGCATACGGATATACAAAAGAATATGAATTAGAGAGAGAACTGAGAGATGCCCTTGCCTGTAGTATTTATTCAGGGACAAATGAAATGCAAAAAAATACAATTTATGAGATGGTAAAGATGATGTTTGGGTAAAGTATCCCACTTATATAAGGATAAAAAAATGGAGAACGAAAGAAAAAGAGTTGTATTGTGTATAAAACCAGTAAAAACAGAAATTTTATTTCAACATCGTGGTGAGGACGGGGAACCTTTCCAGATGAATCCATATGAGTTAAAGGCTTTGGAGAACTTGGTTGAATTAAAGAAAAAGGAAGAGGAAAACTTTTGTCTCACCTGTATATGTATGGGAGATAGAAAGGCAGAAAGCATATTAAGACGTTCCCTTGCTATGGGAGCAGATGAAGGGGTTCTTGTCAGCGACAGTATTTTTGCAGGTTCAGACACTGTGGCTACTACCTATATTTTGCAAAAGGCAGTGGAAAAGCTAGGCAATGTAAAGATGGTTGTCTGTGGAGTAAAGACTATTGACGGAGAAACGGGACAAGTGCCTCTTGGAATATGTGAGCGTCTAAGGTTTCCTTCTGCTATAAATGCAAATGAGATTTTAAAAATAAAAGATAAATCTGTCATTTATAAATACCAAGATGGGAAGGAAAAGAAAACCATGGAATCAAAGTTTCCAGTTGTTGTAAAGTATAGAGATTTTAAAATGGATTTGCCGATGCTCCCCTTGGTTGCTATAAAGAAAGCTAAGAAAAAAGAAATTTTATTGTTGGATTCTAAAAACATGGACATTGATCCAAAAAAATGCGGGATAAAAGGTTCGAAGACAAAGGTAACAGAAATTAGAACGAAATACAAAAAAAAGGAAAAAATAAAAATACAAGGAAATATTCAAGAAATGATTGGAGTCATCGTAAATCAATTGAGTGAAGGAGAGGGAAAGAGGGAGGAGAGCTTTGGATGATTGTCGTATAAAAGAAATTTTCGTTGTGTGCGATCGTTCCACAGAAATGAACAATCATATGATGGAGATTATATGTAAGGCAAAAACAATAGCCCTTGAAAGAGAATATTTGGTCAGTGTTTTCTATACAGGAAAGATAAGTCCAGATACATTAAAAGGCTTCTCCCAATGTGGAGTAGATATTCTTATTTGTGGGACAAGTTCCAGCTATATTGGAATGTGGCAGTATAGTGATTTAGTAACAAGATGGATAAAGAAAAGGAAACCAGAATTAGTTCTTTTTCAGTCTAGTGAATGTGGGAAAGACATTGCAGCTATCATATCCACTCGTTTTGAATCAGGATTAACAGCAGACTGTATTGATATTTCCTATGAGGAGGGGGAGGGCTTTCGGTTTGTCAGAGCAGCTATTTGTGATTCAGTCATTGCACAAATTCATGGCATGAACTGTAATATGAACATAGGCACTGTAAAAGAAGGTGTTTTTGAAATATGCAAAGTGGACAGAAAATCAGAAATGCAGCTTATTACATTTCAAGTGGAAGAAGGAAGCCTTGATGAAAAGGAAATATGTTTAGATGTGAGCAAGGTAGAACAAATGAAGAGTGAAATAAATATAAATGGATATTCTACAGTGTTTTGCATTGGAAGGGGCGCTTCATCGCTAGAATGCGTAGAGAGAATTTTTGCCCTTGCAAGAAAATATGATGCATGCGTAGTGGGGACAAGACCTGTTATAGAAGAGGGGATACTAGAAAAGGAACGACAAGTAGGGCAATCGGGAAGGAGTATCGCACCACAGCTGTACATAGGATTTGGTGTTTTTGGTGCAAGCCAGCATGTGGTTGGCATTCGCAATGCAAAGAAAATTATTGCTATTAATAAAGATCCAAAGGCGCCTATTTTTGACTATGCAGATTACTCAATGGTAGCTGATGCTAAAGATATATTAGACGCATTGTTATGACATAAAAAGTAAAAGAGAAAGGGAGAAATGTATGAGAGAAGAAGAAATAAAAGAGTACTTAAGGGCTGCCTTAGCTGAAATTATGGGATGTGATATTGACCATATTGATGAGAATACAAGTTTTTTTAAATTAGGGGTGACTTCCATGCAAGCGTTAAAAGTTCTAAATAAAATGAGAAAGACATTAGATATTGAATTAAATCCAGCTGTTATTTTTGAATATAAGTGTATTGCAGATCTGGCAAAATATCTGGAGGGGTGTACGTAAAAAAGTATAAAAAGGGAAAGAGAGTAAATGACTATGAGATATGTTATGTTATTTCCAGGGCAGGGAGCCCAGTACTTACATATGTGCTGTCACTTATATGAAAAAAGTGTTGAAACAAGAAAAATTTTTGAAACAGCCTCTCAAATTTTAGGATATGATCTCTGGGATATGATTGAAAACGGAGATATGAAAACCTTGACAAAGTCAAAAAATGCCCAGCCTGCAGTTCTCACCGCAAGCTTTGCATTGTATCACCATTTTATAAAAACGTATGAAAAAAAACCAGAAATAGTTGTAGGCCATAGCTTAGGAGAGATATCAGCCCTTGTATGTTCAGGAAGCATTCTCTTTGAGGAAGCCCTATCTTTTGTGAAAAGACGAGGAGAGCTGATGGAGGAGGCATTTTTAAAAAAGCTTGGATTTTCTGGAATTGTAACAAACTTAAGTCAGAAAAACTTAGAAAAGGTTATCATGGAGTTAAAAGAAGAGGGATATGTGGCTATCACAAGTTATAATTCCCCCAATCAGTTTATGGTTGGAGGAGTTAGAAAAATAGAAAAGCTTCTTGATGATAAAATAGAAGAATGGGGAGGGCAATATATTCCCCATAGAATGATTCCAATGAAGGTGGATGCCCCTTATCATAGCAAACAGATGAATGTTTTTCAAAAGGATTTTGAAGAAATAGTTCAGGGGATACATTTCTTTGCCCCTAGCATTCCTGTTTTTTCTACAGTTTGTAAAGATTTTATCCAAAACACGGAAGAAATTTCCAGGTGGTTAGTAAAACAAATATCATCGCCTGTTTTATGGAATCAGGCGATAGAAGAAATCTCCAAGAAAAACTACGATGCATATATAGATATAGGGCCCAATAGGATTATGAAAAATCTTATAGAAGAAAACCCAAAGATATTACCTGTCTTTGGGGCAGACAACGAGGATGAGGAGAAAAAAATTTCTTCTTTATTTCTACAAGCAACAAGCTAAATATGTGTACTTACAAAAGCCGAAAAGTGTGTAGGTTAAGGACAAAAGTTTAAGACTGGCACACTTTTTTATTCGGATTTCAGTATATGCAGAAGAGAGGACAAATGGTGAAGTAATTGGCTGACAGTTATGAATTGGATAATCCCAGGAGACTCTTTGCTGCATACAGATAGAGAATAGTCATTGTTCAACAAATAATTCTTCAATTTTACCTGTTTGTCTATATTATTTTTAGAATCTTTTACATATCCATGGAAAAGATTCGTTGAAAAAGAATTTAAATCAGTAAAAAGACCAGTACCTAAATATTTCATATAACTTTCCTTCAACGTCCAAATTTGAGTAAATCGTTTTGCTCTCATCTTTTCATCTGCTGGAAATAAGACACATTGTTTTTCTTCACAGGAAAAATATCCATTAACAATTTGCTCTAAATCAAAATGATAGGCAATTTTTTCAATGTCAACCCCGATTTCACTGCTGCCTTGTGCCAATACAACCCAATGTCCGGAATGAGATATATTATAAAAAAAGTTCTTTAAGTTCTTTATATAGGCTTTTCCATAGGCATTATAAGTTATGGTAAGTTTTGGGACATGGTCAAACAATTGGGATAGACGAAAACGCAGTAATATCTCACCAAAAACACATCTTTTAGAGTCCTCTTGAAAACGAAAATGATCTGCTTTTGTCTTTCGTTCTTTTGTAACGATAGAATAAAATGTTTTGTATGTTTCAGTGTCAATCTTGGAAATATCCAGGCAATATATTGTTATCATAAAAATCTCCAGGTTATCTTTTGAGCCTATCCCTTTTTACATTATTATTACATATATGTTAAAGGATTTCAATGAGGGTTATACAAATATTTTTTGGATATTTTTAATATCTTTTACATATTTATATTTTGTGTAATGAATTACTTCTATTTTTTGTGTCAGAAAATCAATTTTGGAGTATTATAATTAATAATATATTTTAGAGGTGCACATATGGAAAGCCGCATTAAACAACTTCGAGAAAATAGAGGTTTAATACAAGAGATTTTGGCTACGGAATTGGGAATAACGCAGCAGATGCTTAGTAAATATGAGAGGGATATTACCCTTATAAAAGTGGATATTCTTAAAAAAATCGCTGAGTATTTTAATGTGACAACAGATTACTTGTTAGAAATTTCGGATGTTAAGAGAGATTTACAAGGACAGATGAAAATGAACAAAGCCTTAGATAAATATTTTGATTTGATTGAAATATATAAGGGATTTGATCCATACGATCAGGAGATGATATGGTCAATTATGCAGACTGTTAAAAAATCCCATGAACAACGAAAAAAGGATGAAAAGGTAACAAAAGAGAGTTGATGAATCATGTTAAACATAGCAATTTGTGATGACGATATTCTAATGACAGGAAAAATGGAAATGCTAGTGCAAAACATAGGGAGACGGAATTTTGTTCCTATAGAAATGGAAGTGTTTTGGAGTGGTGAAAGTTTGGTAGAAGCTGTTGCAAAAGAAAGTTGTTTTGACATTATTTATCTAGATATAGAAATGGGTAGGGAAGATGGTATTTCTACTGCTAAAAAGATAAGAAAATATGATAAAAATGTTCTGATTATTTATGTTACTAGTTATGAACACCACATGCAGGAATCTTTTTGCGTAAGACCTTTTCAATTTTTATTAAAGCCTGTAAGTGAACAGCAGCTTGAAGTATGTTTTAAAGAAGCTTATGAGGAAATTAATAGCAGGGATTTTTATTTCCAATATAGTTATCGGAGGGTGAATTATAAGATTCCGATTAGGGAAATTTTGTATTTTGAAAGTAATAGACGAAAAGTGTTAATTGTAACAATAAAGGAGACCTTTACTGTATACAGAAAATTAAATGAGATTGAAGATAGCCTGAAAAGATGTAAAATGTCTTTTTTGCGGGTTCATCAATCATTTCTTGTCAATTATAAGCATGTAGAAAAACAGTCTTATGATTTTGTTGTAATGGATAATGGAAAGAGAATTTCCATTAGTGAAGACAGAAGAAAGATGATCAGCGAACAGTATTGCTCAATGGAGGATACCTTTTATGTTGATGAATAACGTATTAGCCTATGGAACAGATATATTGCTTATTGGATTTGCAATATATCTGTTTTGTTCCTATTTTGATATTTTTTTTAGAAGAAGAAATAAGATGTGGATAAATACTGGGCTTTTTATATTTGCAGTATGGCAGTTAATAATCGTAAAAAGCAGCGGGCTTCCAGTTTACATGAATATTAGTATTACGACTATAGCCACCTTTTTTGCCGTTTTCATTGTATATGAGGAGGGATTTTGGAAGAAATGTATATTTTCCATAACATTTAACGCTATATGGATGCTATTAGAAGTATTATGTGGCTATATACTTTTATTTTATTGTAAGCAATTCGTTGTCCTTCAGGAATTAAAGCCACTGGGTTCCTTTATTTCAAAACTTTTATTTTTATTAATTATTCTTTCCTTAAGAAGAGTATTTATGGATGACGAGATAAAGGAGTTGTCAGTGCAATATAGCATGATGCTTGCTTTCATTCCAATAGGGAGCATTTACATTATGAACAATATTTTTATGTTCTACTATAAAGTAAATAGTAGATTGGTAAATGTTCATTTGACGGTAATAGCAGTTATATTGCTGTCTATAAACGTACTCATCTTTTATCTTTATATGAAGCTGGCAGCAGATCTACAGTTAGGCCACATAACTTCTATTTATGAACATCAGTTGGAACTTTGTGAACACCATCAGGAAGAAAGAGAACTATCTATTCTTCAGATGAGGGACATGAAACACAATATGAAAAATAATTTGGTTTCAATTTTAGCATTGGCAGAAAAGAAAGAATGTGACAAAATTGTGAATTTTGTCAATGAAATAATGGAAGAGGGAGGAATGAAAATATCGTCTATTACAAACAGTGGGAATGTTGTTATTGATTCATTAATTGGATATTGGTATGTAGTAGCAAAAAAAGTAGGAATTGATTTTTCAGTAAATATTCATATTCCAATGAAAATGCCATTTAAAGGTGCAGATTTATGCTTAATACTAGGAAATCTTTTGGAAAATGCTGTAGAAGCGGCAAGAAAAGGAGAGGAAGAAAAGTATATAAAGGTTCATATGAAATATGATAAAAATAATCTTTTATTGTTTGTAATGAATAATTACAAAACTCAGTTAATAAAAACAAAGGATAAAAGATTGAAATCTACAAAAACAGACTCTGGAAATCATGGAGTTGGTCTGCCTTCTGTCTATAGGGCTGCCGCAAAGTATCATGGAACTGTCATTATAGAAGACTCTATTCCAGGGAGATTTTTGATTCGAGTCATCTTGTATGGGAAATATTTATAATTTTATACAAACATATACTTTTTTATCATAAATTTTCCAGAAAAAATTACATATATCCTCGGTTTTTTTACACTAAACAATTTTTGTGAGATTTTTGTTTTAAATTTTTATATAGAACACTTGGGTGTCAAAAATGCCTTTGAGTTTTTAATCTTAGAAAAAAGAAAGGAGAACAATAGGATGAATTCTAAAAAAGTAAAAAATCAGGCGGTAAAGGTGTTAGCGAATGTATCATTAAAACTAGGCAAAATATCAGCAGACAGCGCCTGCTGTTATATTTTTCATCAGCCTAAAATGCCAGAAGCATTGAAAAAAATGAAAACTTTTTCAAAATGAAGCATATAGCGGAAAAATTAACAAAATATGTTGTGAAAGCTAGTGCTGTTTCAGAGGAATATTATGCAATATACCAATATGGATTTCAAATTGGACTTGAAATGCTATGCTGTTTTATAGCCTGCTTGTCCATAGGAGTATATTTGCAAATGATTCCTGAATTTATTGTTTATACAGGGACTTTTATTTTGTTAAGAACCTATGCTGGTGGAATACATTTAAATAGTTTTGCCTCATGTTTTGTATGTTCTGTCATGGTACAGACATTTGCTTTCCTAATCAACCGTATGTACAAGTTGCCTCTCATGGGCGCTTGGGTAGTCATAGTAGTAAGCAATCTTTTCATATGGAAATTTGCCCCTGTAGAAAATATAAACAGGGAGCTGGATAGTGAGGAGAAAATACATTGTAAAAAACGTACTATGAAAATAATCATAGGCATTCTCATAGGAGCCGTTTTCTTTACCTTTAGGGGAAAAGAAGAAATGGTGTCAATCATTGCATTGACTGTTTTCATTGTTTTGATTTCCCAATGGATGGGTATATGGAAATATAAAATAGAAAAAAACAAAAATCATAGGGCGTATGATTAAGGGGGGCATGTAAAAACCTGTCTTTTAAAATAAGGAGTTTCCTGTATCTTTTCAAATAAGTGTAGAAGATAAAGCATTTTATAAATGCGTTATCCTCTGCACTGTTTTTTTGATTGTATATATAAGTTTTGGAAGAAAAAGTTTTCTTCTAAAAGAAATTCATGATATAATATGCAAAGATTACAATACTATAAATTTTTCATTTTTTTTACAATGGGTGGGGCCGGCATGGAAATGGAGGGTTTTATGCATAAAGAAATGAAAAAATTTGCGCAAGAAAATGGATTTCTAATAGAAACAAAAAAGGAGATTGCTTATGGGCAAAAAAATGGCTTCTTTTTTGTCATTTATCAAATGCCTATTTCCATATACAGCCATAGAGTGCAGCTTTTTGTAAAGCTAAAAAGAGGGGAGAGAGAGGCTTTTTTTTCTGATTTCCTCAATGAATGTAAAGAGAGATATGAATATTTGTTAAACGCCTATTTTAGCGGGGAGAAAATGATTGCCCAGTTTCAAGGAAAGGAAGGGGAATGGGAGGAAAACTATAGCCTTTCCATAGATGCCTTTTTGGAAGAAATTACAAGATACTGTAAAGGAAAGGGATTTATCCAGTGCTGTGAAGGATGCGGCAAAGAATATGGATTGAGTTTTTGTGAGCTGGAAGGGGAAGACAGCATTATCTGTTCTGATTGTTTTGATAAAAAGTTGAAAGAGGAGAAGGCATGGGAAAAAAATGGGAATTTCCTTGGAGGAGTCATAGGAGGATTTTTAGGTTCTTTTATAGGAGTGGCTTTCTGGACTCTTCTAGGGCAGCTAGGCTATGATTCCTCCATAGCAGGGATGGTGATGATTTTCTTTGCTCTAAAAGGTTATGAGAAATTTAGCGGTAAGCTGGATAAAGGGGGGATTGCAGCATGTAGTCTTCTTTGCCTTCTCATGATTTGGGTGGCAGAGCAGACTACATGGGCCTTTCTCTTTTACAATCAGTGGAAGATATACAATCAGATTACTTATTTTGAGACTTTTCGAAATATCCCTTCTCTTATAAAGGAAGAAGAGTTTGGGGAAATAAGAATGGCCTTAAGGGAAGACTTAATAAAAGGATATATGATGATGGCTTTAGGCGCCTTTGGAACAGTGAGGCAAGCTTTTCGAAATAGTAAAAAAACAGGAGTAAAACGGATTACTCCTGTTAATTAAATACTTTTAAGGACTCTTCTTCCTCAAACTGCTTGGAGTAAAGATGATAATAATATCCTTTTCCTTCTAAAAGTTCCTGATGGGTTCCTCTTTCAATAATTTTTCCGTCTTTTACAACAAGAATAAAGTCGGCTTTTCGTATGGTGGAGAGACGGTGAGCAATAACAAAGGAAGTGTGGCCTTTAAGGAGTTCTTCAGTAGCTTTTTGAATGAGTTGTTCTGTTTTTGTGTCAATGGAGGAGGTTGCCTCATCCAGAACAAAGATGGCAGGATGGGCTAGGATGGCCCTTGCAAAAGAGATGAGCTGTTTCTCTCCTGTAGATAAACGGCCTCCGCTTTCTCCCACATCACTATCATATCCATTTTCTAATTTTTGAATGACAACATCTGCTAAAACTTTTTTGGCGGCCTCTTGAATTTCTTCATCTGTGGCATTTAAATTTCCATACCGAATATTTTCCCGGATAGTTCCAGAAAATAAATGGGGGTTTTGAAGGACATAGCCCATCTGGCTGTGAAGCCATAGCTGGGAGCGTTCTCTGTAATCCACCCCGTCTATGAGAATTTGCCCCTCTGTAGGTTCAAAAAAACGTCCTGCCAGATTAACAAGGGTAGATTTTCCAGCTCCTGTTTCCCCCACAATAGCTACATTGGTGCCAGCTGGCACTTTTAGATTAAAATGGCGAAGCACATATTCTTTCCCATCTGGATACATAAAGGACACGTCTTTAAATTCAATATCTCCTTTAATTTTTTCCCAGTTTTCTTTTTTCGGAAAAAAGGAATCCCCATATTTGGAAATAACTTCTGGCCTATCGATCACATTTGGTTTTTGCTCAAGCAAATCGGTGACCCGTTCAATATTTGCCTGACAAGAGATTAAGTCTGCCAATAGCCTGGCCAGCTGCTGAACGGGTTCAAAGATAACGACAGCATAAGAGATAAAGACGGATAAAGTGCCTAGAGGAATTTGACCTATTTCCACCATAAAACCCCCTTTAGCCAGAACAATGGCAGCTGCAGAGGAGCTGAAAAAAAGTACTGTAGGAATATAGATAGCATTAAGCTTGGCAGAGCGGCTGGCTGCCTGGTGCATTTGGGCTGTCTTTTGATAAAATTCCCTTTCATTGTCCTTCTCAATGACCATGCTTTTGGATGTTTTTACTCCCGTAATCCCTTCGTTATATAGGCTTGTAATCTGGGAATTGATTTTTCGAACTTTTCGGTTCCAATGGAGAATTTTATTTTGAAAGTATACAGTAAGGACAGCAATGCATGGCACAATGAGAACAATAATCAAAGCTAGTTTGCTATTGAGGAAAAACATAATGGCAAATACGCTCACTACATAGATCCATGCCCAAAACATATCTACAATGCCCCAGGCAGTCATGCTGGCAATACGCAGGGTGTCGCTCATGACCCGGGCATGTATATATCCTACTGGTGTTGTATTGAAATAAGAAAAGGACAAGGTTTGTAAGTGCTGGAACTGAGCCCATTTTAAATCCTTTCCAACATTCATATCAATGACTGTAGCTGCATGGACGGAGAAATAGACAAGGAGAGTTTGGGCGCCAATGACTGCTACATAGAGGAGGGTAAAAGGAAAGAGTCCTTCTAGAGAATGCTTTGTAATGAACTGGTTAATGGCAGCGCTTTGAAAGAGAGGGACTGAGACGTCAACCGCTGCCAGAAGAATGTTCAGTCCTAAAGTAATCATAAAATAGTTCTTATAGGGTTTAAAAAAGGGCAGCATTTTTGCCCAAACCTGAAGAGAAAAGGGTTTGTTGTATTCTTGTTCTTCGTAAGCAGCCATTATGTTTCCACCTTCTTTCTATCATCTTGGCTCATTTGAATATCGTATACTTGCCTGTAAATGCCAGAGGCGGCCATGAGTTCCTCGTGGGTGCCCCGTTCTGCAATATGACCTTGATTTAGGACAATAATTTGATCCGCTCCCATTAAGGTGGCCACTCGATGGGAAATGAAAAGAATGGTTGCTTCTTTCTCATATTGTTTCAATGCCTTTCTTATAAGGGAATCTGTCTGGGAGTCTACAGCAGACAGGGAATCGTCAAAAATAAGAATAGGCGCTTTTTGAAGAAGCATTCTAGCAATGGCAACTCTCTGCTTTTGCCCTCCAGAAAGGGTTGTACCCCGTTCTCCCACCATTGTTTCATAACCATCCTTAAAGTGGCTGATAGACTCATCCACACAAGCAATTTTGGCAGCTTGGCGAATGTCTTCCATAGATGTTCCAGGGGAGGCAGCCTCAATATTTTCCTTGATAGTACGGGAATATAAAAAGGGTTCTTGGAGCACAATTCCTATTTTTCTTCTTAGCGCTTCAAGGGGAATATCATCAATAGGAATACCTCCAAGGGTAATGGATCCATTGTTTTCAGGAAGTTGGTAAAGACGGTTCAGGAGCTGGGCAATGGTGGATTTTCCACTGCCTGTTCCTCCTAAAATGCCAAAGGTCGTTCCCTGAGGAATGGTGAAATCAATGTTGGAAAGTACTTGCTTTCCTGAACTATATTGAAAGGAAACATTGGAAAAAACTATGTCATAATGGGGAAGTTCTTTTTTATCAAGGTATTCTTGACCATAACCTTCCTCCTTTCCATGAATAATATAGTTTACCCTCTCAAAGGAAACTCCTGCCTTACTCATGTCAGAGAGAATTCTTCCCAGTCCTCGAATAGGCCAGACAAGAGCTGTGTTATAAGAGGCAAAGGCAATAAATTCCCCTACAGAGATGGAGCCTTTTACCGCCTCCACTGTGCCAAGTACAATAATGGTGATAACTTGAAGCCCTGTAATAAAATCTCCCACACCCCAGTATAGACCAGATAAAGAACCTAGACGGATCCAAAGCTTTGCAAATTTTTCATTTTTATCTTGGAACCGTTCCATTTCAAACTGCTCCCTGCCAAATGCCCGTACAACCCGAACTCCAGTTGCATTTTCCTGCACAACAGTAGACAATTCTCCCTCCGCCTCGTCAGCCACAGTAAAACGTTTTGCAATGAGGCGGTAAAAAATAGTGGAATAAATAATAACAATGGGGACAAAAAGGAGAACAACGAGAGATAATTTCCGATTCATAGCCCACATCATGCCAAAGGAGCTTATAACGAGAAAGGCAGTTCGAAACACTTCTAAAAGCTGGGTCACCACGAAATTCCGAATGACCTCAACATCAGATGTACATCTTTGAATAATGTCACCTGTTTGATTTTTATCGTGCCATTCCATAGGAAGCTTCTGTACATGGGAAAAAAGGGAATCCCTCATGTTTTTTGCAAAATTTTCTCCTGCTTTGGATGCATTGGCTCTGCATACAAAAAGGGAAATACCAGATAGAAGGGCAAGGAAAACTAAGAGTCCTGCAATAAGCCAAAGATGATTGGATAAGTAAGAATATTCCTGGCTGCCTAGGACAGAATCAATAGTAAACCGGAATACTTGGGGAGTAAGGGCGTTTAGGCCTGTGGAAAGAAAAGAGGCCAGAACGGCTATAATAAAATATTTTTTTGCATTTTGAAAAAAATGCCCCATCCATTTTGATTTTTTCTGTTTTTCTTTCATAAATAACGCCTCCTAGTGTGAGAAAAGTGCCAAGGAGATATTCCAATGACAGACATAGCCTCTTTTTACATGAAAATAGGTATATATGCAAAGGGGCAAAAAAGAAAGGGTGTTTTATGAACTCCCTTTCTGGTTAAATATATTATACATGATTATAGGGTGAAAAGCTATGATAATTATGTAAAAAATCTTTTTCATGTGAAAATTTTGCCACACATATTCTGTACTTATAGAGAGACAATAAGAAGGTGAACGTGAGATTCATAGGAATACAAAAGGAGGACTTTATAATGGCTGAATTATCAGAATTAGAATTACAAAACTTAAGACATTTAATTGGCGGTTATGACACAACCCACTGTAAGATGAAGGAGTATGCAGACTGCACTTCTGACACAAAGTTGAAACAATTTTTTGATAAAGGCGCAAGATCTGCCATGGACAATAAGCAGCAGCTGATGAAATTTTTACAGTAGGAGGGGAAAATGATGCAGGATAAAATAATGGTAAATGACACCTTGACAGGGATTAATGGAGAGTTAGTAAGATATGGGGAAATGATCCCTCAGACAGAGAACAAAGAGTTAAAGCAGACATTAAAACAATTTCGAAATGCCTGTGAGACGTCTCAGGAGGAACTTTATCAAATTGCAAGAGAAAAAGCTTACTATGTACCTGCTTCCAAGGCTACTCAGGAAGAAATCAGCCATGTGAAGTCTTTATTTACACAAAGTTCTGCTATGTAAAGTGAGAGAAAAAAGGGGCTGTGAAAAAAAGGAGTTGAAAACTCCAAACTTCACAGCCCCTTTATTTTGTAGAATAATTTAAGCGAAAAATCCCCAAAAAGGATATAATTCCCCTTACCCCATATGAATGCATTTTAGGGAATCATGC
>CAJUTQ010000072.1 GCA_910589265.1 uncultured Lachnospiraceae bacterium
CACATCCTTCCAAGCATTTGATTAAGATTATCTTTTTCATCCTGTACCTCCTGTTCCTCCTGTGCTTCCTGGCATTGGCAATTAATGACTACAAACTCAAATGGCTGCTGAAATGGCTGATGTTCTTCTTTCCATCCATTCTCCTCCCTCCTCTTCATTGCCCTGGATATGATCTCATCCATCTTTTTCTTTTCCTGTGCTGTTAAATAATTCTCCAAATTTCTTTCCAAGTTGCATTCCTCCTTTATTCTAAATCTGTTTTTGGTTTACAGGTACATTATAGCAAGTTATGAATGGGGGGAAAATTTGCAGAGATCAGGGATGCAGCAGGGGAAAAAGGGAAATGTATTATCCTGCATCACCTTTAGATGCCCACATCCATATGCTGGGCTGAACAGCCATCATCTTTAGCTGGAAAAAGAATACTACACCCCACCATTTTTTACATCACCTTTAGCTGGCATTAAAATTCCACAGGACAGGCATTTTTTACATCACCTTTAGCTGATGGTAAAAATTAAGATTATTTATTCTTTCATGCATCACATTTACATGATAATAAAATCATGGCAAACACTTGTTTTATGCATCACATTTACATGATAAAGAGACTCAAGATAATTACCTGCTTATACACCACATTTACTTGGAACCAGAGTAGGTTTCCTGTCTGTGCATCATATTTAACTGATGCTTAGTATACAGTGGAATTTTCCATGCCCCATTGGGCTGGGCACAATCCCCAGGCATATCCACAAAGCATGGCTTCCCTTCTGCCTGGTTCCCACATTGGCTGGAAACCTTGCAGCAGGCTTATGCCTGGCCTGCCCACTGGCACATGGAGGCCTGCATTTCTGATATTCCTTTAAAATATCAGTGGTTTTCAATGGGGGCAATGATTCTTCCTGTTTCTTCCCATTGCAGCCAGCCCTGATTAATAAAGCCCTCTGTTTTTTCTTCCCTATAAAGTTCCTGATGGCCTTCCATGCCAGGAAAGCTTTCCTGGCCCAGACATTATTTTTATTCCTTATGTGGGTTTTCTGAATTGTGTATAACTTATTACACAATTTTCTTTTTGGTGGGCCTCCCAGCCAGGGAACCCTGGCTGTAGTCCACACATATGCACCATCCCCCTGTGCTGCCTTTGCATGCCTATCCTTCTGGATGCCCACCATCCCCCACTCCAGGCCCCTCCTCTGGAGCCTTCCCAGGGTTCTTCCCTTCCCATTTCTTCCTCCTCTCCTCCCTCTGCTCACTCCTTGCCTTGACTACCCTGGAGTCAAATTCACAATAGTCATGCCTCCACCCTTCTGATTTCCATGTCACTTTGTCATCAAGGACATAAACATTGGATGGCCCACTCTTGTATATGGTGACCAGGCTGTTCTCCTCCAATAACCTGATTGCCCTCCCAACTGACCTGCCAGACACCCCAAACTCCTCCTCGAACACCTTGTATGGGCAGGTGAGCTTGTTATATTTGTCTGACTTCCTTGCCATGTACATGAATATTGCAGCAGCCAGCCCATTCTTTGCTGCAACCTTCTCAAAGTCCTTTGTCCTGTTGTAATTCCACTGCCCCCAGTTCCTATATGTGCTGTTTTTCTTTTTCTGTAAAACTTCCTTCATCCCCTCCATTGCTGCCTGGCCGCTTAAGTACCTCATCCATTCCTGTAGTTTTTGTTTTGGCTCCTTGTCAGACTCCATCAGGTTCTTTAAAACCTGCCTGTCCTCCTGGGCCCTCTTATCCCTCTTTCCTTGGAGGTCTTTTCCCAGCCCTGTCTCCATGGCTTCCTTCCAGCACTCATCCTCTGTCATCCCCAGCTTATCGATTTCCTCAAATATATTCTGGATTTTCCTGCCTTTTGCCTTCCCTTCATCCATGAACTTGGACATGGCCTCCTGGAACATCATCCCTTTTGTTTCTTTCACTATGCCCCTTGTTCCTGCTGCCCCTTCCATACCCTTCTTATCATCCTTGCCCATATCCTCAACCCTTCCTTTCCAAATTTACAACTAACTGCCAATTCTTTCCAGACATGCATGGCTGGCTTATCTGCTGCCTGCCCTGTCTGTACCATAGTCACTGAAATTGGAAAAAGGAGCCTTTTATTGCCATGGCTGTGGGAAATCCCTGGAAACATAGAAAAAAATATGCCATGAAACCAGGACACCAGCCTGCCCAGCCCTTATTTTTCCAATAAAAGGACAGCCAAAAACACATGATAGATGGCCCATTTGGTTGTCCTGTTAAATTATTAGAAGTAAATAATGCTAGGCTAAGGATGGTGATATGTCTGGTCATCAGCATATCCCTTAGATAGTGCATTATTGAATTGCCCTGCCTCTGCAAGGTTTCCCTATTATGGCATATTTTTCCAGGGAAGTCAATACATTTTTTGAAACCAGCTTACAATATACAGAATTTTTCTGCCTGTCTGGTTGGCAGACATATCTGGCTAACATATAAGCCATATATGTCCACTATCAAAACCCCTGGAACCCTTGTAAATTGGGCATTTGAGCCTTCCCACACTGGAAATGTCTCTATATCTAATTAATGAGTAGCCAATGTGTAGCTTTTTCCCCTCCATTTCCTTTTCTTTTTCCATAAAAGGATAAAAGGAAGCTGGGGGGAATAAGATAAAAAACTTCCCTGCCTTAGGATGTGTGGGGGAGCTTTGCTCCCCATATCACAAAGTAAAAGGCCTTTCAGGTTGTGGGGGGTATAGGGTTCTGGATAACATATAGGCCCCCTCAAGCCAGGGAATTGGATGTTTCACAGGCTATGGGTTAATCCCACCCTGGGCTCTCTTGGCTGTTCCAAGCTGTGTGTAGCCTGCAAAGTAAAAAACCTTTCTGGCTGTGGAAGGCTGGATGTCCCTGGCTCACCTGTCAGCTTTCTCATGCTGGGGATGTGTCACAGGCTATAGGCTGTGGCAACCCCACACTGCATTGGCTGTTCCAAACTGTGTGTAGCCTGCAAAGCAAAAAACCTTTCTGGCTGTGGAAGGCTGGATGTCCTTGGCTCACCTGTCAACTTTCTCATGCTGGGGATGTGTCACAGGCTATAGGTAGTTTCAATCATGGACTGCCCTGGCTGTTCCAGGCTATGGACATGACCTTGCTGCAAGACAAAAACCTCCAAGGCTGTGGGGACACCAATGCCCTGCTGGGGATGTGTCACACAGGCTATAAGCTGTGGCAACCACACACTGCATTGGCTGTTCCATGTTGTGTTCAGCCTGCAAAGTAAAAAACCTTTTGGGTTGTGGAAAACTGAATGTCCTTGGCTCACCTGTCAGCTTTCTCATGCTGGGGATGTGTTACACAGGCTATAGGTAGTTTCAATCATGGACTGCCCTGCCTGTTCCAAGCTATGGGCATGACCTTGCTGCAAGACAAAAACCTCCAAGGCTGTGGGGACACCAATGCCCTGCTTTATGCCATAAAGCCAACCTGACACCCTTGCCATGGTTAATACAGGCTGCCACCCATAGTATGTGCAGCACCCTAAAACATGGCAGGCAGGTGCATGCCTTGGGCATCATATCCTGGATGCCTGCTGCCCAGGGCATGGGAGCAAAACATATGTTATTGGTGTTATTTGTGTTACAGGGCATCCAAAGCTGTAGGTTTGTCCCTACATGCTGCTGGCATGCCTGGGCATGCTGGACTTGTATCCATGCACAAAACATGTGTATACTGATATCCTGGGCAGGCAGATAAACTTAGTGTTATTGGTGTTATTGCTGTTATTCCAGAAATTACACCAAATACAGTTATTGTGGATTCCCCATTAATAAGGATGTGCCTGGACATGCATG
>CAJUTQ010000073.1 GCA_910589265.1 uncultured Lachnospiraceae bacterium
CCTGCTTCTGTCAATAAAGTTTCCCAAGCCTTTTTTCAATAAGTCATCTATCAGTCTGTCCAAGCCTTCCTCCCCCCTTTCTCCATCTTTTCAAATATTTTTCTGTCCCTGCATGCAATATCACAGCCAGCCAATCCTTGTGAATGGGAAGGCTATCAGCCTTGCCTTTGCCTTAAGGTTTGCAGCAGGCACATATTTTTGTTTCCAAAATCTGCTGTCATTACTGTTATTCCTGTTGTCCCCAAGGAAAAAGTAACATCCATCAGGGACTTTATAGATGCCATCCCCCCTCCTGTTCTGGGGAGCCTTGGTGAAGGAACTATCCAGTTCAACTCCATCAGCATATACTTTGCCATTTTTTATTTCTATGGTTTCTCCTGGCAGCCCAACCACCCTTTTGATATAAAGCATCTGTGGATGGTCTGGTGGTGTAAACACCAGGACATCATACCTTTCAATATCCCCTTCCCCTATCCCATATCTGGAACAGATAACATGGTTCCCAGGCTCAATGGTCCCTGCCATGCTTTCTGTTGGGACAACAGCCAGCATGAACACACACTTAAACAAAATAACTACAATAACCAAAACTGCCACATAAATGATGAATCCTCTCCTCTTCAAAATAACTGCCTCCTCTCCCTTTCTTTTTCCATATCTTACCACTAGCCATCCTTGGAAGGCTTTTGCAGAAACCATCCACTCATTTGGAGGCCCTCCTGTTTCCCTCCAAAATAACTGCCTCCCCTCCCTTCTTTTTCCATATCTTACCACTAGCCATCCCTGGAAGATTTTTGCAGAGACCATTAAACCATTTGGGTGTCCCTTCTATTAATATAGGGAAGCCCCCATGGGGCAGTTGAAATTTCCATATCCCCTCCCTTCCATATTTAATAATGTAAATGTAAAAGAAAACCATTGGAGAACAGAGAAAGGAAGTATAAGAATGGGAAAAGGGAATAGGAAACTGTCATGCTGCACTACAGAAAATATTGGGTTAGATTTGTCAAGCTGCTGGATGGGGGCAAACCCTGCCAAGGGATATGCACATAGGGCTGTAAAGACAATTGCTTTCAGGAAGCCCACTGGCCTGGAAATCAGGAACAGGGTTGGTGGCTTTTTAAAAAAATACAACCTCATTGTATATGGCCCCAACAATGGGGACTTAAATATTGATGTGGTATTCCTGCTCAATGGCTATGCCTGCCTATGCAGGGCAGACACCAGCAGCACTACAGGCAATGCAAGGGACATAACAATATCCCTTGTCTCAAGGGACAGGCCCAGGGAACTGATGCAGCAGTTAGCAGAAGCTGAGATTCCTGTCTGGGAACTGGGGCAGGGGATTTATGGCTTCCAGTA
>CAJUTQ010000074.1 GCA_910589265.1 uncultured Lachnospiraceae bacterium
GTTATATCCACACGAAACAGGGAACGCTTTACCTTGCTGTCATTAAGGATTTATTCGACCATTCTATTGTCACATACGAAATGGGCACACGGCAGGATAATGGGCTGATTACCCGGCTGATTGAAAAGGCAAAACGACAAATTCGGAAAGGGACTGTCATTCACAGCGATCAGGGCGGGCAGTATTCATCCAAAGAGTATTTCCTGCTATCGGAAAAGTGTGGATTTATTCCTTCCATGTCCAGAAAGGCTACGCCTTTGGATAACGCCTGTGCAGAGAGCTTTTTCAGTACCTTAAAAACAGAATGTATATATCGTCACACCATTAAGACCTTAGATGACGCAAAACAATTGATTCGCTTCTATATATACTTTTATAATCACCAGCGGATACAGCTCTCAACCGGCTGTACGCCTTTGGAAAAACGCCGATTCACTGCCTGACCTCATTTATGTGATAGGTTACAATTAGTGTCTACTTTATTGGGCGCAGTTCATAAAACCCTTGCCGCACGGAAAACGCACCCGCAAAGCCGCTTATATCAATGCTTTTTCAGCCCCTATTGCGTAACAAAGAGCATGAAAAAAGCGGGCAAGAAACTCATTGCTTCTCACTCGCCTTTTTCTGCACCCTGTATGGCAGCTACCCTATTTCAGTTTGTTGGTTGATACTGTTTTATGAGTAGCTACCATTTGAACTCCTTTTCCTTTTATTATTCTTCTATAATAACTACCTGGTGATCTCCTTTTTTTGCCTGCTCTATAGCTGCTGTTACAAGACGTACAAAACGCCCTCCAGAAGTGGATGCCCCACTAATCATATCTACCTGAGATATATCTTGGGATTCAATAAGACGAGAAGAATATAGTCTTGTGTATTCATTAGGATAGGTTCCTTGTTTCGTTTTCATCTTATTCATGTATTCATTATCCCAAGCTTTAATAAAACCATTCTGATCTCTGCCATTAAACTCTATTGCAATGATTTTGTTATTTCTGACAAGCATGCAGACATATTCTTTGTATCCTTCAAAATCGTACTCTGCCATTTCTGCAGTATAATATCCATTTTTCATCTTTTCTTCCCCTTGGCAGCCTAAGAGGGATAAGCATAGAGCAGTCCCTGCCGCCCAGGTAAACAGCCGTCTTTTTCTTTCTTTTTTCATTTCCATGCTCCTCTTATCATTCTTTTAATTTTACTTGATTTACCAAGTCCATTAAGTTCTCGGCCTGTTTTTTAAACTCTTTACAGGCCAAATCTGTTTTCTTTGCCGTTCCTAAGTTATTTTTTATCATCTCTCCTACAATATGTATTTCTTCCTTTACATTTTCCACTGCACGTTTCTGCCCTGTTACGACTTCTTCTAAACTGCTTGTTACCATTGTAAACTGGTGGGCTGTTTCCTCAATTTGCTTAAAGGACTCAACTGTTGTTTTGGCAGAATCCATTCCCTTTCTCATGGAATGCCCTGAATTTTGAATGATTTCTGCTGTCTGCTTTGAAGCGCTCGCTGTCTGCTCAGCCAAAATTCCCACCTGCTCTGCAACAATGGCAAACCCTCTGCCGCTCTCTCCTGCCCTAGCTGCCTCAATGGAAGCATTGAGAGAAAGCATATGGGTCTGGGCGGAAATATCTTCTATCATCTTGCTTATTTCTATAACTTGCTCCATACTGGATTGAATCATATCCATACTTTCCAGCAAATTGGCCATATCCCCTGCTCCCTGCTCCACCTTTCTATTTGTAACCTCAGCAAACTTTGTAACTTGATCTGCGTTATTTACAATTTTTGTAATATTGTCCCCAATAATGTCCATGCTAGAATAAAGTCTTCTTAAAGCCTGGGCCTGCTTATTCGTGTCCTCATACAGCTGTTCTGTATAAAGGGCCACAGTCTCTGCATTGGTTGACACTTCCCTTGAAGATGTATTCATAGCATGCATATTTTGATTTAAAGCTTCTGTAATGGAAACTAAGGCCTTCTTTAAAGCTGTAAAATCTCCTTTAAAATCTCCTTTTCCATGGGCGTCCACAATATAATTCCCCTTTGAGAGCTCCTCTAGCACAAATTCTATATTTTGTATATAATTTTTTAAGCTTTCCACAGTGCTTGACAAAGCTCTTGTAAGTATTTCTGCCTCATCCTTTGTCTCCAGTACCTCTACTTGTTCCATAAGATTTCCCTGTGAAAGCTGTTCAATTCTTCCTGTAGCCTTTTGTAAAGATGTTGTAATCGTTCCTACTATTCTGCTAATTGTATACCAGGCAATACTAATGACTCCTATTATCAACAACACACATAAAATAGAAGCCGTTATGACTCCCCCCATAAACTCTTTTACAGGCACATCTAAAATGATAAACCACTGTGTACCTGGGATTGGAGCAGACGCCACATACTTACTTACTTTGTCCATATAAGCTTTTCCAGAGTCTGTTTTTCTGTTTAGAATTTCATCAAAAAAAATTTTATTTTTTTCATCAGGATATTTATCGTAAATATTATAACGATATTGAATATTATCCAGTACTTTGTCTCCAATAATATCTCCCTCATTATTTAATATGTAAGCGTTTCCCGTTTCACCCAAATTAATTCTGCTGAGAACATCATGAAATACATCATATTTATAACTGCCAATTAAATAATATTTTACCTCCTCTTCCACAAGAATTGGCACTGCAACAGCTATCTGAATCAATCCATCTATTACTTCTGGCTCTCCCACTACTCTGCGATTGGTTGCCCTGATCATAGAAAAATATGGCTTGTCTCCAATATTCTCAGGAGCTGCCCCAAATCCCCCATATTTACTCCCATCAAGATGATACATTCCTAACCATACATATTCTACCTTGTTGGCTCTCTCTTCCAAAAAGGAGGAGATTTCCTCCTTTGATTTTCCCGAATCCTTTAAAATGCTTTCTGTTGACAGCTCATACACTTGTTCTGTCAGAAACCGTAAATTCACACTAATATTTTGGGTAGCTAATTTTACCATTGGCTGAAGGGAATCTAACATAATTGTGTCTGTAAGATGAACACCTACAAATATTAAAATTCCTGTCATGAAAATTCCTTGGAAAATAATAAAGGTCATGACATAATACATGATCTTCGTCTTTATACTATCTCTCTTTTGCACACACTTTTCCTCCTATTATTACACAAACTCCTGGTGCCACAAAATCTGGCTTAATTTGTCTATTCATAGTATATCCTCTTCCCGAATTAATGTAAAGACTATTATTCAGATCATTATAAGTGGCCACACCCATAGGGCTTTCTGCTGTAGATGGTTCTGTAATGGTAACGGTTGGATTAGATTCCAAAAAGTACGTATCTTCTGATATAAATCCAGTAATGGGCAGCCACATATGATAAATCCATGTACCCCATACCATATTGTTTTCTGTAGAATAGCCTGCATTATCATTGCGGTAAACTCCAATAGTCCATATTCCTGGAGAAGGATTAACAAATCGAATAAAAATTAGTTCATCCCCAATTCCTTCTTCAATAAGTCTGTACTCTACCTGCACATCCGTATTTTCGTATATAAAATGGTAAGCGTCACTGCTTCCATTTAAAATAGGCACCCTTGGCAATAGCTCTCCACCTGGAGAACGGACGGAAACAGTAACAATATTTGGCTTTCCTACCCACAGTTCGGTAATAAACCCATTTTCTCCTTCGCCTACTTTAATCTCAACTTCATTATAATAGTTACATCCCTGACCTGTGCCATATAAATCTGGTATAGAAAATTTACTTTGGTTTACAAAGTCTCCATAATAATGGTGTCTTGCATTTCCCTCATTTCCAGCTGCAATGACAACCGCTCTGCTTCTTTTTTCTGCTATTTGGTTCAAATACATATCCAGAACACTATGCCCACTATGATCTCCCATGTTGGTTCCCAGTCCAATACAGATGACTATAGGACGTCGATATTCAATAGCAAAAGAATCCAGGTATTTGGCAGCCAAAAGCATATCTGTCTCTGAATATGCCAAAGCCCCCTCCCTTATAATATAAAAATCTTTTAAATTCTGCTTTGCCTCTTTTAACTTTACCATAACAATCTTTGCATTGGGGGCTGCTGCAATGGCCAGCTTTGCCATCATAGTGCCATGTCCATTTTCGTCTCTGCTAGGCACAATTGTATAAGGGCTGTCGCTTTCTAATGCTCTGTTTATGTCCTCGCTGCTGTATTGGGTTCCATAGGAATACCCCTCTGGCGCTTCCCCCTCCTGTATTGTCTGATCCCATATACTCAAAATTTTCGTCGTTCCATCAGAAAAGCGGAAAGCATCATCCATATAATCAATTCCTGTATCCATAAAACAGAGAAGGCAATCTCTTCCCTTTAAGTCCAAAGGAGGATTTTGTACAGCCAAAATATTACTGGCATTTAAACTGCGATAATACTGCTCCTCTCCTGCCTGAACTAAGGCATATAACTTTGGAATTAAGCGGTAATTATATTCATTTAAGCTTAGAGGCGGAAGACCCTTTGATGGAATATACAAAATGCCCAGTCTCTCTTCCACATACTTTAAGCAGTAGTAATCTGTCGCTTCTCCCTCTCTAGGCACTAAATAGTTCATAATAATGTCATAATAATCTTCTGATAAGATTTTTTCTTTGCAATTATCATCTGCCAAAAAAATACCCCCTGGAATATTATTTACTTTATAATATTCTAGGGGGATACAATATGGGAATAAAGAACCTTGCCTTAAAGAAGATTTCCTTTTTCACAAAAAAGAAAGAGAAAATATTCCAAAGGCCTGTTATACTTTTATTAGTTTTCTACGGATTTTAACATGTCCATTTCTTCAAAGCTCATTCCCTGACCCCGCAGATCAATGACAGGCCCTCCTGTTCCATGAATATATGCGCCTGTTATTGTTACTCTTCCAATATTTTCATCCCTTGGGATTTCAAACATAATATCTAACATAAATTCTTCAATGATAGAACGTAAGGCCCTTGCGCCCATATCCTTCTTCATAGCCATGTCGGCAATAGCTTCCAATGCGCTCTCATCAAACTCCAGTTTCACTTCATCTAAGGCAAGAAGCTTTTGATATTGCTTAAGTATGGCGTTTTTTGGCTCTTTTAAAATCTCTATCATCATCTCCTTGTTCAGCCCTTCCAATGTGAAAATAATGGGCAGCCTCCCAAGAAACTCTGGAATCATCCCAAACTTTTTTAAATCCTCCACAGTAACTTTCTTTAATATATTTCTCTCTTTGTCATACTTATCTTTTAACTCTGCATTAAACCCAATGGAAGTCTGTTTTTTCAGTCTCTGTTTAATAATCTCTTCTAAATCTGGAAAAGCCCCTCCACAAATAAACAATATATTTTTTGTATTTATGGTCGTCAAAGGAACCATGGCATTTTTACTGTTGGCCCCTACAGGAACTTCCACTTCTGCTCCTTCCAAAAGCTTTAACATTCCTTGTTGTACACTCTCTCCACTGACGTCTCTGGAATGGGTATCTTTCTTTTTGGCAATTTTATCAATCTCATCAATAAAAATAATGCCCCTCTCTGCCCTCTCCACGTCATTATCAGCCGCAGCCAGAAGCTTGGATACAACACTTTCAATATCATCCCCAATATAGCCCGCCTCTGTCAGAGAAGTAGCATCTGTAATAGCTAAGGGTACATCCAACAGTTTTGCCAATGTCTTAACCATATACGTTTTTCCACATCCTGTTGGACCTATCATAAGCATATTGGATTTTTCTATTTCAACATCATCCTGATTCCCTGCTGCTACTCTTTTGTAATGATTATATACTGCTACGGAAACTACTTTTTTGGCGTGATCCTGGCCAATAATATAATCGTCTAAATTCTCTTTTATTTTATGGGGCTGGGGTATGTCTTTTATATTAAAAGGTTTCTTTTCCTGCTTTTCTTCTTTCTTTTTAATTTTTTGTCTTTTTGAAACTGTTTTTTGTAAATCAGATAAATTTAAAAAACTAATATTGGGCATACCAGGAATATTACTGCTATTCCTTACCATATCATTATAATCTATCTGGCTCATTGTATCCATTGTTTTATGCATGCAATCAGCACAAACACAAATTTGATTGGGAAGGCGAAACATTTTTCCTGCCTTACTTTCTGGACGGCGGCATAAATAGCAGACTTCCTCGTAATGACTCTCATCTTTTTTCTCTATTTCTTCATTCTTTTCTTCTTCATATTCTTTTTCTGACATTCTATTTTCCTTTTCTCTTTCCCTTACTTTTCATTCTTTTTTTCTATTATACCTATTAACCTATGGAATGTAAATACTAAGAGCTTCCAACTCTGTACATCCCCACTTTCCCTCATAGCTTACCAAAGCCATACACAAGCTAGACAGTCAAAAGAAAGGGATGGCCCCTAAAGATCATCCCTCTTACACTATAACATCTTCTTATCCTTCTGCCGCCTTTCTTCCTAGTACAACAGTCACTTCCCTCTCTTGGTAAATTCCTCCAACTCCTGATTGTACTGTTACCACAACCGTTGTCCCTGCTGCATAATACTGCATTAAATCCGTCAAATCCTCTTGACTTGTCACCTTCTCTCCATCAAAAGCAGTAATAATATCTCCTCTTTTTATACCTGCATTATCTGCCGCTGAGCCTTGATACACTTCGTTAATGTAAAATCCAACAGGCATATTATAAGCCTCTGATATTTGTTTTGTTACACTTAAGCCAGATACTCCTAAATAAGAACTGTCGTTTTCTCCTACTCTTACTTTTGTTGCCCTGTTCATAAGCTCATCTATAATAGGTTTGGCAGAAGAAATAGGAATGGCATACCCCATACCTTCCACCTCGCTAGCTGCAAACTTTATAGAATTGATTCCAATGAGCTCTCCTTTTACATTTAAAAGAGCTCCTCCTGAATTTCCTGGGTTAATGGCTGCATCTGTCTGAATCAGTTCATTTGTAATATTGTCTACTGTTACCTCCCTGTTTAATGCGCTGACAACTCCTGTTGTGACTGACTGGCCATAGCCCAGGGAATTTCCAATGGCAATAACTGCTTCTCCCACCCTTAATGAGTTGGAATCTCCTAAATTAGCTACTGCTATCATTGCCTTTGTCTGTTCTGAAATGCTGCTTAAAGGAACAGCTATGACAGCCAAATCTACAGAACTATTTGAACCTTTCAGCTGTGCCTCAGCAATGGAACTGTCTATAAACTGTACAGTCAATGTCTGGGCATCCGATATTACATGATTATTTGTTACAACAAGAAGCTCTGCTTCATTTTGTCCTACAATAATTCCAGAACCACTGCTCTCATTCTCTATTCTTCCTGTTCTTCCCCAGAAATCTCTCATTTCCTGTGTGGATAAATTTGTAATAGAAACAAGGGTGGGCATAGCCTTTTCTACAACTCCAGACACATCTGTAATATTTTGATGTATAGATTCTGTTGTCAATGGGTTTGTCAAATTGTTGTCCATTCCATCTGTATTGGAAGGCTCTGTAACTGCATTTTCTTGAGTTTCTAAGACAGCTGTATTCTCTCCCCCTTTCAACATATCAAATATTGTGTTCACAGCATAAAATCCTGTTCCAGCAAACAGTCCGAAAATAAGGCCAAGTGTTATAGAAAGAAGAGCTTTTTTTAAAAATCCGCCTCTTTTCTTCTTTTCCTCTGGTTCCTTAGGGGCTTGGGGCGTATTATAAGAGTAATCATATTGATCGTACATCTTCATTCTCCTTTCATAAATGGTTTGTTCTATTTCTTTTGTTTCTTTCCTTTTCTAAATATAAGAATACAATCCATTTATGTTTAAACTGTGAATAAGTTTTATTCTTTCTGTGAAATTACAGAATGAATAATACCTACTATTTTTTTATTCCACAGTAACGGATTTTGCTAGGTTTCTCGGCTTATCCACATCGCATCCTTTTCCCAAAGCTACATAATAGCCAAAAAGCTGGAGAGGAATAATGGCCAGAGAGTTTGTCAAATAGGGATTTGTCTTTGGAATGTACAAAACATAATCTGCCACCTTTTCTATATCTTTATTTTCTTCATTGGTCACTGCCAATACAAAGGCCCCCCTGGTTTTGACTTCCACTATGTTGCTAAACATTTTTTTATATAAGTTTTCCTGAGTCAGTACTGCTGCCACTAAGGTTCCCTCTTCTACGAGAGAGATGGTCCCATGCTTTAGCTCTCCCGCCGCATAAGCTTCCGAATGTATATAAGAAATTTCTTTTAACTTTAAAGAACCTTCCATGGATATGGCATAGTCTATTCCCCTACCCATGAAAAAAATATCCTTTGCCCCTATGTATCGGTTTGCAAATTTTTGGATTTTTTCTTTATTTGCTAAAAGTACCTCAACCTGATCCGGGAGCATTTTTAATTCCTGTATAAGAGAAGCTATCTGGTCCTCCTGTAAGCTTCCCCTTTCATGAGCAAAATAAGCTGCGAGTAAATATAAAGCCATAAGCTGGGCACTGTAAGCCTTTGTGGTTGCTACTGAAATTTCTGGTCCTGCCCATGTGTACATAACCTTATCTGCCTCTCTGGCAATAGAACTTCCTACCACATTGACAATTCCAAGAGTCACAATGCCTCTTTCCTTTGCCTCCCTTAATGCTGCCAAAGTATCTGCTGTCTCTCCTGACTGGCTTATGACAATGACCAAATCTCCCTTTTCTAAAATAGGATTACGGTATCGAAACTCTGAGGCCAAATCTACATTGACGGGCATTCTTGCCATTCCCTCAAAGATATATTTTGCTGTCATGCCAGCATGATAGGCAGATCCGCAGGCAACCATGTGGAGCCTCTTAATAGCCTTTATTTCTTCTCTGGACATGTGAAGCTCTTCGATTACAATTTCATCTTCTTTTATTCTTGGTCCCAAAGTGTCTTTTATGGCCTTTGGCTGCTCATACATTTCTTTTAACATAAAATGCTCATAGCCACCCTTTTCTGCTGCATCTGCATCCCAATGAATGGTCACTGCTTCTTTTGTCAGTTCTTCCTCATCCACTGTATAAAAATGCATGTAATCTCTTCCCAGCCTTACAACTTCTTCATTATTCATAAAATACACTTGTCTTGTATATTTTAAAACAGCTGGCACATCAGAAGCAATAAAACATCCTTTGCTATTCTCACCTACAATAAGAGGGCTGTCTTTTCGCACTGCAAATATTTCTTCAGGATAGTGAGAAAAAAGAATGCCAAGAGCATAAGAACCTTCCATTCGATGCATTACCTTTGTTATTGTTTCTAATGGATTTCCTCTGTCATAGTAATCTAAAAGATGGGCAATAACTTCTGTATCTGTATCTGACGTAAAGGAATATCCCTTTGCCTCTAATTTCTTTTTTAAAGGAATATAATTCTCAATAATCCCATTGTGTACAACTGAAATAGTACCTTTTTCATTAAAATGGGGGTGGGAATTTTTATCTGAAGGTTCCCCATGGGTAGCCCATCTTGTATGTCCAATGCCAACAGTGCCTTTAAGAGTCTTTCCCCCATGGGTCAGCTCTTCCAACACTTTTAATCTCCCCTTTGCTTTCACCATCTGAATTTTTTCGCCGTCAAATACAGACATACCTGCGGAGTCGTAGCCTCTGTATTCTAATTTCCCTAGTCCGTCCAGCAAAATGGGGGCTGCCTGTTCCACTCCTATATAGCCTACAATTCCACACATTGCAATAACCACTCCTTCTTTTTTCTTTTATTTTGTCTCATTTTCTCCTTTTCCATATCCCCCATAAACGTTATCCGGAATGTCTGTCTTATCCCAATATCGAATCCAATAGTCTTTATTCATTGTCAGTTTTAATATAAGCCAGCGAGGAAGTTTTTCATATCGTAAGCCAAGGCGATACCCTAAATAACGAAAGGCGCACTGTATTATAAAAGGAAAGTATAAAAAGGACTTTTTCTTCTGTTTAAAATATTCCTTAGCAGCTTTGGCATACTTACTCCCTTCTTTTTCTGAAGAAACATTCGAAAAAATTTCTGGATGATCTGCCTGTGAAACAGCCAGATCAAAATTTCTCCTCAAATGCTGGAAATAGGAATATTCATGAGTATGATAAACTCTTGCACTAGATGCATAATAAACACTTCTTCCAGCTCCTAATACCTTTGAGGCAAAAATCATATCTTCGTTAAAAATGGTATACTTAATAAATCCACCTAACTTCTCAAATACATAACGTTTATATGCAGCGCATACATTAGAGCAAAAATATGTTTTAATTCCTGTCTCCCCCAAATCTTCCTTTTTCTGCTCCCTATCCCTTTCTGGATAATTATAAGTTCTTGTAAATTTTTCTATTTCACTGCTGTCTTTCTCTGCCATCTGCCTTGCATAAGTTACCGCTATCCTTTTCTCTAACATAGGTTTTACAAGCTCTTCAATTAAATGTTCGTCTACAGGTACTGCGTCGTCTGTCATAAATACTAAAATACTTGCCTTGGAACGTCTTGCACCCTCATTTCTTGTTTTGCCATGATTGAATTCTCTCTTAGAAATATGGAATACTTCTACATTAGGATTTTTTTTCAGAAAGTTAGAGCCATATACAATTTTATTAAAGTACTTCTCCTCTGTATTCATTATAATAATTTTATTTGGCTTTATTGACTGTTTTTGGAGCATGTCTATCATGTCAAGAAACTTCTGTCCTGGTTTGTAAGTAGGTATTACTACATCAATTAACATATTTTCCATCACTTTATCCTCTAAAACAGCAAACACTTCATTTTGTAAGCTGTTCTTTATGTTAAAAAAGAGCAAGGGCAGCTTCCTAAAAGCCCCCTTGCTTTCCTCTACCTCAGATACTGTGCTGTATCATTTTTTATTTTTTCACTTAAAGTCTTAACGGTTTCTGATGGTATATATCCTTCTCCCGTTGTACCAAAGAAAAACTCATGGGCTTTTTGTACATTGCCTGTCAAATCCTCAGCAACTACACAGTCGCCTTTTTTTCCAATTTCACCAGTCCTTCTGTCAAAGGGAAAACCTGACGTATCGGCAATATTATATTTTATCACCCCTGCTGCATAACTAATAAGTTCTGAAGTAGTAAAGCTTGTTGCTATCTTTGGAAAAACAGAATTAATAATTTTATTAAGAGTAACTACATCTGCTTCCTTTGCTTTTTTTGCAATTTCCGTAAGGACTGTCCTCTGTCGTTCAGCCCGTTTAAAATCATCTCCTGCTGTATAACGGATTCTGGCGTAAGACGTCGCCTGAACCCCGTTTAAAGTCTGCAAGCCAGGGGCAGTTATTTTTTCTATTTCTTTACCTGCAACTTTCGCAGTTTCAATCTGATAATTGTTCAAATGGACGATCTCTTCATCTTGAACGTCAATGGGAATTCCCCCTAAGGCGTCAATAACATCGCTTAGGGCTGTAAAATCTGCAGTGACATAATCTGTAATGTTCATATCCAGATTCATGTTCAACATTTGTATAGCCTGCTCAGGCCCGCCATTTGCATAGGCGGCGTTTGCCTTATCATATACATCATTTCCCAGATTTAAATACGTGTCCCTAAATACAGAAAGTAATTTTATGTCTCCTGTATCCTCATTCAAACTGGCAATCATAATAGTATCCGTCCTTGTCCCTTTTCCTAATTTCCCATCCCTGGAGTCTACCCCAAACAAGGCAATATTTTTATAACCTTTTAAGCTTTCATTCGTTTGAACTGTTTCATCAATTTTCAAGTTGTTCTCGTCAATATTAATATTTTGTATTTTTCCTAATTTCGTTATCACATAAAGGACGAAGAGCATAAGGATAAAAATCAAAAAAATGACAATTCCTAAAGCAATCATTTTTCCTTTACCCTTTTTCTTTTTTACAGGCTCCTCCCTATATCCTTGTTCTTGCTGTCTAGGCCTTCTGTTTTCTCCTGATGGGGGACGCCTTTTCCTATTCCCTTCCATTGGAGGCCTTCTTCTTTCTTCCTCTCCTTTAGAGGGTCTTCTCCCTCTAGGAGGCCTCTGTCCAGGCCTTCCTTGAGGTCTCTCCCCCTTTGGAGGCCTCCCATTCGTTCTTGTACCATTTGTAGGTCTTTGTCCTGATGCCATAATAATTTACCATACCTTCCTATCATCCTCAAGACACCTTCCTTATAGAAACTGTCCAGGCTAAAATCTGTATTTGATTAATAAGCATTTTCATTCACAAATCCTCTAAAAAATGTCAAAAATAATATTTTTATATCAAGTCCCATTGTCCAATTTTCAATATAATATAAGTCATAGTCAATCCTTCTGCGTATAGAAGTATCTCCCCGAAAACCATTTACCTGGGCCCAGCCAGTCAATCCTGGCCTTACTTGATGCTTTATCATATATCTTGGAATTTCTTCTTTAAACTTTTCTACAAAAAGGGGCCTCTCTGGCCTAGGGCCTACAAGACTCATATCCCCCCTTAATATATTAAAAAGCTGAGGGAGCTCGTCCATACTTGTCTTCCTTAAAATTCTTCCTATTCTTGTCACCCTAGGATCATTTTTCACTGTCCAGGCCTTTTCCTCGGCCGTTTGCTTCTGCACTTCCATTGTGCGGAACTTATACATTTTAAAGGGACGGTTATGGAGCCCCACCCTCTCCTGAGAAAAAATAACAGGCCCCTTAGATGTTATTCGAATGAACAGGATAGATAAAAGCATAATAGGAGAAAACAATACCATGGCTACCATTGCTCCAAAAATGTCTACAATTCTCTTGGCCAGCATAGCCCATGTATTGGTCAAAGGGACGTGGCGGATATTGATAATAGGCAGTCCTTGTAAATCTTCTGTATAAGGTTTGCTTGGTATGACTCGGTTATAATCTGGGATAAATTTTGTGTGTACTCCTGATTTCTCACATAGGTTCACAATACTTTCCAGCTTTCCATATTCCTGCAAGCTCAATGTTATAGCAATTTCATCCAGCTTATTTTCTGGCAAAATAATTTCTAAATTGTCAATTCTCCCAAGTACTTTAACCCCCTTATACAAAGTGCCACTCTCTACCTTATCATCTAAAATCCCCCTTACCACATAACCCCACTGAGGATTTAAACGAATTCGGTTAATATAAGCTTCTGCTGAACGACTGTATCCTACTAACAAGACATACTTTAAATTAAATCCTTTTCTTCTAAAATACCTGAGGGCGTAGCGGATACCGTGGCGGAAAATGGTTGTCCCCATAATATTAAACATTACAAAAATCAAAAGCATAGGCCTGCTGAAATGAATAATTTTCAGCATGTATAAAGCAACCATAAATAAAATAATTCCTGTTCCATTGGCCTTTGTAATATTTAAAAATTCCTGTTTACGCCCTGAAGCTCTCTTTGAACTATATAGATGAAATTTATAATAAAGGAGCAAATATCCAGGCACAATAAAAAACAACGCTGCAAAATATGTTTGAAAGGGTAACCCCAGCGCCTTTGCCGTAATGATTCTAAATTGTATCCACCAGGCAAGGAGATAAGCCAGGATGATAACAATCCCGTCAATAACTACATGCAACTGGTTAAATATCCTTTGATTATCTTTAATCAATGGTACCACCTATTTCCAGTAATTAAAACATAGTATATCATACAATATTTTGTAAAAAAGGGCAACTATTTTATCCAATGATTCTACGAATTACATTCCACCAGAGCTCCCACTGAATTTTTACATAATTTCTAAAATTAGAAGGAGAATACTCTAACTTTTTTCCTTCTGTACACAATAAATATCCTCTCTTAATTCCAGATAAATATTCCCTGCCATAACCTTTTATAATAAAAAATAACGTTTTTATTCCAAAGCCAGCAAGGAACAAAGGCAAGTTCAGCAAAATCTGAAGAGCAGGCATATTCTTATAAATTAAGTAAACGCTATTTCTAGAAGCAAGACGGACTTTAAAGGAATTATACCTGGAACCGCTAAAGCCGCTTCCTACATGATAAACAATAGCCTTTGACGCATAGACATTTTCATATCCCATAATTTTCGCCCTATAACCTACATCTACGTCTTCTAAATAGGCGAAGTGAAGCTCATCAAAATAACCTATTACCTCAAAAACCTCTCTTCGGTAAATAGCAGCCCCTGCGCATGCAGAAAAAACCTTCCCATCCTTTCCATATACATCCTTCTTTCTTCCTTTTCCAAGGGCAAAGGCCCATCCCAAAGCGCAATACAAATCTCCTGCTCCATCTATTTTCTCTCTATCGTCATACTGAAGCATTTTTGAAGCAACAGAAAATATTTTATCATCTTTTTTAATGGCCTTTAAAAGTTCCTCTACAAACCTGGAATCAGCTTCCACATCGTTATTCAATAAAAGGACATAGGCTGTTTTTGACAGACGTATTCCTTCGTTCACTGCCCTGCAAAATCCATAATTTTTGTCCAAAGAAAATATATCTACTTTTGGATATGCCTTTTTTACTTCCTCTACACTTCCATCTGTAGAGCCATTATCCACAAGCAAAACTCGAAAGTCTTTTACTGTCTGCCTTTCTAAAGAGTCTAAGCAGACACCTAAATATTTGATTCCATTGTAATTGGGAATAATAATCGTCACTTGCGCCATGTTTTTGTCCATGATTCCTTCCTTCGAAATTCCGCATAAGGATGATATACAATTAAATAACCTGCATTTCTTATTTTCTCACATAGAGCATAGCTGGCTTCTATATGGTTTTTTTCTCTTTCTTGAAAACTTTCCTTTAATTTTTCCCATAGTTCTTTTCGAATGATGATGCAGTCCATATCCACAGCTTCCACATCACGCTGAATGGCTGCCCTATGAAGATAACCGGAAAAACGGCGATCCATTCCCCGAAAAGGGGCCTGTATTTTTCCATTTTCATCCTTTTCATAACCGGCACACTGTATTCTGTTTTTTTCGTCGCATATCTTTCCTCCCACTGCTCCCACTTCTGGCCTTGAGAAGTATCCTTTCACTTCTTTTTCCCATCCTTTGGACAAAGGTTTACAAGAAGGATTTACAAGAAAAATACCTTCCTCTCCTTCTTTCTCTTCGTAGTCAATCCGATAAAAGCCCAAGTGCTTTCCATGGCTTACTTTTCCATGTAAGCCCATTCTTTTTAAGTGAGCCTCCAAAACTTTTTTTCCTGCTTCATAAGCATACATTTTACTTTCTGGACGCTCTGCAGTGGACAAAGAATGGGATCGCCAGTGGTAAAGCACTTTTGGTACATGCTCTACTTTTCCTCCCTTTTCTCCAATTATTTCAATGCATCGGAGAATAAAATCATAGTCTTGAGCTCCGTTATATTCTGAAACAAAAGCCCCTGCATCTATGGCAATCTGGCGGTTTACAGTAAACAAATGGCAAATATAATTATTGCTCCGCAATAAATCCAAATTCAAGTCTGGTTTTTTGTGGTAATCAAAATGTCTCTTCCCTTTTGTGTCTATCTTGTCCTCATCGGTGTAAACAGCATAAGCTCCCTGTAAAATCTTTCTTCCAACCTCATATAGGGCATCTGGCCGCAGACAATCGTCATGATCTAAGAGACTAATATAGTCTCCTGAAGCCATTTTTAAAGCATAATTTGTATTTTCTGAAATCCCTTTATTTTCTTTTAAGGGATAGAAACGAATCCGCTTTTCTTTCCTTTTTCCTAAGAATCTTTTAAGAGTTCTCTCCACTTTATCACTCTGACTTGCGTCCGCCACACATAATTCCCAGTTTTCAAAGCTTTGCTCATCTACAGACTTTAACATTTCTATTAAAAAACATTCTGGCGTCTCATAAGCAGGAACTAAAATACTTATTTTAAAAGGCCAGTTTGCAGACTCTTTCCTCTGTCTTATAAGCTCCTCCTTTGAAGGGTATTCTCTTAAGAAAAAATCCTCATATCCTTGTTCCTGTTCATCTCGAATAAGCCTTTCCTTTGCTTTAAAAAAAGCCTCTCTCCAACCATTCCTTTTTACATAATGAAGTCCTCTTCTTATATTTTGTATAGAAAATCTCTTTTGCGCCACCTTACTCCCTCTATTTTTGCAAAAATTCCTTTAATTCTTCTGGAGTTCCAAGAACATGCACCTTTTCACTGTCTATCGTACATATTCTTACCTCCCCGCCTTTTTTTATTAAATGATTATATAAAGGAGCTACATACTTTTCTCCTTTTTCCATATGCTCTTCCCTTTTATAATATTCATTGTATAATTCTTCATATAATGCACATGTTTTAAAATAATAAGCTCCCAAAGTACAGTATGGGGAGATTCTTTCCTTTTCCCTCACTTGAATGGCCCGCCCGTCTTCTCCAATCTGTACAAAGCTCCAATGACTGCCCATAGCAAAAAAGCATGGGATGAACCCATCTCCCTTTATCTGCTCTTCATTCATTTCTCCTGCCTCTACATATGTATCTATATTATAAATGAGAAGGCTACTTTTTTTATCCCAAAATTTTCTTGCCAACATAGCCGTCGTTGCTTGTCCATCTGTTGGCTCTTTTATTTCTACAACTTTTATATGGGTAATGCCCATATTCCCACAAATATTCCTAATAAAAGGCTCTGCCTCGTCTTCTTTTCTTACAATAAAAATATATACATTTTCTTCTCTTAAATATCCTAAAAGGCTTTCCATAGACCACTCAAACAATGTTTTTCCTTTTGCCTTGATTTTATATTTTGGTATGTCATAGCCTGCCTCTTTAAATCTAGTTCCAAGCCCTGCCATAGTCACTACGATTGTCATCATGTGCCCCTTTCCAAACTCTTTTTGCAAAGCTTTTCAAGCTCCTCTAAGTTATATTTTAAAAACTCGTCTGGCCGTACTGTGCGATCGTCTACATAAAAACCTTGATGTCCTGGCCAAGGTTTTCCATAAATAATCTCGTCATAGGGAATCTCCCACTTTTCCAACCACTGAAGAAGTACTTTTGCGGTTCTAGCATTAATAAGTCCAATATTCCCTTGATAACTGTTCATATTTCTAGAAGTATATAATGTGATCTTTGCCCCTTTTTCCCTATATTCCCTTATCTTTTCCACTATTTCTTTATAAGGCACTAAATCCTCATAATGCTCTTCCTTTTTTTTAATAGGGCAGATAGTTCCATCAATATCAAAAACAAATCCTACTCCCTCATATTGTTTTTTCTCCTGTGTATCAGACATACTTTTTTAATTCCTCCATAATGTTCATTGCATTTAGTAAAAAAGCAAATACTTTATTCTCTTGATCCATATGAAGGGGAAGCATAGAAAGGAAGAGGGATGCCTCATAAAGACGAACCTGTATTGGATCATATCCATACTTCTTTAAATATTCCCCAAAAACTGTCCCATATGCAGTATTGTCTGTGTCAATGGAAAGACAGATCTTCATATCCCCTTCAATTGTCATTTGAAACAATCCGCTGTTAAAAAAATCATAGGATCCCCATATGGAATGGGAAAGCTTGGCCAGATCATAATATGGATGGGTATACAATTCCTCTTCTTTCAAAGCTCCTTTTGGATCAATGAGCTTTAGCAATGAGGCATCCTTATTATACAAAATGTTAGAAAAGCAAAGATCTCCATGTCCAACAACAAGCTTTTCTTCCATGTCTCCTCTCCCAGATAAATATCCATATATCCTTTTATACTCTTTAACAATTCCTGAAATTCCATCATAGTCTGTCCCTATACGAATCAAGTTGTCAAAGGTTTTATATCCTTCTTTTTGTTTAAGCATTTCTATCCTCTGAGCTACCTTTTCTATATAGAGCTTTTCTCCTATTTTTTCATACTCCTCCCTCGTTACTTTTTTCTCTTTTCTAGTCCTTAAAAAATAAAAAAGTTTATCTAAAATGTCTCTAAATTCCTCCATAGATACAGCTCCGTGAACAAAACGGATGGCAATGTCTGTCATGTGATAACGCTCCATTGTATAGGATGCGCCATCCGCCCATTCCTCATATCCAAAAGGCATTACAAACCAATACTTCATCTCATCAGGAAGCAAATAGTAAAATTCATATTCTGCCCTGATTTTTTCTTTATTTTCCGAAGACTTTTTTACTGTAAATTCATCTCCTGTTAATGCATTAAAATACCGGGCGTCAAAACCTCCTGTTAAAAACGTTCGAAAATGTCCAATTTCAGAAAAATCAATAAATGCGTCTGATTCTAGCATAATAGGGGATGTTCTACTTCTCTCCTGACTTTTAAAATAAGAGGGAATATCTGGATACATCCACATACTCGGTTTTCCATTACAGGCCACAGCATATGTTTCTTGTATATAGCTTGCTTTTTTCAATAATATTCGAAATGCTTCCCTATCTCCAATTCCAAAATTAGAGGGGAGAACTAGAAGGGAGGTCTTTGCCTCTGTCTTTTCTAATTCTTCCTTGAGTAAAAACAGCTCTTTGTCTGATTCTACCTGGCGCACTTCTTTTACAGAGCCACAGAATAATATCTCTTCCTTCATTCTCTCCTTCAATGTCTTTCTTTTAAAAATTGTATTTCCAAAAGATTTTCCTCCTGTAATCTGGCAAATCTCCTGGTTTGGTTTTTTGCGGTCGTCATATATTACGAAAACTTTTTTCATCGTTTCATAACACCTATGCCTTTCCCTTTTTTACATTCTTTCCATCTATAGCCCCCATACATCATCACCATAGAACCCCCTATCAAGGCAGTTCCAGCTAATGTATATATTTTTAGCAAAATACTACCTTCCATTAAAAAAATAGCCCCAATATAATTGGAAAATTCCTTCATCCCAAAAGGTTTTCCAATGAGAAATGAAAGTAGAAGCAAGGCAAGTATTTCCATTCCCCACCCTGCCATAGATGCAATTAAAATAAGAGAATATCTTCCGCTTATAAGCTCTTTCACATAATCAAACCAGTCTTTCCCTTTGTCCAGCCATTGCAAAGCCTTCATGGAAGGGGGAGAGCTTTTATGAAGAATAAAGTAACGGTTTAAATATAAATAAGTAGGTAAAAAAATTCGGTATATAAATACAAGAAATAAGAGAACAACAAGGAGAAGGCCTGTAACTCTAGTAACCTCCCTTGTAAAAAACAGCTCAAAGGGTATAAGCAATAGGAGAAGTCCCACTGTATCAAAAAATCGATCAACACCAACGCTAAAAAGACCTATCTGAAAAACCTTTGTATCCTTTGCATAACAATAAATTCGGTAGCACTCCCCCATTTTAAAAGGTATCACCAAATTAACGAACGTGGTTTTCAAATATGTCCATAATAGCCGTCGAAACGGTATTTTCTGTTCTAATAATACAAGATACATTCTTGACATCTTTGCCATGTGTACAAGAAAAAATACACAAAGAAATGCAAAAACTCCCCATAGCCTTCTGCCTTCCACTTACATTCCCCGCCCTTTACCCTGTTTGCTCACTATCTGCAATGACATCCGCCTCATAGTTTTCTACTTTTATTTGCCGATAATCCTTTAAAATAGACTGTTTATTTATATAATATCCCTTTAACATACTTAGTACAGTCATTGCCTGATGGAACATTTTTACATTAGATACTTGATCATCCTCTCTCCAAGATATGGGATAGAAACGAATGCGATGTCCATAATAATCCGAAGCTAAAATCATACAGTAATTAAACATTAAATTATCAGGAAATTTCTCATAATATTTACTTTTTAGCATTTTTGTACTGTAAAGATTCAAGCCTGAGCCTAAATCAAACACTCTTTTTCTTATAACTGCTGCAAACAAAAAATCATACAAAATGTTTCCAAAGGTACGTATTTTCGAATAGCCCTGAAGTTTGGATCCTTTCATAAATCTGGCCCCTAAAATACAATCATACTGTCGGTACATCCCTGTTCTAAGCACTGGAAGGAAATCGTGAATTTCTCCTTGGTCGTCTCCATGAAGAACCATAACATAATCAAATTTTTCTTTTATTGCATAGTCAAAGGCTACTTTATGGGAACCTCCCAATCCATAATTATCTTTATTGCGCAAAAGCTTGATAGATATAGAGTGGCAACGGTCAATAAATTTCTTTACTACTTCCTCTGTTTCATCTGTACTTCTGTTATTTACTACAATAACCTGATCAATATAACACATCATTTCTTCCCCTAACTGAGAAAGCACCCGTATAATTTGTTTTTCACAATTATAGGCAGGTATAAATAACAAAATTTTACTCTTCTCCTTCATTTTCTGCCTCCTCTGTTTTCACTTCTTGTTCCTTTTCTTCTGTAGATTCAGCAGGCAAGGCCTGAGTTGTCAAAACAATTGGAACATACTCGTTATCATACTTGTAGTCATACATGGACGGCTCTCTTCCTGTATTGACATAATAGGAAATATTCTTTGCTGCATCCTCTCCCACCATATTTAATGCTCTTTGGTCATAATGCCATTCATCTATCATATAGGAAACGTCAAAACCTCCAAGCATAGTAGAAGCCATCATAAATCTTGGATCATTTTTGCATATTTCTGTCTGTACTTTTTGAATTTCATCACAAAAAACAGGATTGCTCCTTGATCTCCCAATTCTTATCATAAAACATTTTTCAACTCCATAGGCGATCATACTGTTAACAATAATGTCCATATTGGTTGCATACATAGCCTGACTAAATCCAAATATGGCGTCAGACTCTCCCTGAAGCCATACCATATATTTATGCCTTACTTCATACCCATTTTGGTTCAGCCAATCTACAGTAGATGTAAGCCTGTTTACAGCGTCTCCCATTGCCCCTGGATTTGTCCAATAAGCTGTATTGGTAGCCCCCTGAGAGCATGAGACTGCCACTACTGGTACATTAGTATGTTCATAATACTTATTTACAAAAGCAGAAACTAAGCTCCCTCTTTTTGCTGTGCCATCGCTAATTCCTAAAGGCTTATTTTCATAAAATCCAAAAGGCTCTACAATACTGTACAACTTTGTAGGATCCGATATAACTCGGAACTCATAACCTGCTCCTTCTGTAACTTCAGGAGCTTCTTCTGGATTGCCTCCATTTCCTGACATATTGCTCTGCCCCATAAATATAAATACATCTACAACAATATCTTGGGGAAGTTCAATTACATGGGTAGCATTTTTTAATTTTTCTTCCAATTCTGCCAAAATTTCTTCATAAGGCCGAGTATCCTTTGGCGTTTCTTTGACTGGAGATTCAATATCTACTATATTAAAATATTCTGGTTCTTTTTGTTTCACCAAAGGATAAATAAAGTATACAGCTCCCACTAATAACATAAAAACAACAACGACTGTGACTATTCTAGTCAAAAATTTTTTCAATTTATGCTTCCTTCTTTTCAATAAAAACTTTTCTGCTAATAAAGTTATAAATCATAACAATTCCTGTTGCAATAATTTTTGCCCCCATTTGTGCTGGTTTCTCTGACAAAAAACTTTCCATAAGAGGAAAATTTTTGTAAATTCCGTCTATGCAAAGCCAGATAATCCCTTCATTTATCAAAAGTCCTATAGCGCTAAGTCCTAAAAAGATAACAAATTCCACCTTCCGATCTGCCCCGTCTTTCCTTTGAAACACAAAAGCCATACTGGCCAAATAATTAAAAACAAGGGATATCATAAATCCAAGGGCGCCAGCCAGAAGATAATGTATACCAACATAAACACAGACTGTATATACAATGAAATCAATTAGAAAGGAAACTCCGCCAACAATACCAAACTTCATAATCTGTTCCATAAGCTGCTGCTTTTTGCTTTCGTTCACTAACATTCCTCCATTCATATTCTTTCGTTCAACTCTTTAAAGTCTTTCAAAGATTGTATACCAATTTTTACAATTTTCTTAAAATGAATGGAATTGGTTCCTCCTTGACGGGGTTTGAAAGTAATAGGAATATATTTTACCTTCCGTCTATGTTTTGTATAAATTACGTTAATGAGTACATTTGTTAGAAAAAAATCTTTTGGTATAAGTCCTATTTCTTTTTTTAATATGCTTCCTTCCATAAGACGGTATGGTGTATTGGCGTCTTTCACTTTTACGTGAAAACACAGCCAGATCACCAGCTTTAATATTTTTGTTACAAAAATTCTAGAAAGCCCGTCTCCCCTTTTTTTCCTCTCTCCAACTATCATTTCATAGTTTTTCCGTTCGTCCCAAAAAGGCCAAAACTCTTCGGGAACTGTCTGTCCATCAGAATCTGTCTGAAACACATAATCTGCCCCTTTTTCCAAGGCATACTCATAACCAAACAAAAGAGTAGCCCCATGGCCTCCATTTTCCTTTGTCATTATCTCAAGCTGAGACCTTGTTTTGCTGCATCTTTCCATCACCTTTAACGTGCTGTCTTTACTTCCGTCATCAATGATTACAAGTCTGCTGTCCTTCCCAGTCTTTTCTACAATAGGATGCCAGTCATTTATTATTTTTTCAATATTTTCCTCTTCATTATAAGCAGGTATTACAATATATAACGTATCCATCTTCATACACTTGCCTCTCCAACTTTAGGCTTTCTTAGGCGTTTTAAAGGTCTTTTTCATTTTTCTGAAATTCATTCCCATAATGTATATAGTAAAAATATAATATCCAACGCCTGTTATGAGCAGAACTCCATCTCCTTCATGAAAGATTCTGAGTACAAAAAACACAGTTATTAGCAATATAAAATAATAACTTAGGAGCCATAATGGATATTGACTGTTTTCTTTTTCTCCTCTGAAAAACATAGAAGCAGGAAGAATAAGAACAAAAAAATCATAGGTTCTGTGGTAAGTGATAATTAACGACCATAAAACCAACATACTTATGACATCCTCGTCTTCTCCCTGTCTTATTCCTATCATCATACCATACAATAGTAGAAAGACAAGACCTCCTATTAAAAAGGAAAGGGAACTTCCCCCTAAGGCTGCTCCTAAGTCAATACCGCCTTCTGACGCCAAGGCTGAAGAAACTTTCAATGGCTGTATAATCATCTGAACAATACTTTCTCCTAGCCAATATGCTGAAAAAACAGTAAGTATTCCATGTATGATAATAGCAGTCCATAAGGGCTGATACCATCTTTTATATATAAAGTACAAGGCAAGAGGAGCCGTCAGAGTATACTTAAAAAAGCAAATAGTAAGGCTCACAACTACACCGAGAAAAAGAAGAATGTTTTTTCTCTCTACATTTTTTTCAGCGATCCATACAGCCAGTAAAAAGAAGAAAAAGGAAAAAATCGTATGCTGTCCCACACCTATTTGATTTCTCCAAGGAGTGCCTGCCAACATAAGAAGAAAGAGAAGCATATAGATCTTATTGTCTATCTTCTTAAAATAAGTTTTTTTTAATAAAATACCAATGCCTCCTGTTAACAAAAGATTTCCAATAAGCCAGACATATCTTGCCCCCATTGGCGACAACAGCGTAAAAGGAAAGAGAAGCCAAAGCAAAGATGGAAACTGGTTTGCCTCCATTTGACTGAAGTACTCCTCATACCCATAGGATTCTAATATTCCTGTTGGTTCTATAGATTCCACATAAGGATTGACCTTCATAGTCAGCGCCTTTGCAGCATCCCACTGAAAGTCCTGACTATACATAGCTCCATTACGGCATCCTTGGACAAGAGAAAGGGCGGCCATTATTCCAAGAACTGTATATGCAATTATCCATAACCACTTTTTTCTCTTATCCATATGCTCTCCTCATTTATGTGAAATCATGCACTTTTCTCATGAAGTCTTTGACTTCCCTATACATTTACGAATTTAAATCCATCATTGCCTTTGTCAACTCTTCTAATTTTTTATCTGCGTCTTCAAGGCTCTCACCTTTTATCCCCATATAAAACTTAAGCTTTGGCTCTGTTCCAGAAGGTCTGGCACAGCACCAGGAATCATTGCTTAAGTCAAAGTATAATACGTTTGACTTGGGCAGTCCAGTTTTATTCACCTCTCCTGTCTTCTGGTTTAATACTTGATCTGCCTCATAGTCTCTCACAAATAAAACATCCCAATCCCCTAATTTTTTTGGAGGGTTCTTTCTCAAGTTTTCCATAATAGACTGAATTTTTTCTGCCCCTTCAATTCCCTTTAATGTCATTGTGTGGAGTCCTTCTTTATAATATCCATACTGTGCATAAATTTCCAGCATCTGATCCCAGACTGTCTTTCCTTCCTTTTTACAAAAGGCAGCTACCTCGCATAAACTCATAACAGCTACAACGGCATCTTTGTCCCTTGCATGAGTACCTACCAAACAGCCATAACTCTCTTCTAAACCAAATATATATTCGTTGGATCCTGTTTCCTCAAAGAGCTTTATTTGCTCCCCAATATATTTAAATCCTGTGAGAACCTCTATTAACTTCACATTGTAAGCCTTTGTCAACTGATCTGCCAAATTTGTGGTGACAATAGTTTTTATTAAAGCTCCATTCCCAGGTAAGATGCCTTTTGCCCTTTTCTCTCTGAGCAAGTATTCTGCAATAAGCATTCCCGACATGTTTCCTGTAAAAGGAATATATTCTCCACTTTTTGTATCTTTTGCATAAATACCCAGACGATCTGCATCTGGATCTGTGGCCAATACAATATCTGCGTCTTTTTCCTTTGCCAATTTTAAAGCAAGGGTAAATGCTTTTGGATCTTCTGGATTCGGGTAATCTAATGTTGTAAAATCTGGATCTGGCAGCTCTTGTTCAGGAACAACATATACATGTTTAAAGCCCAATTCTTTTAGTATTCTTCTTACTGGTATATTTCCTGTTCCATGGAAGGGAGTATATACAATTTTTATGTCATCTGCCATTTCTTCAATAATCTCTGGATGAACAATTTGTTTTTTTAGCTCTTCCATATAAGCATCGTCTATCTGTTCCCCTATGACCTCATAAAGACCTTGCCTTTTTGCTTCTTCTTTTTCCATAATTTTTACATCATGATAATTGGTCACTTTTTTAACTTCCTCGATGATTTCTTTGTCTTTTGGAGCTGTCACCTGCGCTCCATCTTCCCAATATACCTTATATCCATTATATTCTGGAGGATTGTGACTGGCTGTTACGACAATCCCAGAGATACAGCCTAATTTTCGGATAGCAAAAGATAGTTCTGGTGTAGGGCGCAGTGATTCAAAGACATACGTCTTGATCTTATTTGCTGCTAAACAAAGGGCCGCCTCATCTGCAAATTCTGGGGACATCCTCCTGGAATCATAGGCAATAGCTACACCCTTTTCTCCTCCCCCTTGTTTTAGAATATAATTGGCAAGACCTTGTGTAGCCTTTCTCACAGTATATAAATTCATTCTATTTGTTCCTGCCCCAATAATTCCTCTTAGCCCACCTGTTCCAAAGTCCAGATCTTTATAAAATCGATCTTCAATCTCACCTTCCTTTCCTTCAATGCTTTTTAATTCCTCCTTTGTTTTCTCATCAAAGTAATCATCCTTTTGCCAAAACTCATATTGTTCTCTGTAGCTCATCGTACATCCTCCATTCTAATAACTATTTTTTACACCATGCTTTTGACGTGTTCACCTCCGCCAATTACATAGTTGCTATAATCAAGGGAAAAGTTCACATTAAAATAAGGATCTCCCTTTTCAAGGTGTTTTTTCCACTTTTCCCGAAAGCGGGCACATTCTTTTTCGTAACGTTCTCCATTGGTCTTATTGGCAGAATCATCGTCCCTTCCCCTGGATTGAGATTCATAATGAAAGAGTTCTGCAAAGGGAGTAAATATATTTAAATATCCTTTCTCCCTTAACTTCAAACAAAAATCCACATCATTTAAGGCTACTTTGAATTCCTCATCCAAGCCTCCTACCTCTTCATATTGCTTTTTAGATACCATCATACATGCACCCGTCACTGCTGTCACGTTTTGCGCATAGCAGAGACGTCCCATATATCCTAAATTATCTTTTCCCATTTTATAATGGGTATGCCCTGCCGTTCTATGGGCTCCAAGTCCAAGGACAATCCCAGCATGTTGTATTGCATAGTTTCCATAATAGAGCATGCAGCCGACAGCTCCTACATCTTTTCTCTGGGCATACATAAGTAATTCTTCAATCCAATTTCTTGTCACAACTTCCGTGTCATTATTTAACAGTATTAAGTATTCCCCCTTTGCTTCCTTCTCACCCATGTTGTTCACAGCTGAATAATTAAATTCTTTCTTCCAATGAAGCACCTGAATACGGGGATTTTTTTCTATTTGTTCATAATACACAAACGTCTCTTCTTCTTCACTATTGTTTTCCAAGACAAGTATCTCATAATTATCATAAGAACTTTTTTCCAATATAGAATTGATACACCGCTCTAGCTCTTCTCTATGATCCTTATTCGGTATCATAATGGATATTTTCGGATTTCCCAAAATAGCATAGCGGATGCGGAAAATAGTTTCAAAGGCTCTGGAACTTTCTATTTTAAAATTTTGAAATCCACTGGAAGTCAAGTGAGCAGCCACTGCGCCTTTTGCTGCATCAATGGCATAAGACTTAGCCTGTATATCTGATGCAACGCTTCCTGCATGAGAACGCCAATAATAAAGCATCTTTGGAACATGGACAATATTCTTTGCCTCCGCTGTCAGCCGCAATACCATGTCGTGATCCTGGCTCCCGTCAAATTTACTTCGAAACAATTCCTTTCCTTCCAATAGTTTGGAAGAAAAGACAGAAAAATGGCAAATATAATTATTTGCCCTTAGATTATCAATGGCAAAATCTGGTTTAAAGTGCATGGTAACCATATCGTTTATACTATTTCCCTGAAAGGTTGTCTCGTCGCAATATATGTAGTCTGCATTTTGATCACAGATTACTTTCATGTATTCGTAGAGAACACACGGATGAAGAATGTCGTCATGGTCAAAAAGCCCTATATATTCTCCTGTGGCCAATTGGTAACATATATTCGTATTCCCTGAAATACCTAAGTTTTTCTCAATTTTCTTATACTTTATACGGGAAGCTCCTCTGTAAGAGTCATTATCCCTATACTGGCAGCAAATACGTCCTACTTCCTCATGTTCCTTGTCCGAACCATCTCCTAAACATAGCTCCCAGTTTTCATAAGTTTGCTCCAGTACAGACTCTATCATTTCCCGTAAAAAGGATTCTGGCGTATTGTATAAAGGTACAAGAATACTAAATGTAATATCTTTTGAAAACAAAGTATCCCTTTGTCCTTTCCTCACCTCCTCAGTAGGGAAGCTTCCTGTTCCATACATCTCATAAGCCTTTCTCTCAATCATCTTGCTTTTCACTTTTTTTATAAAACTTTTAAGATTTGGATAACGTTTAATGCGAATAAATAAATTTTTAAAATGGCTCCATGCCAGCCGAAATGGATAAACCATTCTCCATATTTTACTATTATGAATATTGTCTAAGTGAAATTGGGCATCCGCTGCTTTCTGTTCTGCAGCTACAAGCTGTTCTGTCAATTCTTTGCTTTTTTTCATCTCCCTTTTATACAAACTTTTGTAATATTCCAGTTGTGCATGTAAGTCTTCCTGATTCATGATCTTTCTTCTATCCTTCCCATCCCCATTATGCTTCCTCCATATGAATTTCTCCTGTATAGTAAAGTTGTTTGGAACATTTGGATTTTGCTAAAATACCTATTTTTACCTTTTCTTGAAAATGATAAAGTTCTCCCATTGTTTCTTCTAACTGACTCTTTGTGACTTTACATACAAATCCTGCCAAATCTGTTCCCCTCACATCAGGGAAAACTTCCACAACATCGGGACGCAGCTTGTCAAAAACGGAAACCAAACATTTCCTATCATTATACCCTAAAACAATATATCTTTCAAATTCCCAATTATCATGCCTTGTGAGCAAAGACCAGCCGCTTATGGCAAAGTGATCTTCACTTTGGGATTCTACTCCCAAAACCCACTGGACAGACTCAATCGTATACTCAAAGTATTCCTTTTTCTCTTGTCTTGGAAGTTCTGGCACTTTCACATTTACTTTTCCAAACAGTCCTCTCATTCTCCACTTTGGCACATAATCTGGAATATAAGTAATATCATCTTGAATCAAATTTTCATTATAAAAGGGATCCTTTCCTACAAGCCAGGAATGGAGCTCATAAAAAATTTTTCTTTCCTCCATAAGCCTCTTATGCTTTTCCTCATCCTTCCCTTCTTTTCCCCTAGAAAGAGATTCATAATGATAGAGGGCAATATCATTTCGAATCACATTATAATAGCCTACTTCCAACAAGGAGACACATAAATCCACATCTCCATATCCTACCCTTAATTCCTCCTTAAATCCTCCACATCTTTCATATCTATCTCTTTTCAGAAAAAGGCAGGCACCAGTCACTCCCAGTACATTGTACGTCATTTTATTTCGTCCAAAGTAGTAACTGTCTTTATCTGGATAGGTAGCCAATTTATGGGAAGGACCAACAGATAAATTCGTAATTCCTACATGCTGGATAGTTTTCGTATTTGGATAGAGAAGCTTTACTCCCACAGCCCCTATGTGGGGCAGAGTAGCCTGTTCTACTAATTTCATAAGCCAATCTCTTCCAATATTTTCCGGCAACTCTATATCATCATTTAAAAATAAGAAATATTGCCCATTGGATTGTTCCACACCAATTTCATTCATTTTGGAATAATTAAACTCCATTTTCCGGCATATGTACTGGAAAGGAAACTGGGCGGCCAAAAGGCTTAAATCCATGGCTGTCTCTTCCTGACTGCCATTATCTACGACAATCAGTTCATAATTACTGTAATCTGTGTATCGTTTCAAAGAATTTAAGCATCGAAGAAGAACATTTTTATTATCTTTAGAAGGTATAATAATAGACACTTTTGGATTGTCTTTCTTTATATCTTTAAATAGTTTCCCATATCCCCTTCTCATAATGGCTTCTTCTTTAATATCTAAATATTTCTTCTGATCTTTTACTGGGAATCTCTCTCTTTCTCTTACAAGCTCTCCTTCATCAATTCCCCATCGATGATAGAGGACTGAGGGAATGTGTTCTATGACTTCTGCTCTTTCTGTCGCCTTTAACAGAAAATCATAAAAGATAATGTCAAAATCTCCTCCCTTTTTTACAGAAATTTCTTCTGCCAAAGCTTTTTTTACGCAGACTGCCTCCCGAAAATAGCAAAAGGACATAAAGGTATCTGGTGACCAGTCTGGCTTAAACCATGGATTATGCCTGTATTCTCTCTCCTGTCCCCCATCTTCCTCCCCATCTCTGTTCATTCCAATAGATACATCTAGTTCATCGCTGTCCCCATATAAGATATCTGGATCTAGCCCTTTTTTCTTTAGCTCTTGTATCCGGTTCATAAAAATCCACAAAGCCTGTTCATGAAGTACACCCTTTGCGTGGACAAATAAAATATATTCCCCTCCCACTCCTGTAAAGTCCAAACTGTTGAAACGATTCACAATCTGTATATTCTTATAGGACTGCGCTACAATAGATTCTTTACAAAAAGCTGTTTCATCTTCAGATAAATATCCATCTTGAAATAAATAAACAGAAATCATCGGCGTATCTGCTATTAAATTTTTTTTCAAAGGAAGTTTTTCTTTTTCTGTCATCCATCCATAATATGGATCCCTTTGTTTCCTTGCTTCTTCCTCATACTCCCTTTTATATATTTTCGCCATCATCCGCCCTGTTTTCAGCCAGCTGATGAATCCTTCCTTTTTCATCTTCCACCTCTAATATATTTCCCAGCATAGCTTTAAATCCTAAAGCTTCCAAAGTATCTATAGTTTCTTCCTCTATATATTCTTCCTCTTCATCCATCTGCCCTTCCATTTCCTCCATATTTTTTTCAGCCAGTTCTTGCTTGAATTCTTCTATACTAGATAAAATTCCTTTAAAAAGACTGTCCTCTAATATATCTACTGTATACTCCAGATGAAAAAATTCTTCTTTTCCTGTTAATTCTTCTACAATAATTTGAGCGTCATCTGTTGGGAAAAGAATAATGTGTTCCTTCCCTACTTCTCCATTTACATAATAGAGAAATCCATTTCTCCCCTTACAAGAAAATTCATGGATTTTAAGAATACAGGGAAATTCTGTAGGATCAATCCTAATTCTTACAATACCTGGCTCAACAGGGATATCTACTGAAACTCTCTTTTCCTTTGACACATTTCCTCTTAGTCTTCGCATCCCATCAGGCTGAAAATCATTCCCATAATCATAATAGACTTTCACTACATGAAGCTCCTTCATCTGAGTGCCATCTTGTACTAGCTTTCGAAAATCTAAAGTAAGACCTGCTATCAAAGCATAGGCCACATGAAGAGAAACGGTATCTCCAACAATAAACTTTTGAAAGTGATGTTCCATCTTTTGAAAAGCTTCTATTTCATCCTTGGATAAATGAAAATATTCAAAAATTCCTCCCTGAATAAAATCTGCAAATGCCTTTCTCTTTGGGGAACGTATATAATAATATAAGGCCCTATATAAAATAAATTTCATAGGAATGGGAAAAGAAAAAGTCCACTCATAATCAATGACATGCCACTGCTCTTCTTTTTCTGTCGTCACTAAAATGTTGTCAAAAATTAAATCAATATCCGAGACTGGGGCCCATTTGAACTCCTCCCCCAACTCCCATGGGCCAAAAACTTCTATAAAAGAATCCCCTATCTCAAGCTTATTTTTATCACATATTTCCAAAAGCATGTCTCTATATTCCGAAATAAGGCGAAGCATATTGTCATATTCCTTTTTCTGTAACAGAACATCCAGTCTGCTCTCTAAAGTCTCTCCTTCAATATATTGAAAAACTGCTCTTTCTTGCTCCAACCCCAAAAAACGGTTTGGCACAAATTTTGTCTTATCAAATAACTGTCCTAGTTTTTTATGATGTTCTTTTAAAGCACTAATATGAACAGCTGCCTCTTTTGTAAGGGCTGTTTTTTTCACCTTTCTAGTCTTTTCTTCCTCCTCTGTTATGTCTGTCCGAATCATCCTATCTTTTGCCCGTTCATTAGAATATTTTACATATAAGATTTTTTCTTTTTCATATTGTATATTCCCTTTTTCTTCTCCTGCAATTACGAGAAAAGAGTTAGAGTAAAAAGGAAACATTTCATTTTCAATAAGTCCGTCATATACCTTCGTCTCGTCAAAAAGTACAACTCTGTCCCCATCAAAATTTCTTAAATTATCTTTTAATTCTCCCTTTTGAGGTAAATATTTATCTGAATAAATGAAAATGGGAAATTTATAGTCTGGATAAGGATAATAAAATTCGTGGAACAACCCATTCTCTTCCATTAATCTACTTATTTCCTTCTTGGAAAATGTTCTTACCCCAGAGCTTTCTTCATATCCTTCCAAGCCTTCAAAATACTTCCCCACATGATCTTCTTTACATCCAGCCCAATACTTTAGTCCATATTTATTTTCTATTGCAATAACAATTTTTCCTTCCTTGGCCAGGTGGCTCTTTATAATTTCAAGAAAACGGAAATAAGGATTTGTTCCCTGAAGATAGGAAGACCCATACTCAAATACCCCAATAAGCATAATATAGTCAAATTTGTCTTCTAAAGTCTTTTCAATTTCTTGAAAATTCCCCACTTTAATTTCAATATTACTTTTATCCTGATTACGGTATGCATTTATAAGACTTCGTTTTTTGCTTAATTCAATACAGGTGACCTCCTTGGCTTTATTTGCCAATGTTCCTGTAATAGCCCCACATCCAGAGCCAATTTCCAGCACCTTATGCTCTTTGCTAATAGGAAGCCACTCCACAATATTTCCTCTAATATGGGACAAATGATATAACACTGGCCAGGACCACTGGCCTATAATAATTTCATTAAATTTCGTTTCTTTATGATTTTTCACTACTTCTAGAAGTAAATCCTCACTAGCTCCCTCGCTATAATAATCCTGCCCTGAATATTGGCTGTAATCTAATACTACATTCCCTATCTTTTCTCTCATATTTCTGTTTCCTGTCATCCTTAGGACAATACATCCTTACATTATTTTTTAAACGACTTTTTCAATTATTATTTCCGTATTCATATCATAATATCCAACAGAATCTTTGGAGGAGATAACATTAATGCTAAATAAGTCATACATTCTATGATATACTGTAAATTCCCCATCTCTGTATCCTACACATCCTAAAGAAATTAAGTATTCTCCTCCTTGGAGATCCATATTCTGTTTAAAATGATAAATATATACCTCTCCTGGTCCTGGTGTGCCTGTGTTCATTTTTTCAAACATAGTATTTGTTCCTGTTATTTCCACACCCATTCTGTTTTTAAAAGACACTGCAATGATGGGATCTTGTATTTTATCAAAAAATCTTACTTTCACCCGAATTGTACAAGCTTCCCCTTTTATAAGGCTGTTGCTTATATTTCCATCTGCATCTAAAGCGCAGAAATCAATAAACTTTGCCAGTTCATTTCCATATTCATCCAAATCTGGGTTTAGCACCATTTGATCCTTCCAAGAAGATTGGGCTTTTTTTGGCAAGGTAGTCTGTTTTGCCCTCTCCTCTTTTTGTGCATCCAACTGGTGAACAAGCACCTTTTTATACATATCAATTATTTCTTTCGGTTCTCCCTCCCCTATTTTAGCGCCCTTTTCCAAGAGAATAACTCTATCACAATATTTACTAATGCTGCTTAAATCATGGCTGACAAAAAGAATAGTCTTTCCCTGTTTTTTAAAATCCTCAAATTTTCGGTAACATTTGTTTTGAAAAAAAACATCTCCTACAGATAACGCTTCGTCCACAATTAAAATTTCTGGGTCTATGTTAATGGCTACTGCAAAGGCTAAACGGACAAACATTCCGCTGGAATAGGTTTTTACTTTCTGGTACACAAATTCTCCAATATCGGCAAATTCTAAAATGTCATCCAGCTTTTCATGTATTTCTTCCTCAGAAAACCCTGTCATTGTACCATTTAAATAAATATTTTCCACTCCTGTGAACTCCATGTTAAATCCAGCCCCCAATTCTAGCAAGGCGGATATTCTTCCATGAATCCTCACATCTCCCTCTGTCTGATTTAAAACACCCGTAATAATTTTTAAAATTGTAGATTTTCCCGATCCATTTGTTCCAATGATTCCAACTGTCTCTCCTTGTCTTACTTCCATAGATACATCTTTTAAGGCATAGTGTTCCTTATAGTGTACCTTTCCCCTCCCTATTCCAAAAGCTTCTTTAATTCTATCTCTGTTTCTCTCATACAACTTATAAACTTTGCTTACATTATCTACCTTAATTGCAATATCTTCCATTTCCCTAACCATGTCCTTTCCAAATATATCCCTTTTTATCACAGCATATCTGCAAAATGTATTTTCAGTCTTTTAAATATAACTGCTCCAAAGACAAACGTAGCTAATGTAACAATCCAAAAATAAGCTGTCGAATAAAATCTTTCCCAAAACCATGCTTTATATATAAAAGCCATTCTATATCCATCCACAATATACGTAAGAGGGTTTAACTTAAAAATAAAATGATACTTTTCTGGAAGCATAGGCAGACTCCACATAATCGGTGTAGCCCAAATCCCTATTTGTAAAATGATAGAAATAATCTGAGATAAGTCTCTAAAAAAGACAACGACAGAACATGTAATATAACAAAGCCCCAGAACAAAAACAAACAAACAGAAGGTATAATAAAATACTTGCAGTGTATATAAATCTGGCTCTGAACGATAGCAGGCAAAAAGCAAAACGGCAAAGGCAACAAAAAACAAATGTACAAACAAGGCGGAAATAATTTTGATGATAGGAAGAATGCTAATTTTAAATACTACCTTTTTCACTAAATAATTGTATTCCAACATTGCCCCTGTCCCTCCTCCTAAAGCCTCTGAAAAGAAAAACCAGGGAATGAGTCCAGCCACAAGCCATAATACAAAGGGAGTGTCTCCTACATCTCCAGAACGCAACCCTATCTGAAAGACAAACCAATATACAACAATAGTTACAATAGGTTGAACAAAAGCCCAGAAAATTCCAAGATAAGATCCCGCATACCTAGTCTTAAAATCACTCCTTGCTAACTTCCATATCAGCTTTCTATTTTGATATAACTCTACAGGAAGAATAACCATTTTATCATAATATTTTATAAAGAAAAAATAAATAATATCTAAAATAACACAGGATACAATCTTTTTTAAAAGTTCCTGAGTCTGATCCGCCAAAGGATTATTGTGTACTATAATATAAACATTCAGTACAAAGATAAAAATACTGACAATTCCTATCGTTTTTACCTTCTTATTCATCTTCATACCATGCCTTTCTACAAATACTGCTTTTTCATTTCTAAAGCAGCTCCATAAATCTCCTCAGGGGCGAAATATATGCCCTCTGCCATACTCGCCCCCATTTTATTACTCATATCTTTTCTTGTTTATTTCTCTAATTCTTTTATTCCACCCCATTTTTTATCTTTTTCCGATATAATGAGCTCCATATCCTTTGAAAGGGGCCAACGAATTCCAATTTCCGGATCATTCCATAAAAGTCCCCCTTCGTCATTGGGATGATAAAAATCTGTACACTTATAAGCAAATTCTGCATAATCTGAAAGCACTAAAAATCCATGGGCAAATCCTTTTGGGACAAAAAACATTTTCTTGTTTTCTTCAGAAAGATGAACTCCATACCATTGTCCATAGGTGGGAGAACCCCACCTTAAATCTACAGCCACATCAAATACTTCCCCTCTAATAACTCTGACAAGCTTATCCTGAGGAAACTGTAGCTGAAAATGCAAGCCCCGAAGCACCCCTTTTTTTGATGCGGACTGATTGTCCTGGACAAAGGTTACATCTATCCCTGCCTCCTTAAAATCATGATAATGATATGTTTCCATAAAGTAGCCTCGCTCATCACCAAAAACTGTTGGCAAAATGACCTTAAGACCGTCAATATGGCAAGTCTCCACTTTAATTTTTCCCATTTTCCACTCCTCCAAACATACCTCAATATCCTAAGTAACTTTGATTGCAGTCTACATAACCTTTAATTCCTTGAATAGTTCCTTTGGATGTATACTGCCATAAATCATAGCGTCCTTTGTAAGTAGGCCCACTTGTATTGTACTGTGCAAGCCATATTTTATAGCTCCCCAAAGCCGAAGCGTTCATATGAGATGTAAGCCACGTTTTATTGGCATAAACTCCTGGTGTATAACCGCCTCCCCGAATCGTTTCGCAGAAGGCTCTTATAATGTTTGTCCTTGTTCCTGCATCTAAAAAGTCAGCTCTTGGGCCGCTTTCTACATCCATAAAAATAGGATAATCTAATCCATATCCTTTGCACAAAGCAATACACATACTCGCCTCCTCCACTGCTTCAGCCTCGGTTACTGCCTGAGTAAAGAAGTAAACGCCTACTTTCAATCCAGCTGCCTTTGCACCAGAAATATTTTTCTTAAAGGTAGGATCCTCTATAAGCGCTCCTGTGGAAGATCCCCTGTAACCACATCTTATAATAACATAGCTGACTCCAGAAGCCCTTACTGCTCTCCAATCAATGGAACCATTCCATTTTGATACGTCAATACCAAAGGTTCCAGAACTTTGATTTAAGCTTCCATCTGAACCAAAATGGTACGTAACCCCTCCAATAATTTGATCTCCTGTAACGGGCGTTCCATCAGACAGAAAATAATAAGTCTTTCCTTCTATTGTTTGCCACCCTGTATATTTATATGTAGATTTCGTACTTTCCACTTTGGAATAATAGGCTCTTAAATCATTTGCCCAGTCTTCTCCTGTAGCTTCTACATATTCTTCTCCCACTTTCTTATAGAGCACATTCCCTTTCTCATCTGTTAATTTTCCGTCCCTTTGGATCGAAGCTTCCCGATAGATGGCTGTCACTGTCAAATCCTTTGTAACATTGGAAAAGTCCTGATCCCATTTCTCAAATATGTAACCTTCTCTAGAAGGATGATTAGGCGCATTTGCCCCCTGGCCTTCCTCAACAGTTTCCTTATGTATTTCCCTTCCATCAAAATCCTTGAATACTACAGTAAATGTCTGTTTTTTGGGAGGCTCTGTATTTGTTGTATTGTTTTCACTGACTGTTTGGTTTTCCCCTTCCTGTCCAGTATCTGCTGTTGCTAGTAAATCTCCTAAAAAGGGCATCCCTGCTGCTCCAAGAATTTGCATTCTTCCCTTCCTTGAAGAGGCAACTTCTTTTGGAACGTTTACTTTACCTGTATATTCTATATATTCCACAACAGCTTCTGATGCAATTTCTGTTTTCGTAGATTCCAACCACTCTACGGTATCTTTTTGTACTGGTCCCGTCTCTTCGATCACATTATTGTGTTCAGTATCTTCCACTGCCACATTTACTTCTGTCTCTTTCTTAATCTCACTTTTTATCTCAGCAATTGCCTTATATTCCAGCTGTCCTTTCACTGCCACCTGGACATGAGATTTTGGCCATACATAATCTTCCTGTCCTTCTTCTTTTACAAGTGCAACTGTATAACTGCCTGGTTCTAATTTTTGTATATATATAACAGCGTCTTTGTCTTCATCTGTGTATTCCTTTTCCCCATTGTTAGAATGATTAACCAAAACTCTCCATGGGAAATCTTTGACCAGTCTTCCATTCTGATCCACAATTTTTATTTTCAAATCTTTATCCAGAGACGTTAATTCCAAACTTAAATACGTTTTTTCCTCTATTGCTTCCTCTATCTCATCCATTTCCTGCTCTTCTTCAATTTCAGGATTCTCTTCCACAATAATCTCCTCTTTTAAAGGAAGAACTTGATAATTCACTGTATTCATAGGAGAGGACAGCTTAGCTGCTCTGGCTGCTTCTATCTCTTGGAGTCTTGCTGTCCTCTTCTGATCCTGGGTGTAATTATAATAAACAACCCCCGTTCCAATAGCCGTCAAAAACAAGGCGACAACTGCCGCCGCCATAACAAACTGTATCAGGCTCAAACTTCTCACCCCTTGGAGAAGCCCCCTTTTTTTCCCTCTTTCTATTCTCTTTCTATCTTGCTCTTCTTGTAAATAATATATTCCCTTCTCTTCTTCCCAACTGTCTCCAAACTCTTCCTTCTGATAATACTCTAATTTTTCTTTACAACAATCTTTTTGTAACTCCTTTTGTCTTTTCCATATTTTTTTCATACCCTTCTCTTATCCCTTCCTTATTATAACCCATTGGCAATGTCTAATAAGTACTGTCCATATTCCGTCTTATTTAATCCCTCTGCCAGTAACACCAGCTGTTCTTTATTAATAAATCCCTTTTTATAAGCTATCTCCTCAATACAGGAAATATACAGCCCCTGTCTTTTTTGGAATGCTGCGACAAAATCAGCTGCCTCTAAGAGAGAATCATGATTCCCTGTATCAAGCCAAGCAAAACCTCTTCCTAATGTTTCCACCTGTAAAGTTCCCCTTTTGAGATATTCATTATTTACAGCTGTAATTTCTAGCTCTCCCCTTCCTGAAGGCTGAATTCCTTTGGCAATGGATACGACATTGTTATCATAAAAATAGAGGCCTGGAACTGCATAATTTGATCTAGGCTTCTTAGGCTTTTCCTCAATAGACAGGGCCTTTCCCCTTTCATCAAACTCCACAACCCCATATTCTTTTGGATCTTTTACATAATAGCCAAAAATGGTAGCCCCTTCTTTTCTGGAAGCAGCCTCTGCCAATACTTTAGAGAAACTTTGTCCATAAAAAATATTGTCTCCCAACACTAGAGCGACCTGGTCTTTGCCAATAAAACCTTCCCCAATTAAAAAAGCTTCAGCAAGTCCTCTTGGCTCCTCTTGTATCCCATAAAAGAGAGTCAAGCCTAATTGTTTTCCATCTCCTAGAAGTTCTTGAAAAACTGGCAAATCCCTTGGCGTAGAAATGATAAGTATTTCTCGTATTCCTGCCAGCATTAAGGTTGACAAAGGGTAATAAATCATAGGCTTGTCATAAACTGGCATAATCTGCTTTGATACTGCTTTTGTCAACGGATAAAGCCTTGTCCCAGCTCCCCCTGCTAAAACAATTCCCTTCATTCTCCATCCTCCCTAAACTGGTACATCTCTTCGTAATATTTCTGGTAATCTTTACTTGTCACCCTGTCCATCCATTCTGCGTTCTCAAAATACCATGCAATTGTTTTGCGAATGCCATCTGCAAACATTGTTTCAGGAACCCAGCCAATCTCAGACTTAATCTTATCTGGAGCTATAGCATATCTCCTGTCATGTCCCTTTCTATCCTCTACATACGTAATCAGCTCCTCGCTGATCCTCTCTTTTCTTGGATCCCCCTCTGGAAGCATATCTTTTAATGTGTCCAATATAATATGGACAATTTCAATATTCTGCTTCTCATTATGCCCTCCAATATTATATGTCTGCCCAAGGCTGCCCAGTTCTTGCACCATATCAATTGCCTTTACATGATCTCTTACATAGAGCCAGTCCCGTACATTTTTTCCATCTCCATAGACGGGAAGCTTCTTTCCCAAAAGAGCATTGTGAATAATTAAAGGGATCAACTTTTCCGGAAACTGATAAGGTCCATAATTATTACTACAATTGGTAATATTGGCTGGAAACTTATATGTGTCAATATAACTTTTTACAAGCATATCAGAAGAGGCTTTGCTAGCAGAATAAGGACTGTGGGGATCATAGGGAGTTGTCTCATAAAAGTATTCCCCTGCTCTTTCCAAAGAGCCATACACCTCGTCAGTAGATACATGAAGAAACTTTTTTCCCTGGACATATCCTTCTCCTTCAGTCCATGCATTTTTCGCACAGTCAAGGAGAATTAATGTACCTAAGACATTAGTTTTTACAAATATTTCCGGGCTGCGGATACTCCTATCTACATGGCTCTCTGCAGCAAAATGTACAACTCTGTCTATGTCATTTTCCTCAAATATTTTGGAAATGGCTTCTCTATCACAAATATCAGCTTTTATAAACGTATAATTTCTACGTTTTTCCACATCCTTTAAATTTTCCAAATTTCCTGCATATGTTAAAGCATCCACATTAATTATACGAATGCTGTCATTGTATTTTTGAAACATATAATGGATATAGTTTGCTCCAATAAAACCAGCTCCACCAGTTACTAGATATGTTTTCATCCTTATTTCCTCCAAGCTCTGCACAAATGTCTTTACTCTTAATATTTATATTCCGTCATATTATACCATTATATATAGTGGAATTCAATAAGATTTCAATATACAAAACACAAAAGAGACTGAACACATAATGGATCAGTCTCTTTCTTTTTTTAACAAGCCATACTATTAAGCCTAATTCTATCAGCAATCTGGACCATATACTCAGAATTGCACGGCTTTCTTCTTCCTCCGGCAATAGAATAACCAAAATATTTCTCAAAAGCTTCTATGTTTCCTCTGGCCCAGGATACCTCCACAGCATTTCTTATAGAACGCTCTACCTTGGACACAGTTGTCCCATGTTTCTTTGCAATATCATAATATAAAACTTTCGTAATAGAATGGGCAATTTCCATGTCTTCTACAAGCATCATGATTGCCTCCCGAATATAACCATATCCCTTCAAATGGGCAGGAACGCCAAATTCGTGCAAAATCTCTGTTACCTGCCACTCTAATTCTATGTTTTTTCTATCTTTTACAATTATCATTGTCGCCTCCTTATTGTTTCTTCCCTTTTTCCCTAATTTATCACATGCATGTAAAAATCTCATTATCTGCCAGCAAATTTATTGTATCATAAATGTAAATATTTGTAAATACTCACTTCCTATTTTTTTACAGTTCTTATTTTTTCGCTGCCTTTCTACCAAAAATCTTTCAGATTATTACTTTCATATAAATATTCAACATATTCCTCACTATCCACATATCGAAATAAGTCATAGGCTTCATTTTCTGAAATAGGGATTTTTTCCTTATCTGTCACATTGTAAAGTTCTCTTTCCATCGCATAAGTATACTTATCTTTGTTTACTACAATGCCACGGACAATAAACTCTACTTCGATTTCCCTGTAATGGATGTGATCATCTGTGACATATACTTTAAAGCCATATTTATGCCCATAGAAAGCTGTCTGTTTATTAGCTATTCTCTCATAGAGATGTCCGTCCACTTTTTCATCCATAAATGTAGGGATTGCTTCATCCCACAATAGTGTCAATTCATCCGATGCTGCATTTGTAATTTGTCTGGCACTTACTTTAACCATTTTCTTTGGTGCCGGCATATTCATTCCTCTCTTCCGTTTAGCTTACTTTGCCCCATCCCCTCGGATTACTACACCAATTGTTTTCATTAAAATTTTTAGATCAAGCCCCAGGGACCAATTATCAATATACTCAACATCCATGCGGACAACTTCTTCAAAATCCGTAACTTTACTTCTGCCGCTAATCTGCCATAGCCCTGTCAATCCCGGGGTTATGCTCAACCGCCGCTTATGATAACTTCTGTATTTTTCAAATTCATCCAACGTTGGAGGTCTGGTACCCACAAGGCTCATATCCCCCTTTAATACATTAAAAAACTGAGGACATTCGTCTAAGCTTGTCTTCCTTAATATTCTACCCACCTTAGTAATTCTTGGATCATCTGTTATTTTAAACATAAATCCATCTGCTTCATTTTTTTCTAAAAGCTCCTTTTTTCTAACGTCAGCGTCCACATACATGGAACGGAATTTATACATTTTAAAAAATCTTCCGTTCTTTCCAACACGAATTTGGGAATAAAAAACAGGTCCTTTTGATTCTAGTTTAATTGCTGGCCCAAAGATTACTGCAATGAGCAAAGTGAAGAAACAACCAATAAGGGAACCTAGTATGTCCATTAATCTTTTTAAAATAAGGCGTCGCATAGGCATAATTTGGTTTGCTAAAGTGACTGCATAAAGAGAGCCAAATTTTGATACCGTTTTTTGAGCTCCAATATGAAAACTGTACAAATCAATATTCATGTGTATTGTAATTCCCATAGAATATAGTTTTTTCACAAGCCTAATCGTATCTTTTTCTGGATAACCTTTTGTGTAAAAATAAGCCTCATCTAAATAAGAGCCTTTGCAGTACTCAATCAAATTTCTTCGATCTGCCACTACTGGCACTCCCTGTATCCTTTTCCCAATCTGGTTTTTGTCTAAAACAGCAGCAGCAGCTACCTTATACTCCCAATTTTTTTCTGATAGCAAAGCCTGAATAGCTTGTTCTGAAATTTGATCTAAAGTAACTAACAAAAGCTGCCTGTTTTTTTTACTATTTTTATAAATATGAAGCCAATAATATTTTAGTCCTTGATGGCTCACATACATAAAGAAGCAGTTGATGCAAAAAAACAGTACCATTACCCCGCGGGAAAATTCCATAACAATACGTGTAAAATAAATACTACAAATTGAAATAAGCATCATAATACCATTGACTTTTACTACGCTAATCCCTTCAACGATATATCCTCTCATCACAAAGTCTCGATTCATATTCACTGCCAGATAAAGAAATAAATAGCTTAAAATAAGTAGAGCAAGCACTCCAAGAATGGAGCCCTGCCCTCCAAACTTCAAAAATGAATGGTGTCGTATAAAATTAGATATAAAAAAGCTGGTCATAATGGCAATGCAGTCTATCCCAATAATGTATAAATTCTGCATATTATTTTTATTTTGAAACATAGCTCTTCCCTGATAAGCCACCTTTCTTTTACAATTTTCCTTAAACGGACATGTCGCCTGATGGCGGCACCACCATAAATGAAAGTCCGCTGTTTCGGGCCTATGGCTCTTTCACAGCTGCTGCCTGTATTCATGATCTGACCTATCGGCCTACTCATTCATACAGGCTAGCCCGTCAAATGTTAGGACTTTCACAGTAATTAAGGCAAGTATACGGTTTCGCTATATGTTTGTCAACCAGCTTTCCTTTCCTTCTATTCCATTGTAACGATTACTTGATTGTATTTCAACCCTTTCTTCATAATTAGTCACAATTTGTCCCTTTTTGTTACATAAAATAACTACTATTTCACCAAAAATATTATTACAGAATATTTAAATATGGGTCATAATAAATTGGCATTCTCCTTGTACCATTACTTTCTTTTTTCCTGCTGCTATAAAATAGGTTTTCCCTGGATAAAATCTTAAACAAGTTGTCTTTGTCTTAATCTCCCCAAATCCCTCCAAAAAGGAAACGACACTGAAAGAAGCGTCTTCCACTTCTATCTCTGCCTGGGTCTTTATAGTGTAACGAATGCTCTCAAAATATTTACACTGTCCTAAAATTTGTTTTGTATAGCCTTCTTCTACCTCTTCTTTGCAGGGAAATTTCCATTCATCATAAGGTTCCATATTGGCTACCTTTAATGCCTTCTCTAAGTGTAACTCTCTGAAATTTCCGAATCTATCCTTACGTCCATAGTCGTATAAACGGTACGTACTGTTAGAGCTTTGCTGAATTTCGTAAATAACAATGCCTTCTCCAATGGCATGAATTGTTCCTGCTTCTATAAAAAAAACATCTCCCTGTTTAACAGGAAATTCCTTCATCACCTCCATAATTGTTCCTTTTTCGACTCTTTTTTTAATTTCTTCCTTTGTCTTTTTCTCTTTTAATCCGCAATATAACTTCGCACCTTCCTTGCAATGAGCAATATACCACATTTCATTTTTCCCATATTCTCCTTCCTCCCTTATGGCATACTCATCTCCTGGATGCACCTGAACAGACAAATCTTCTTTTGCATCAATAAATTTTATTAATAGGGGAAATTTCTCATAATTTTCACATTTCCACCCTAAGGCCTCCCAGCCTATTTTCTTCAAATAATGTCCAAATGCTACTCCTTTGTATCTGCCAGAGCTAATAATGCTCTCTCCTGCCTCATGTCCAGATAATTCCCAGCTTTCTGCAATCGTTCCATAATCACATTTTTTTCCATACAATTTCTTTAGCTTATTTCCACCCCACAAATAATCTTTATAAGCTGGTTCTAACTCTACAATATCCTCAATTTCAAAGCCTAGCTCCTTTTCACTGACATCCATACTTTGAAGAGAAATAATGTCCTTTTCTGTAACAGATTCGCCAACAGCAACTTCTATAATAATCAAATTTTCTCTTGTCACATTGGATACTTGATGGGAAACTCCAACAGCAACGTCAATGCTTTCTTTCTCTTCATAATCTCTTGTTGTTCCATCAATGGAAACTCGCGCCTTTCCTTCCACAATGGACCAGTGCTCACTTCTATACGCATGTTTATGGGCATAAATTGTTTCACCTGGAAAAATTGTCAACTTTTTCACCTTATAATTAGGTTCGCTGTTTAACACTTCATACATACCCCATGGTCTGTATGAAATTTTATTATCTTCAAAATAATGTCCATACTCTTCTTTATTTTCCCGCACAATTGTTTTTAACTGGGGAGAGAGCCCCTTTTCGCCAATATAGACCGCATCGTCTGTGTTTACAACCATTATATTCTTCAGTCCGTTTGTCACTACAATATTTCTCTTTGATCTATTTAACACTGTCGTATTTATACAATCTTCCTGAATAGAATTTTCAAAATCAGAGCTTTCTGAAAATTTTTCCATATCTTCAATATGTCCAATATCCCACCATTCAAACTCCCTTTGTACAGTTTTCATTTTTTTTGAGTGCTCAAATACAGCCTTTTCCACGCAAATCTCTGGAATGGTAAGGAGGACTCCCTCTGGAATAATAACAGAATTATTTCCCCTCTTTACTTTTTTTGCCCCCTCTTTACATGCATAATATATTTCTGGAGAATAAATTTTTAACTCTTCTAGAAAAACTCCTGTTTCAAATAAAAACATTCCGCTGTTCCACAAGTAAGTTCCCTTTTTTATATAGGACTTTGCTGTTTCTAAGTCTGGTTTTTCACGGAATCCTTCCACCTCTTCTCCTCTATGACATATATATCCAAACTCTGTATTAGGCCCCAAAGCCTCTATTCCAATGGAAACTAAATAGCCTTGTTCTGCCAATTCCTTACATCTAATAATTGCTTCCTGATAACCATTTCCTTTGATAAAATGATCTGCGGCAACAACAAAGAGAAATTCAGAAGCATTGCATTGAAAGCAAACCATAGCAATAGCTGCTGCTGTCTTCCTTGCTATTTCCTCATAAAACATTCGATACTTAAGCCCCTGGAAACTTTTCATCTGTCCCTCTGCAATATAATGATATTTCCAGTTTGTTGCAATAAAAAACTCCTCACAAAAGGGCATATTTCTCGTTACCGTCTCCTGGAGCAAAGAACGGTTTTTGTGAATTTCCATAAACTGTTTTGGATAATTTTTTCTTGAGAGAGGCCAAAGCCTGTCACCACTCCCTCCTGCAAGCACTAAACACTTCATTCCCGCTCCCATCTGCTGCTTTGAATGCAGCTTCTTTTTTGAAATGTATTATAGCAGAATTTACAAAAAAAAAGAAGGGATTGAGATAAATTCCCCTCAAATATAAGTATAGCCCCTGCAAAAAGGCAGAGACTATACAAATACAGGCGTAAAAAAACTTTTATTTTTTCTATCTCTTTTATAACACATCATTGACATAAATGCAATACTCATTTATTAAATTATAGAAAAAATTCCTTTTACTCTGCCGATTCTTTCAACTATAAAAATAAAGCGCCATTTGCATTTTTGGGGCTTTTATAGTAAAATTTTGATTGTAATTATATAAAAATAATGTGGAAAGGTGTGAACAGAAATATTACAAGAGGACATTGCTAAGATTAAACTTAAAATATTACAGTTGATGGAACAAAGTTTTTATGAGGAGGCCTCCATTTTATTAAATACCTATATAGAAAAACTAGGTGTGGACGAAGATATTCAAAAACTTCAACAGCTCCTTTCCTCCCTTCGAGATCCAAAAGTACTTGTTATATGTTTTGACTGTACTGCTAGAGAAATCCAACAATTTAAAAACAGACAAACTTATAAAAATGTGGAACTTGTACCTATTCAAAGCTCTAGCAAAATCATTTCCCAAGTCATACACTATGTTATTGAGTCTGGCGCCGCCTATGTCTGTTTTATGGAAGAAAACACAATATATGAATATCATATGATTGAAAACCTTGTTCAATTTATGAAAAACGCTCCTAAAGATTTGGATGGAATTATCCATGAACAATATTACGGCCTTTCACAAGACAAGATCTTTGGCGCTGCCTATAGGGATTACCGGGGCGTTATGGAAAACCAATTCCTTACGGGCAGAGGTATTATAGAAATCAGTATAGAAAATGGAAGAAATCTTTATGGAAGCTTATCTACTTTTTTTATGAAGGCAGATAAAATCCCCCAGCATATTCCTATTTTCCCAGAACATTTGATTACAAAAGAAAATGCAAAGATTGCCTTATATTATAATCTGCTCTATCCTTCTACTATTCAAATATTAGAAAAAGGCTTTACTATACGCCTTATGAAACCCCTTTTAAAGACATCCTTAGACTCCTTATTCAAACAACAGTCTAAATTTTATGAATTAATCCATATGCTTCTTGACCAGCATTGGCTGGACGCCATTCCTTCTAAAGAAATGGGACTTCCAGCACAATACCATTATCTCCTTGGAAAAAAGGAGGAAAGAATTCCTTTAGAGAAAAAAATTACCTTTTTTTACACTGATGCTGGAGAATATTACAATCTTTATCCCTTAGCCAAAGAAGCTGAAAAAAGAGGATTTGAAATCTCCTTTGAATCCAATATGAACAAAACAGCTGTCATAGGTGTTTATTGCCAGCATGAATACAACCCAAGCAACTCCCAATTTTCTATTATATTGTTACATGATTTGACCCAGGGAAACTTCAATTGGCCAGACCACTGGGCCATAGAGCATTGGAATGGGTTTGATATTGGCATCCTCCCTGGCAGAGAATGGGGCAAGCGCTGGGAACTTTGCTCTTGCCGATATTATTCCAATACAAGAAATGGCGTTTATGATTTAGGGTATCCAAAGGGAGATATGGTAAACTCTCCAAATCTATGGGAAGAAGTAGAAAAATGGAAAAGCAGGCTATCCTTAAAATATAATAAGACAATTCTTTACGCTCCTTCTTTTGAACAGGAAGGAAAAGAGGAAGATTTTATTCAGGCCTTACATACTATGGAAGTCAACCTCCTTATAAAACATGCCGATTGGAATGATAATCTTCCTCAAGCAGCAACATTTAAACAATGTATCGCTGATATGCGAAAACTCCATGACAGTAACTATGAAAATTTATATTATATTGAAACAAAGGAAAATATTTTCCCCCTTATTGCCCTGTCCGATCTCATTGTCTCCGATGATTCCAGCGTTATGACAGAAGCTCTCCTCTTTCACGTACCAAGCATATCTGTCTCTGAATGGCGAAATTATACATTGCCCTATCATTACGTCTTTCAATGCTCAAAGGCAGAGTTAAGACAATATGCAGAAGACATATTAAAGGACAAGGGAACAGAAAAGGATATCCAAAAATGGAGTTCTGAAATTTTCAGTAATGTTGGAAAGACTACTTCCCTCTTTATGGATTTAGTGGAATACTATACACAAAATGGAGAAAAAAGGGATTTTTTTCAGTATAGGTTAGAACCAGCCTATGAACCCGTTGCTTTGTGGAATTAAGGAACAAAGTAGGTAAGCCCACATCACCCCAATCTTGGGTATTGGCTTGCACTCTTTGCTGCGCCAAGTGCAGTCACGTAGTGGCATCTTCATTCGCACAAGTGCACATATTCTTTTTTCTTCTATCGTAAAGCACTTCCATAATTTAGCATATCCATGTATTTTCTATAGGAGAAAAAAAGAGCTTTTGTCTGTTTGTATTACAGCAAAAGCTCTTTAAGGACTAACGGACAAAATTTGTCCAAACCCTCTCTTCTTTTTCTGGTAAGCCAAAGGCTTCTCTTCCTAACCCAATGCTTTTTATTAAAAAAGACATATTTGAGGCCAAGGTTCTCATGCCCTGCATTCCTTCTAAGTCTTTTGCCGTCTCTTCTCCATTGTTTCCATGAACACTGTTCCAATATTGACCAGACGCCACTGGCATTCCGCATATTGCAAAGTATTTGTTCAGCTCATCAAATGTTGCCGACAAGCCCCCTCTTCTAGCCGACACCACGCTTGCTCCCACTTTCATTGTTTTGTCAAAATGGGTACTATAAAATAATCTATCCAGAAAAGCAATCAATGTTGCATTGGCCGATGCATAATAAACAGGGCTGCCAATTACTAGACCATCACAGGCTTCTAATTTGGGGGCAGTTTCATTGACTAGATCTTTTACTACACATTCCCCATGTTTTTTGCAATAGCCGCAGGCAATACATCCTGGAAGAAGTTTGTTACCCACGTGTATCTGCTGGGTTTCTATCTCATTTTTTTCAAATACCTTCTCCATCTCATGTAAGGCGGTATATGTGCTTCCCCTTTCGTGCGGGCTGCCGTTCAATAACAAAACTTTTAATTTTCCCATTTTCATTTACTCCTCTTTCATATTTTTATTACATAATAAAATAATCTCTATAATATCAAAAATAGGAAGCTCTCTCTTTTCTCCAAAATTTACTTTATAATGTATATGCAGCCTAAAACTATATTATTATAAATAAATAACTTGTATCTTTTTAATATATATTTATTGATTGATTACGCACATTTTCAATATGATCTTGAAAAAGCTCTGGATAATCCGAATACCACTGATTAAAACTATTAATAAGCCATTCATAATCGGCATCTTCAAAGTCTCTAATTTTTTTATATAAAAAAACAGTCACACCCTTATCAATATTATATGAACGCACCAATTCAAAATTATTGCTTAGTTCACTTTCCGAATTCATAGCCTCGTTTAAAACTTTAATCATTCTTTGTCCATCTGGATTGGCATGTAAAAGAACGGGATTTGTTGTTATAACAGCATCAGCTGTCAAAAACTGTTCTGGAAAACCTAACGTTAAATCCATATGATAAGTAGTCGATAATTCTGGAAAATAATTATTTTCTTCAGGAAGCTTCAAATTTCTTAAAATATCATCATTAAATTCACCTGATGCCAAAACATAAACATTTGTATTTCTCTCATGAGCTATTTTTTTTGCATCTTCAACAATTTGTTCCAGTACATCTATATCCTTTCTTATTGGAGGTTGAAATCGTCCATAAGAGTACAATTTATATGAATTGCCTATGTTAGCATCTATATCTAAAACATATATCATCCCTCTGCCTAAGCAAATTACAAGAATGAGTGATACAAAACACTGTCCAACCTTTTTCCATGTACCTTTTAAATAGTTTTCCAAAATATAAAATAATAAATAAATTCCTAAGCTATAAAGAACTGCCACCTGTACTGCTATATTATAATAATGCTGCATAGATAAATCCTGAATTCTAAAAAACAAGAGCAGACAGGAAATAGAACTGGTAAGAAAAAGTATAATAAAATGCACCATTTTCTGTACGAATAAGAAAACAATCCCAAGAAGGCAAAATATAAGTACTATCCAACTAATCCAATGCGATACATTAATAAATTTATCGGCCAAAGTACCCAGGGAGTAAGCACTGTATTGGAATGCATAATTATTAAAAAGAGTGCGTACTAAGTAAGTCCTAAAAAATAAACCTAAAACAAGTAAACATATGCAAGCTATACATCCTATTTTTTTTATGTAGTAAACCATAGCTGTCCTATTTTTTTCTTTTAAAACATAATATAAATGAACCATAAGAGTCCATCCAAAATAAGTTAATGCAAAAAAAGAAAAATGTCTCCTAACTGTCAATAGAAGCAAAAATAAACTGGATAAAATTATATTATATTTTAAGTCAAAAACTGTCCAATCCTTCTCTAACAATAAGAGTACTATGGAGGCTGAAATAAGTAGTCCTGCTGAATCATATAGTCCAAAGAAAGTTGGAAGATATAAAAAAGAAAGACTGCTTACCATTATAAACGAGAATAAAAATAAAAATCTTTTATTACTAAAAAATTTATTTATTATTGTTGTAACTATCTTAGCTAAGATCAAGCTGGATGGCAGCTGGAACATAATATATATTAGAAAAACAAACATTCTATAAGAAGGGCCTACAATTAAAAATGGAATCGTCATAAGACATGGAACTACATCACTATAATCTGTTAAATCAATTGAAAAATAGAGTTCTTTCAACGTATCAAAAGGATATATAAAAACATTTTTACTAAAATTCAAGGTTTTAATCCAATAAAATGCATTATCCCAATAATAAACCGCCTTTTCAGGCAAAGGCTGTAAATAAAAAATCCATGCAGCTACTCCTATAATAAAGAAAACAAGAAGTATTAATTCCAGTTTATTAATAGATTGAGATAAGATTTTAGAAGTCGTATATTTGTAACTTATTATTAATAAACCATAAAATAATAAAAGAAAAAACAATAAAATAATAAAAATGACAACAATATTCATATGATGTATTACCTCTATAAGACTATTCTCCTTTCTATTACAATAGATTTATAGTTAATGTTCCTTACTGTCACTAAGAAATTATTCATTTTATTGCATAAACTGCTAGAATATATAGAGATAAATCAGCCTCCTTTCTTAGACTTTACATCTGTTTTTTAGACGGATAACTAGCTCTTATGTATAGTGTTCATTACAGGACAGCCTTTTATCAAAAAGGCGTTCAGCAATAGCCCTGCTGTATTTATATGACAACAGGCTCCAATAAATTTTTTCGAATTTACTTTGGGATGAGAGAAAAATATCTTTCTTCTCTGCCAAAATCAAATAAAACTCATCTCCATATTTTCAGACCAGCACTGGAGTGAGCGTCTTGTTTTGAAACCTATTTTCAACCTCTACAAAATCTTCAAGGTCCTTAAAATGTATCTTTAACTTTTTACTAACAGACTAGGGCATATTTTTTATAAAATAACATGTAAAATATAATCTTCATTACTTTTTATGATATTAACATATATAAATATTATAATCAACAAATTCTTATTTTTTATCCCTCTTTCCTTAATTCTATTACAAATTCTAATATAGATGGATAATGGTAGTAAAACTTAATCATAATAGTTACAGAATACCCCTAACATTTATAATTTAACATAGAGATTAATCCAAATGAGGCTAGTCTATCATTACTGACTGCCATGTATACATCTCTACAGTAACCAAGCTTTGCATATCCCTTAAGATATACACTTTTCCATGCTGACCATGATAGTATACCCAGTTTAGTCAGATTCTTTACTCTGTTCTGTGGAGCTTTCCAATGTTTCCAATTACACATTCGAATTCTATAGCAAATTTTTGAATCAAGCTTTTTGTAAAGTGTTTTCACACTTCCTATAAGGTATTTTACTCCTTGTGGTTTATCCGTTTTACTCTTAGTCATCTTCACCTTTCATCCCTGTTTCTCTTCGACCAATCAGGATATATTTCTCATTACTCTATTTGCAGACATTTCACTTTCACCAATAATGATACAGTAAGTAGACCAGAGGCTCCTCCCCTCAAGCCTCTCAGAACTGTGCATGAACCTCCTCAGCTCATACAGCTCCTATCGTTCATCTGCTGGTAGTATTCTAAATTTCCAGTATGTAAATAGGTTCCTGTCGCACTTTCCTATCTCTCCAAGCCAATGTTCCGCCTTGCGCTTCTTATACTTTCTCTGCACCCATTTCACTAGACATTCATTAATATACCTCATCCCATCCTATATTTCTGATTTATAGAAATACATGTAGTAATGAATCCATCCCTGTATCTGTCAGTTGAAACTATTTGCTATATCGTAAAGGTCTCTGTCCAATTTTAATTGCAGTTTCCATCTTCTTATTCCTTTGCATATAGCTTTCTTTACTTTTTCACTCATTGCTGGAAAGAAGTTTATAAAGCTCCCCCCGTATCTGTTCTTTGCATGTCTTGGACGGAATATATATCCTAGAAAATCAAAAGAGATATTCTTATGATTTCCTCTCTAGTCATCATCTTTGCAGTACACTATCCTTATTTTTCCTAATTCAGTTTCAGACCATAACTCTAGAATCTCTGTTCAAACCTTCTTTGCAGATATTTCGCCTGTTTCTGGGAGTCGCAGTGCGCTATCCCATCATCGGCATTTCTTGCCCACGGTATCATCGGAAATTTCTTTACCATGAAATCATCAAACACATAGTACAGAAACAAGTTCGCCAATACTGGACTTATCACTTCTCCTTGCAGGGTGCCAGATGATATCCTATTCCATATTTTGTAGAGGTTATTATTCAGTCTCCTCTCAAAATTTTCTATGAACTGTTCGTCCACAACATAGGTTCCCTTGTTCGCTTTCATTCTTTGATAAACTGCTACCACTACTTTTTTGAAATACTGTATGGCTTTGCTTCTTGCATAAGTTCCTCCTTCTATAAAGTTGACTTATCCTTAAAGCCGGATAATTCGGGTTCTTCACTTTGTTCCTATTGCAGGAACTTCTACGCTACTACAACCCAATTTGCCCACATGGCTACATCGTTACTCTTATCTTACGGTTCTTCCGCTTGATATTACTCCCTTAACATCAGCCTGTGGGTTCCCACGTTACGTACAGACACCTGTGTAAAGTTCATGCCGCCTTTATACCGCCCACTGTCTGGACAGTAAACAGCTTTTCCTCCAGACTTATCCAAGGATAACGACTAACCCCTAGTTCTGATGGAATCTCCACACTTTCGACATTTCCGTAAGCGGTTCATATGTTCCTTCATCTCCTTCACACTCACCCGACAGTTAATAACTGCCTTTTCCCTAACACTTGGTACCATAGCTTTTGACTACAGCACCTTAGAGTGGTTTGGAGCCTCCACTATCATCTGTACAGCATATCCATCTTCAAATAACTATGCTACTTGTCGCCTTCGTGGCGCACAGTCGTCCGAACACCTCACAAACCTATGCCCTCTGCGTGTCAGTTCCCTGTCTAGTTCATTCAGCATAGCATTACTAAGCAATGAACTTGTCGGTCCGCCTTGGGACATTCCTGTTTCTATCTTTTCGAATATCCCCCTGCTAATGACTACTTCTTTGAGATATTTATGTATCAGCGATATTGCCCTCCCGTCTACTATGGTCTTTGATAATATTTCTGGCAATTTGTTCTGGCATACCATATCAAAGAATTTCTCTATATCCATGCCCACAACATTCACATATCCATCATCAGCATTCTGCTGACATTGTTTTAGGGGATCATGCACACCTCTCTTTGGTCGAAAGCCAAAACTGTTTTCCGAAAACTATTCCTCATAGACTAGGGACAGCACCTGTATGATTGCCTGCTGGAATACCCTGTCAACTACTGTCGATACTCCCAGTCTTCGAAATTCGTCTTTTGTTTCTTTGGGTATCTCTACCCTGCGGGCTGGATTGGATCTGTATTTCCCATCCTTTAATTGCTGAATTAGGCTCACTTGGTTATCTCTCAGGAACGGTAGAAACTCATCCACGTTCATCCTATCGCCACTGCTTGCTCCTTTTATTGGATTTCACTTTCTTGTATGCATTATTTAGATTAGTCGGCTGTAAAATCTTCTCCAACAGTCTGTCCGTCTGAAAGTCTGTGATGATATGGTTGTTTAATGCGAACTCCTTTCCCAATGCCAGCCCCTAACAGGCGTACACTTCTACATACTCTTTCGATTCCGTCGATACCTTTTGTAGATAGTCCTCAATATGTAGTTATCTATCCTTAAATCTATCATTAGTTACAGTCCTTCTACTCACATCTCCTAAAGTTCAGTCCTTCCCATCATGTTTGCAACTACGATGGTACTATGACCTCTGCTGACTTTTCGCCATTCGTTGTTACTACAGTTTTTACTTAGTTTCCGTCTGCTGATGAGGCTTCTGTTGGTATCACACATTTCTTTCTCTCCACCTATTTAGTTTGTGTTGCAACCTCGTCCTTAACTCTAGCCTGATGTGATTTCTGTACGTCAGACCAGAGATTTGTCAACGTTATGCGAAGCTTCGCATAATGTAAATTATGAACAGTACGTTATTATGCAAAGTTGAGTCCAAATTTTGTTGGATTTCTTACGGTATGGACTCTTTTTAACTTCGCATAATTCGGAATCACTCCTTACAAAGATTTGAGCCAATCAAGAAGATCTTTATCCTTTTTCCATGCTGATAGTTTGTCAGATGAGGGACTACTATAAGCTTCCATCAATGCTTTACATTTCATTTTTTCATCTGACTGGACGTAAATCTCGGTTGTTGAAATAGCAGAATGTCCCAGTAAATCTCTGATATAAATAAGATTGACACTGGATTAAAGCAGATGCATTGCCTTACTGTGCCGCAGCCAATAAGGTGGAATCTCACCGGATATGTCTTTTACTCCGGCGGCCTGAGCTTGTTGAGCATATTTTTTCAAAATATATGTTACCCTGGCTCTTGTCAGTGGTTTATTTCCACGATTAGTGAACAAATGGTTACGGCTAATGCAGGCAAACACAATTCTGCCCCTTCCATATACTATTTCCTAAGTTCGCTGATATCAATACAAAGATAGGTCATTGTTGTTTCGGTAGTTGTATGTCCCAGGATTTGCAACATAACAGGAAACGGAATCTCATGTTCCATCAAACGGCTTGCAAGGCTGTGGCGAAGCGTATGGGATCCTTTCTTTTTCTATAAAACCATTCTCATGGTAGTATTTCAGATAATATCGTACCGCACGCATTGTATGATTTATGGTTGGTTTTTCATAACAGCTCAAAGATATCATGAAATCCAAAACATCTTTAAGAGACAATGTATCCAGAGAAGAACTATTTCTCTTCTTTAAAAAAGGCAAAAAACCTTTCCAGATATAAACGGAAAAACTGATTCGATTTTTTGATGATTCCGCTTTTCTCCCAATAGGAAATATATGCTTGTGCGCTGTCTTTGAATCCTTCGGGGAAGGTATATGTTCTTTTATCCATAACAAGATAAAGAGTGACATTTCCTGAACGTTGGTATTCTGCCAAAGCATTTATACAACGGGAATAGGCTGTACACCATTTTTTCTGCTTGATTTTCTATGACATGGAATAATGCTCTTCTAAAAACTGTAATCCAAAGTCCATGCTAAAAGAATCCGTATTGTGTTCCTCCTTAAGTAATTTGATAAAAATACACTTAAATCGTGATGGATTATGGAAAGTACATCAACCAAAGAATGCTTTATTCATAAGGATTTTTATCGCCAACTTTGCATAATGTGTAGCTTTTCATAACCGACACCTTCCTTCAGATTCCACCTCACGATGGGTGCCTTGGTATCGGCTGTATCCTTCCCACTATTAGGGCGGATTTAGGACTTTCACCCACTAGATACGTGCGCCACAAGGCATACAACAAAAGGCCAATATTCTATGAAATGAGAACATTGGCTATAAAAGCTTTTCTATCTTTACAAAAGCAACAAAAAGAACAGATAAGTCTACAAAACAACTATATTGACAAGAAAACACTAAATGTATTACAGTCTCCAGTACCAATAACCTTTTTCTATTACTTCTTTTTTATTCATAATACTTTTTATATCAATAATCACCTTTTGGCTTGTATCCATCGTTTCACAAAACATTTTGTCAAACTCTTCTAATTTCATTGAAACAAATTCACGATGGGCTACAGCAATAACAATACAATCTGCCTCCTTCACCTCTGTGATTTCTTTTAAATTATAACCATATTCTCTTTTTACTTCTTCCTTATCTGCCAAAGGATCTACAATCACTGGATATATCCCATATTCATTCACTAAATAATCTATAATTTCCATCCCTTTTGAATTTCTAACATCTGGGCAGTCCTCCTTAAAAGTTACCCCCAGAAAAACAATATTTGCCTCTTTTACTTTCTTATTTGTCAAAACAAGTTGCTTAATAATAGACTCAGCAATAAAAATAGGCATATCGTCATTAATTCTTCTGCCTGAAGAAATTATTTGTGAATGGTACCCTAATTTTTCTGCCTCATAGACAAAATAATAGGGATCTACGCCAATACAATGTCCCCCCACTAATCCTGGATAAAATCCTAATGCATTCCACTTTGTGTTCATTGCTTCTATTACTTCTTTTGTATCAATACCCATCTTATCAAACGCCATTGCCAATTCATTAATAAATGCAATATTAATATCTCTTTGGCTATTTTCTACAACTTTAGCTGCCTCAGCCACCTTGATGCTACCTGCCTTGTGAACGCCAACTTTAACAACTAGTTCATATAGTTTTGCAATTTCTTCCAAAACTTCCTCATCCATCCCTGATACAATTTTTGTTATATTATCCAAACGATGTACCTTATCCCCAGGGTTAATTCTCTCTGGAGAATATCCTACTTTAAAGTCTGCCCCACATTTTAATCCAGACTCTTCCTCTAAAATAGGGACACAAATATTTTCTGTTACTCCTGGATAAACAGTAGATTCATATACAACAATTGATCCTTTTGTTAAGTTTCTGCCCAAAAGTTTACTAGCTTCTTCTACAGGCTTTAAATCTGGGGTCTTGTCTTGATTTATAGGGGTTGGTACTGCTACTATAAAAAACTTTGCCTCCTTAAGTTTCAAAGGATCTGATGTAAATAGCAGATTTGTTTCTCTTATAGCCTCATTTCCTACTTCTTTTGTAGGATCAATTCCTTTCTTATACAAATTTATTTTTTCTTCATTTAAATCAAACCCTATTGTATCTATTTCTTTGGCAAAAGCAACAGCAATAGGCATTCCCACATATCCAAGCCCAATTACTGCCAGTTTTTCTTTTTTATTGAATAATTGCTCATATAAAGAACTCATTCATTATCTCCTTTGTGTTTAGTTCTACATATATAATATATATAAATTATTATAATCATACCACAGTAATAGGAATTACTCAATATAATTTCGTCATTCTGCTAATCTTAACTACTTATGGATACAGTATACTGTCGGAGAATATGGAGCATCTATCTTTATTGTCTTTACTTTATCTGAAGTTATTAGAAATTGGTAAAATGCAGTTTTCTCTAACCCTGACGTTAAATCCTCATGGATAATGACTGCTCCAATATGTTTGCTTTTTACCAGTTGTTCTATTTCTTCTAAAGATTCTTCTGCAATTAATTCATATACATAAGCAGATGGTATTAATTTACCTGGATTCTTTAGATAAGTATTAATAGGTAAATAATTCGTTAATATTATTTCATTGTCACCTATATTATCTTCTCCCACCTTGGCAACTTGTCTCATTTGCGAAGCAATGTTTTCATGGGACTTTCTATCTTTAGGCCAATTAACATTTATTATAATGTTAGCACCAAGAAATAACATTATAACGCTTATATATACTATGGCCTTTCCTAATCTTTGATTATAAATTGTTAAGAATAGACTGAAATAAGCAACTATCATTACAAGGGGAATAACATATAAATATATATTATATCGTTCATTTTGCACAAACCAATCTGAAAAATAATATCCTTTTATATCAAACACTCCTAATACTGGTAATAAATTAAATAATTCTACAATTGACAGTATAAAAAGCAACCTTTCTGTGTCCTTTATTTTCCTTTTCCATAGTTTTATACATCCTTGCAAAAATGCATATAATGTAGCTATAAAACCTAAAATGATAACCATAGATAAAAAAAAGTTACCTATTCCTTCTTTAAAAAGAAATAAAGAATTCATTTTTTCCTGGAAATTAGAGTGTCCTAATGGCTGAGACTGGGAATAAAGAGGGGTTCCCTGTGTCAAAATACGCCTATAAAACCGAAAATATCCTGTCTCAAAATACATTATCACATTTCGTGTAAAACATACAGCAGCTCCTAAAAAGTAGAAAAATCCATATGTTAAGATTTTTTTTAATGGTACATGTAATATCAAAAGTAAAATAACTGCTGGTATCCCTGATATTCCCAGCATTAAAAAACCTAACCCATGACTCTGCCCAACAAAAAGACTTGCCAAAAATAGCATTACATACTCTTCTATATTTCTTTCATCATTTAATGAAGTAGATGTTAGTCTCCTTTTTATGATAGACAAAAATATAATTAAAAACATACTTATTGCTGTAATACGAAATCCCTCTCTATCTCCTCCTATATAAATACCATAAATTCTGTGGAAATAGAATAATGCACCAAAACTGACAGTTAAAACAAAACATGATTTTTTTATTATCAATGAAAGACCTATAAATGCTGCTGACATACTAATTAATGTCATAATCAAATATGATTTTATAACAGGTTGATTACAAATTTCTATTGTCTTCTCTGGTATTTTCATAATGCCATGAGCTAAATAAGTAATCCAAAATACACCATGAGAATCCTGTTCTACTGTGTCTTCCTTTCCATCTTTCCACTTGTCTCTTGCATAAATACTCGGTTCCTCTGCATAATATTTTGCTTCAAGAACATATTGATTAATATCATAATTAACAAGAGGAGCATAATAAAATTCTATAATATTAGCCACCAGTCTGCATAATAATATCACAGATAGTGCAGGCAAAATCCACCATTCTAAACTCTTTTGTTTTCTATGCTTCTTTTTTTGAATATTACTAATAAATTTTACAAAATGTGAAATAGTTCCTGAAAAAATTACCCAGAGGAATAATATACATAAAGGCATCCATCGAGAAATAATATTTGGAGCATTTGGCAAAAGTATACCAACAAGACATACACACATAGAAATGTAAAAAGGAGTACTTGCCACTCCAAATAAAACTCTTATAGGCCAGTCTGCAAATAGTAACTTTTCGTTTCTATACATAAACACTGCCAGCAATCCTGCTGTCAAAAAAAGTTCCAACCAATTACCCATTCTAAAACCACGCCTTTCCTTTGTCACACTTTATATTGTTTTTTAATCTTATTAATAACCTTTAAGGCATCTTCCATTGGAACATGTATTGAATCAAAATACCATTTCATTGACTCAAACCGCGGTTCATTATCTTTGTAAATTAGCTCTAATCCCTCTTCCCTTGTGATCATTCCCTCTCTTATTTGGTTGCTCCTTAAAGTATCATTTTCTGTAAAACCGCAAACTGTATAATATATATAATTATAAAAGGGGGCTGTGCCATCTCCTATCCTCCATGTGGATTCTGTATCCTTAGCTTTTTCCCAATCATATTCTTCCGCCAATACTTGATTAATTACCTGTTCATCCCACGGAATGTAATGAAATAGCCTAAAATAGTGATGAGGAATTATATAGTAACTACAAGCAGCACCCAATGTATCTATAAGAGAAGAATTTATATAATCTCTATTTCCAAAAAATTGAGTCACATAGTATTTTGCCATTTTTAATATATCCCTTATAGGTAACTGCTCTAGCTCCATATATATGTCTGATTTTAAAATTGATGGTTCAATGCCACAAAATCCTGATTTAAAATGAGTCTTTTCATAAGGATTGGAGGCTAGCAAAATATGATCTAATTGATACTCTTTTTTTATTTTGTTTGCATAATAAAAATATTGCTTATCTCCAGCCATAAATAGTGGAATCATACCTAAATCAGGCTTTTTTAACCATGCTTCTACATTTTTTTTAATATGGGAGCGTTTCTTACTAATATTTGCAGAAACAGGAATAAACTCTACTCCCAGCTTACTACACATTCTAGACTGATTTCTTCTGGCTAAGTCTGTAACCATTCCCCAATCATAGCTAAATGCTATTGGCTTTAAGCCAAGTTCTTTTACAAAATAATGAAGTCCATAACTACTATCTCTACCTCCGCTAAACGCAACAATAGAATCTGTTTTCCCCTTATAATGTTTCTTTAATCTCTCAGCCCATTGTCTTAATTTATCCTCGCCAATACATTGTTGGCGTTTATATGTTTTACAATAATTACAAACATTCTTATCATCAAACTGGATAAAAGGCATTGTCTCTGGCAGCAAACATTTTGTACATCTTTTTAATTTACGAATTGGCTCTACATCCACATCATATATAGAATATCGTTGGGGATTATAATATGTCTTTTTTTGAATGTAATAACTATTTTCTAAATACTTATGAAAATTTCTTTTTTTAACTTTAGCACGTTCATCCCAATTTATAAATTGAAATTCTTCTGGATAATACACTTTCATCTTTTTTAAATCAATAAAAATAGAATTCATAACTTGATGAATTATCTGTCCTTCAAACTCTTTTTTCAAATTCCAGTTCTTATTTATTATTTTCTTTAATATCATTTTCTCAGATGCTGCAATAATTGTTTTTCCTTTTTTTCCTGCAACATAATATAAGGAACCATTATTCGTACATAATGCTGCAAATTCTATATCTGTAAATAATGTGATTGTAGAAGCCATCCCATTTAACTCAGAATAAGCATGTTCTAGCGCCTTTTCTATTGTATATCCTTGTTGATATTTATCATTTAATAATTTTACAAATATTTCTGTATCTAATTCACTTTTCGCCTCCCAATCCTTATATTTTTCCCATAATTCTCTATCATTCACAATAATTCCATTATGGACTGTTGCTATGTTTCCGCATAAAATAGGCTGATTATTTTCTGGCAAGTGCTGACAGCCATTCGTTACCAAACGTGAATGCCCAATGTAAACCTCATGATTACAATAATTATCAAGTAGCAGCTGTTTAAAAATATTCTCTTTTAACAATTTTGAGGATGGTTTTGGCATCTTAATTGTTAACACCTTATTATCTGTCATTTTTGTGATGCCACTAGCTTCTTTTCCCCTTGACTGAGAAAGAATCATTAAATCACCTAAAATCCTTTTTTTCTCTTTTACTGTATACCATCCTCTTTCAGAAAAAAACCCCCAAATTCCGCACATGGCACTTTATCCCCCTCTTATTTCTGCAATCTATCATTATCATACATATCAAACCACATAGCCAATCCAGTACAAAAAAGGCTTGCAATAAACATTACTACAAATCCTTGATATGTTCCATCTGTGACCTTTGTACTTCGGAAGAATCTTGTAACTATATAAAAGAAAAAATAAAGACTCCCTCCAAAAGCTCCTGTCCCCATTAAATAAAAGAAAAATATTGGGTGGAAATCTTTAAAGCAATATTTTTTTATGATTCTTTTCCAAAATCCTAAATAGAGTAATAAACTTATCTTTGGAATTACTTTTATGATGTTCATTTTTGATTGTTCACCCACATTGTATACAGGTTTAATTGCTATCTCTTTGATAGTACACTTTGCTATATTTAATTTAATTAACATATCATTCGGCATTCCATAGTTTTTATAAATATTATATATATCTATTCTATTTAAAGCCCTTAACGAAATAGCCGTATACCCTGTCTGTGTATCAGATATCCTCCAATAACCTGAAGAAATTTTTGTCATAGCTGATAAAATTGAGTTTCCTACCCTCCTTGTTGTAGGTATTAATATGCGAGCAGCTTTATGTCCCAATCGGTTCCCTTTTACATAATCAATATCTTCATTTATAATAGGATAACAAATATCATATAATTCATCTGGATCCATTTGTGCATCCCCCGCCATAACAGCAGTACAAAAAACATTGTGATCCCTACACCATTTGTATCCTACAGAAATGCCCCCCCCCACTTTGGCATTCATCTCATTATTTATCAATACAATTCTATCTTTTAAATTATCATTTACTATCTCATGCTTAATGTAATACTTGTCTTCTTCATCTAAAAGTTTATTTGCAATTATCTCTGCTTTATTAAAAAAATTTTCTTCCATTTCTCTATTTTTCCATGGAAGTTCCAAAACTTCATAAGTATCTTTTTTTATATACTCTTTTACTATTTCTTCCGTTTTATCTTTTGAGCAATCATTTACAACAACAATTCTATCTACAAAATCAGGCATTGTTTTTATTACCACACCAATTAATGATTCTTCATTATATGCTGGAACTACTACTGCAACTATTTTTCCATCAAGCATATATCTTTTCCTTTCTCCTACATTATTTTACTATCCTTTATGACTATGCTTCCTCTTCAAACCTTTATATATTTTATGCAGCTTTGAATAAACATAAGGATTATAATCAGCAAGAAAGCACAATCTATAATATAATTTCTCAGCAAATGTTAAAGTTTTCTCATATTCTTTGACAATGCTTTTTAAGTCTTTATCATCATCTCTTAATAGCTCCATTAACTTTTTTTTATAACTATGTGAAGATATTTCATGTTCTACTTTTCTATTTTCAACAGATTCTGCTTGTATCCTATTTCCCAAAGCCTTAACTATTCTTTCTCCTTTTTGATTAAATGTGCTAATCTGGGAAAGCCCCATCTTAAAATCATTTTTTTCTCCATAATCCATATAGCTCCATGCATCTTCTAAGCGGATATCTCCAAAGGATTTTGCTTTTAGATCGAGACATTCCAGACAATCTTTTCTCACTGCTCCATATGTGCTAAAGCATTTTCCAAACAAGTCAAATTGTTTCTGCTTAAAGTAATGCTTTCCTGACTGAAATTTTATTTCTATTCCCCAATTTAGCCAGTCTCTTCTCTTCGATCTCATATTTATCCATGTAATATTACTCTTATTTTCCTCTTTTTGATATTCTATATACTTATTTAGTAAGTTGTATCCAGCGGGGCCAAAACATTTAAAGTCAACAAGTATTAAATTCTCATGGTTTGGATATGCCTTACGAATAGCCTGGATTTGACAGGGTGTCCCAAACACCAATACCTTTTTATATTTTAATATTTTTGAAAAAGCTTCCACTGTATAACTGGGGACATATTTTGAACCACATATTTGCTTTATTTTATTTTTATCTGAGATAACAATATGCTCTACTACTCCATTAGAATTCATAGCAGCTCCCATTACCACATATTCATTTTCTACTGCCCACTTCGCAATTGCCGTTGCAATTCCCCCTGAAGAGCTAACTTTTCTTATTCGCTCATCTCTATAATATCCAACATAAATATGTTGTGCAAAACGACCTTCAGTCTCATTTTCATTCTGATATTTTCTGCATACTTTGACACATTGTCCACAATGGATGCAGCTTCCTTTAACTACAGCCTCAAAATATCCATCCTTATCTAATTCCATGGAAATACACTTTTTAGGGCATACACATGCACATATTCCGCATCCAATACAATTCTTTAAAGACTCTTTTTCTATATTATTGATCATTTAATAATAACTCCTTGGCATGTTGGCAATTCTATCAAACGTATTTTATGCTTCTTACAAAATTTATCTACTGCTGCTTTCACTCCTTGACAAGAGGTTAGTCCATAATCTTCAATAAGAATAATTCCATCTTTGATGCAATATTTATAAGCAAATTTCAAAGCTTCATATGTGCTATCATATAAATTTAAATGAATATGAATAAAACAAAAATAAGTATTTTCAGGCAATGTAGAAAATGACTTAGGTATAACACCCTGTATAAATTGACATAAAGGCTCATACTCCCTTAAATGTTCTTTTACCTTTTGAATTCCACCTGCAACGATATATTGTCCCTTTCTTTTTTCATTATCTTTTTTATACCCTGTACTTTTATATGGAGTACCTTTAAAAGTATCCAATAGAAATAAAATCTTATGTTTCTTATTTTTTTTCATTCTGTCTGCTATAAGATACGCCGATGCTCCTTTATATACACCCATTTCTATGCATTCTCCATCTTTTTGTAAAGCATAGTCAAGAAACTGGATTAAAGTCCATGCCCTGTCTTTTGAAATTCTTGTATTTGCTTTAAGGAGCAGTTCCTCAAATTTCTTTCCATTCCATGGCTTTCTTACCTTCTTTTCGTGATCTTTTATTTTATAAAATTTTACCCAATTCATCATATCTTATTTCTTCTCCTATTTGATATCTTTTAATCTTTTATAAACAGGTATTATAAATATAAGACTATATAAAAAGTATGTTAAAAATCCACTGAATCTGATTAATAAGGAAATCATAATTCCATCATTAAAATAATTTCCTGTATAATATGTGGCAGTACCAATAAGCACTTCTTTTACTCCTAGATTACCAGGTAAAAATGACACGATATCTGATAGATAGTCTATTCCAGTATAAATTAATATTAAAAAAAAATTCATCTCGTTGCCCAACGCAGCATAAACACAAAACATTCTTAAAGAATGTATCATTTCACTTATAAAAGTAATAACAATTACCTTTAACAGAACTTTTCTATTTTCTATCAAAACTATAAATCCTTTAACAATAGGAAGGGTATACTTTTGAAAAGGCAATTTTGAAAAAACATATTCTCCATATTTCCTTGAAAAGAAAATAAATAAATTGATCAATATCACTAGTAAAATAGCAAAAATCCAAAGGATCCATGGAAACCGATTTTTCATTAATAATAAAAACAAAAGTCCTACTAAAATTTCCATGCTAACAGCATATAATCCTACCATAAATCCTCCTGCGGTTATGGAAGTAAAATAGCTTAAACTGACTCCACATTTTTTCTTATAATATCCAGCAGATAATGCCAATCCTCCTCGAAAAGGTAAAAAGTAGGATAAAAGATTCACAATAGCTTGCATCCCAAACCAATCTATTAAATCTATTTTTCCTCCCATTTGTTCTACAGCAATCTTTCTATATCGAAATCCCCATAGAGGTGATAGCAAGGATAACCCCATGATTCCATATAAATACTCCGATTTCAAATATAAAATTCTTATAAAATCATCTTTTTGTGCATATATATATTTTACTAATAAAACTGCTATCGTTATGAAAGCTGCAATACTAATTACTTTTATCCACTTGCTTTTACTCACAGTTACTTCTCCCCTATACCTTTGTAATTAAACTATGTGCCAACTTCACATTCCTTCTAGCATTTTCTATTACCTCAGGAAGTTTATGATTCATGCTCTGTCTTAAAGTTTCCCTGCAAATCCACAATTCCTCTAATAAACTGCATGCTTTAAAACAATTAACATCCTGATATTTCATTACATATTTTTCCATTCTGTTCCCTCCCACTTCCCTAAAAGCCTCTTGATATTTATGACTCCAAGCAACAGATAAAGAAGGAACTCCACTAGAAATTGCTCCTATTAAAAAATGATATCGAGAACCCACTGCTATTTCAGCCTTTGAAATAATGCCTTTTATTTCATCTGATTTTACATTCGTCTCTGTAATGAAAACAGGTATCTTATTTGAAAGGCAAGATGCAATTTTTTTGCAAGTAGAAATATCATCTCTAATACTGTTTACACCAATATGCTTTGAATGCCCACGGCTATGGGGAACTAATATAATTGGTAGTTTACTTAAATCATATGCCTTTTCTACTAATGCTTTAAATAGCCCAATATATTTATCTTCTCCCATTAGCTCCTCTACAACTGTACTTGGCCCTACTGCAATATATCCAAACTCTAGAGATATTCCATATTTACTTCCAAACTTGTCCATGTTTAATTTTCTAGGCCTTAAACAGAATGCAACATCTGGCAGATTATATATTCTTTTATTAGGAAGTAAATTTTTGACATAATGGTAACTGATTTCTCCCCTTGCAATAATAATATCCATTTTTTCTAACATATATTTTGAGACTGTTCTTACTATTTTTGTTTCAAAAGGCCCCATAGACTGGCTTACTTTTATCATAGGCTTATCTAATATAATAGCAGGCAAAAACCACAAAGTATTTATTATTAATCCCGATATACTTCTATCATCAGTAAATGAAATACCTGATAAATCTACAAGTATATCTGCTTCTTTATAAGCTTTTAGCCTTCCTATTGCAAGCCATTTATAGGGCATATGAAATTTTTTTAGAGTTCCTCCTATACAATAGAAAAACATCCCATAAGTCAACTGATATAAAGTTGAGTAATTTACTATCTTCCAGCCTTGTTTAAGAGCCTCTTTTTTATCATCTTTAAAATACTTTGACAGAACAGTAACTTCCGTCTTTCCAAATAGCTTTTCATATTCCTTCACAAAAGACATATATAATGCATGTCCCCCCAAATTACCACTTAATGTTGCCCCAGCTAACAAAATTTTATCTTTTTTCATTATTAACAACCATGCCTTTCCTGTAACCTGTCAACCTTGGCCACAGGTACAAATATGTCTGTAAAGTATTTATTTTTCAAATTTTAATATAAGACAATGCCCAATATTAGGATGATTCCTTGCAAATCCATCCCAGGGTAAAAATCTTATTTCTCCATATACTTTTCCATACTTTTTAAGATCATTTGCGCAATATTGTTTAAAAATTCCTTCTTGTTGATCCCAGGTTCTCAAGCCAAACACTTTCTTTACTTTATCCCATGGTGATTTTCCATTGGGAACCAAAATGGTACATCTTCCTCCCTTTCTCAACACTCTTTTTACCTGGCTAACAAATACGGATAGATCAAAATATTGGCACACTGCCATAGCAAATACACTATCAAAACTCTCATCTGGAAAGGGCATGTCTATAGCATCTCCAATTACTTTTTTGGGATAATCCAATCTATTTAGAGCTTCTTGACTAATATCCATTACTGTCGTTTCTCCACCAAAATATGGCAAGTAAATGCCTAATCCCCCTCCTACATCAAGGACATCTCCCCTCATTTCTTTTGCCAAAGATTTTCGAAAATTAGATATCTCTGTCATATGGCGACTCTTATTAAAATTATCCATTTTTGTCCTCCTCAAAAAAGGTTCCCAACTCTTTCATTGTTGGTATCCAGGCTCCCATTGAAATTGCTTCTTTTATAAATTGCTTATAAAATATAAGAACAGGATTATATTCTTCCTGTAAATAGCACTGATGGAAGTCTAGTACAAAAATACCTCCCCTTTTACATGTCTCCTCTAATAAAAGTAAAGTCTGACTTCTCGTCTCATTAAAATTTCGGTGAAATACTTTATCCATAACGGATATCGGAAACTCTAACATTCCTTCTTTTGTATAATAAGGGCCTTGAAGTCCATCTCTCATTACAGCTTTCGTACTACCAACTGTAGAATCATATTTTAATCCACATTTCTTTTGGTAACTCCATGTATTTTTATTCCAGTTTAGATGATGCTGCCGCACACTTACTACATCATGCATTAAAATTGATTCCAATAACTTCTTTTCACTCTTTAACATTTCTTCATCTTGAAAAGAATAATAGGAACCATGTAACCCAACCTCCCATCCATTTCTGTCAAGTTCTTTTATTTGCTCCACAACAGCAGGAGTATCCATTTTATAACGTCCCCAAAAATTCAAATCTAACTCTTTGTGCTTTTCGTCCATAAAGAAAAATGTTGATCGCACTCCCAGAGATTCTTCTAATTCCATTATATCTTTAAAATTATTATATGGTTCTATTCCCTTACACCTCTTAAAAAGAGATTTTTTCTGATTAATCAGATCCCCCTTCAACCCATAATAGATATAATGATACCATTGTTTTTTTATTCTATCCACATCATGAGTTAGGCAAAGGGCAAACTTTCTTCCATCTTTCCATTTTATATTCATTTTTCCTCTTTTTCCAACATAGAAATAAAATATTGGTTGATATCTATTTTATCCTTTAATAATATTTTTTGCTTTTGTTTCCCTGATTCTGTTAAGTCTTTCTTCTTTAAAAGTTCCAATGCTTTCTGAAGTCCTTGCTCATATCTGCCTTCATCTGGCTGGCTGAATACATACATCAAACCATATTTATCTTGAATCTCACTTGTGGATCCACATACAATAGAATTTAAACAAATTGCATGTATTCCCAATACTGCGGCTTCTGAAGACATCGTTGTACTTTCTCCCATATATAGTTTTGAATAAGCTAATATATGGTGAATATCTTCATAATTACTTCTCAATTCATATTTTTTCAAATCTTCTGGTAATTCCTTTTCTGAAGAAATATATATTTTAACTACTTTTGATAGCTCTTCCACCATGTGGTGGAGCATTCTATCTGATATCCCTTTTTGTCCAAAATCATGGACAGCCTGCCATGCCACAAATCTAAGAATTATATAATCTTGTTCTGGATTCAATCCATTTTTTCTTACAATCTCTATATCTGGCACAAAATAATTAGGGTGTAAATAAAATAGTTCCTTATACGCATTTACTTTATCCTGCTTCTTTCCCAGATCCAATAAAAAAGAGCTAGATGTTATAATCTTATAAGAGAAGAGTTTACACAGAGTAAGAGAAAACTTGTCTCCCTCTGTATCTTCATATATAATATGTTTTTTATGACACAAAAAAGAAGCAACCGCCATCATAGGAGACGAGCGTCCAATAAAGTAATCTGGATGATATCTCATTCCAATAAAACTATATTTTATTGTCAACCATATAAACAAAAAAGCCTTTTCCAAAACACCCTTTCCAGTAGAATTGCTAACTAACTTATAGGGAATTCCAAAGGAGTCTAATAATTTTTTATCTCCATCTTTGTCTACAACTAGAACAAGCACATCGTGACCTTTATTTCTTAACCAAGTAATAATATATCGAAACTGATGTACCCAGGCTGGATGCTCTATAGATATTAAAATTTTCATGTATACCTCTCTGAGGACAATGTTTAGCCATTAATTCTCTTTCGATATCTGAACATCAAAAAGTTTTACCCATCTTCCTGCGCAAATAAGGCGCCAAGCTAAAAAATCTCCTCTTTTTATCTTTCCTTCATTTTTATCAAACCATTTTAAAATTTTGTCTCTTTCTATAAGTGGCTCCAAACTTTTACAGGCCTCTGATAGCTCTTTTCTGAAATATCTAAAATTTTGATTTATCCATTGATCTTCTGGAGTGACAAATCCTAACTTACTGTATCTTAACCTGATTTTGTCTGGCAGAATTTTATTCAAACCATCTCTTAAAACTGCCTTAGTAATTCCATTGCGTATTTTATAAGTAATAGGAAGGGATAATAGATATTCCACTAATCGGTAATCAAGAAATGGGACTCTTGATTCAATTGAATGGGCCATGGAATCCCTATCCTCAAAGTGAAGTAAAGCAGACATTCCATATCGAATACTATCAAGTATATATTTCCTGTCATCTTTTACTGGGTAAATCTCTCTATTGTTCATAACCCTTTCCAACAATTTCTCTGAAAAAGGTAATCCTAGATGGGAATATCTTGCTTTTTTGGCCAATCTTTTTTTTAATTTTTCAGGTATCATTAGTGGAATAAGTGCTGCCAAAATAATTTGTTTATTAGATACATGAGTCTCTGTTCCTGCGCGAAGCCGAAGATAACTATCAATTTCCCTTTTTAATGATAGCAACTTTAACTTTTTTAAATAGTATGCAAACAATACACTATAAAATCCTGAGTAACCAGCCAGCTGTTCGTCTGCTCCCTGCCCATCCAGCATGACAGTTAGCCCTCTTTTCTTTGCACATTCGAAAACACTCCATTGAGCATAAATAGATGTGGAGCCAAAAGGCTCGTCCATATGCCAAATAATTTTATCTATTTTATTAAAAAGATTTTCTTCTGTTGGAAAAACCTTTATAGGCTTAACATTTGTATTTTTTATTACTTCATCAATATATTCCTGTTCATCATAATTTTTATCTTCAAAGCAAGAAGAAACAGAATATTGACAAACTTCTTTCTCTTTTAATAATCTGTCCGCCAAACATACAATGGAGGAACTATCCAATCCTCCTGATAAGCAGTAACCAATAGGCACATCTGCTCTTAATCGAAGTTTCACAGAACTTTGAAAAGTATGTTGGAATTCTAAGCATGCCTGTCTATAATCTATTTTTTTTTGTTGGATTTTTTCTAAATCATAATATTTGTGTACATCTATTTTAAAAGAGCGTAGATCTAAAATTAAATTTTGGCCACCTAAAAGCTGTTTTACGTTGGAAAACATTGTTTCGTCTGTATAATCTTGATCCCCTAAAATTAAAAATTCCAATAACCGCTGGATATTTGCCTGGGGCTTCCCCCCTATTCCCTTTAAAATCTGCTTTATTTCTGATGCACATAAAAAAGAATTGTCATCGTGCCAATAATAAAACGGTTTTACTCCAAACCTGTCCCTAGAGCAAAATAAAATCTGTCTTTCTCTATCGTACAAAACAAAAGACCACATTCCATTAAACTTATTTACACAAGATTCTTTATAATAATCATACATAGCAACCAATACTTCTGTATCCGTTTTTGTTCGAAAACAATATCCCTTCTTTTCCAAACTCTCTTTCAATTCAATATAATTATATATTTCTCCATTAAATGACAAAATATATTTCTCTTTGTATATAAATGGTTGATGTCCCAAAGGGCTTAAATCAATGATCGAAAGCCTTCTATGTCCTATTGCCAAGTTTCCTTCATAAAAAGTCCCTCTGTCGTCTGGTCCTCGATGCTCAATAATATCTACCATTTCCTCAAAATCTTCTTTTAAAATTGTACCATGCCTTTTAAAGCAACATGCAATTCCGCACATAAATGCTTCTCATTCCTCCTTCCAACAACTTTGTAAAATCACCTTTCTGTCAATTCCCCCTTTTCTAACACATAAGCTCGCTTACAATTACAACATTGATAAGAATTTCCAAGTTTTTCTCCACATTCACATATCCATCCTATTTGCCTGGCAGGAATACCTACCATTAACGCATAAGCTGGCACATTTCTTGAAACAACAGCACCAGAGGCAACCATAGCGTTCTTGCCAATGGTAATACCGCATACTATTGTAGCATTTGCCCCAATGGTTGCCCCTTGTTTTACAATTGTCGTCCTATATCCCTGTATCCCCTTTGGATATTTGCTCCTAGGATTCAAATCATTGGTAAATACCATAGACGGTCCACAAAACACATCGTCTTCTATCTCAACCCCTTTATAAATAGACACATTGTTTTGTACCTTTACTCCGTTTCCAATGATTACTCCATCTGCGACGTTTACGTTCTGGCCAAAGGTACAATTTTTACCAATTATTGCCCCCTTTTGAATATGACAAAAATGCCATATTTTTGTTCCTTTTCCAATAACTACATCCTCATCTACATAGCTACTTTCATGTACAAAATAGTCTTTCATGTTCTTATCCTTTCAAATAACCTCTTATTTCATCTATAACAAAACAAGATAGTCTTTCATTCATATAGGGATGAATAGGCAAAGATAATACCGTTTTACATAAATTTTCTGTTACCGATAAATCATTCCCTAAAAAGGGATATGGTTGAAAAGCTTTTTGTACATGCATCGGTTTAGAATAATAAATCATACTAGGAATACCTTTACTCTGCAAATAAGATTTCAATCCATTGCGCTGCTCTTCACTGTCTAATTGAATTGTATATTGTGCCCAACTTGAGCTAACATTTGCTTTTAAATTAGGAACATTTACAATATCTTTCAAACCTTCTGTATACTTTTTTGCCCACAGGTTAATATCTTTCAATTCATATTCTATAAATGCATTTAATTTTACTTGAAGAATAGCCGCCTGAATGGTGTCTAATCTGGAGTTCACCCCAATTTTAACATTATCGTATTTATCTTTACCTTTTCCATGTATTCTTAAAGAGCTTAAAAGCTCTGCTGTTTGATCGTCGTTTGTAAATATAGCTCCTCCATCTCCATAGCACCCCAAAGGTTTTGCAGGAAAAAAACTAGTTGTGGATATGTCACCAAAGGAGCAAGCTTTTTGCTCTCCGATAGCTCCCCCAAATCCTTGGGCGCCATCCTCCAAAACTTTTAACCCATATTTATTTGCTATCCTTCTTATTCCATAAAAATCTGCTGGCTGTCCAAAAAGATCCACAGCAATAATTACTTTAGGAATGTACTCGTTCTCTTCTATTACCCTTTGAATGGCTATTTCTAGTTTTTCTACATCTATATTATACGTATCCTTATCTACATCTACAAAAACTGGTGTCGCCCCTTCATAAGATACTACCTCTCCACTCGAAAAAAAAGTAAAATCAGGAACAAATACTACATCTCTAGGTCCAATATCCCAAGCCATTAAGGCTAAACTTAAAGCGTCCGTCCCATTAGCGCAGGTAATGCAATGCTTTTGTCCTACATATTTTGCTAAAGACTGTTCTAATTCCTCAACCTCCTTTCCCATAATAAAATTTGTATTATTAAGAATCTCTTGAATTTTTTGATCCATTTCTTTCTTTAACTTTTGATACTGTGTTTTTAAATCTCTAAATTCCATATAAGTTACCATACCTTTCCTATCGCTTACAAAATTCGGAGGATTCATACAAGCAACCCTTTAAACATATATTACATTATTTTAACATATTTCTATACCTTTGTGCCTGATCATGAAAAATAGTCTGCCACATTTCCAAGCAAAAAAATCCCCAGAGATTTCTTGCAAAAGTATTCTCTGTATCAATTTTTTTCAGTACAACTTTATTATTGATAAATCTTCTGTCTTTTGCTTTTTGAGAAGATAACATATCAAGTATAAAATCTCTTGCCTCTTTTTTTGCCCATCTTGCAAAGGGAGTTGGAAAACCCATCTTATCTTTTCTATCCATTACCTTTGAAGGAACATACTTACTCATGGCTTCTCTTAATAAATATTTCATCCTTCCATCTTTAAATTTAATATCAGCTGGTATAGTTGCTGCAAATTCCACTAACTTTTTGTCTAAAAAAGGAACTCTTGATTCAATCCCATGTGCCATGCTCATTCGATCTTCTACTTGCAATAAAGCTGGAAGAAGTGTTTTAAAGTCAAAATGAGTCATTCGATCTAAATAAGCGTCCTTGTCCACATTCTCTGCAATAAATAGTCGTTTGTAAGAGGTATATGGGTCATAATCCCCAAGCTCTTCTTTATAAATACAATCTTCCATCTCAGGGGCGCGATTAATAAGGCGATAATATCGTGTATTAGATGGTTCAAATAGCCCTTGTCTCCAAAAGCTTTTTATCATTGGTTTATAATTTTTTAAACTAATGAGATTAGGAATAATCGACTCATACGTAACTACAAACTTCCCTGAATTCATTGTACCATCTAAAGCGCCTTTAATACACTGTTCAAAATAAGCCACCAAATATCTTGCATATCCCCCAAATATTTCATCTCCTCCCTGCCCTCCTAATACCACTTTTCGATGCTCACTGGCCAATTTAGAAACCATGTATTGAGAAAAGGAACCTGGGCCTGCAATAGGAGTATCTAAATGATAAATTACTTTTCCTATATTTTCTATGAAATCATGAGCTGTTATATCAATTTGGTAAAGCTTGAACTGTTTTTCATCTGCAACTGCTTGAGCATATAAGCTTTCATCATACTCAGGACTAATGCTAAACTTTCCTGTAAATCCTTCAAAATTACCATGAAGTAAATCTGATGCTAATGCTGAAGTAATAGAAGAATCCACTCCTCCGCTAACATATCCGCCAACAGGGACGTCACTTCGTATATGATATTTAATGGAATCATGAAAACACTGCTCTAATCTTTCCTGAAAATATTTCTCTGTATGGTAGCTATCTGCACGGTAATATACCTGCCAGTACCGTTCCTTTTTTATTTCTCCATTTTGAATTACAATAGAATATGCGGGACGCAATTCATAAATATTTTGGAATAAGGTCCTTCCATCAAGGCAAAATTGAAATACGATATAATCACTAAAGGCTTTTCTATCTGTCTCTATAGATTTTAAAAAGGGGAGTAGGGCCTTAGCCTCAGAGGAAAAATAAAAGGTATCTCCCTCTGAATAATAATAAAATGGTTTTATTCCAAAGGGATCTCTTGCACAAAAAAGTTTTTGTTCTTTTTCATCCCACAGTGCAAAAGCAAACATTCCACAAAAATGGTTTACACAGTCTTCTCCCCATTTCCTATAAGCATGAAGAACTACTTCCGTATCACTATTTGTCTTACAAACCAATCCCAACTCTTTATTTAATTCTCTATAATTATAAATCTCCCCATTAAAGCAGACCCAATTTCCCTCTTCATCCCTCATTGGCTGCTTCCCATTATCTAAATCAATAATACTTAAACGTCTATGGGCAAAACCAACAATATTATTTTCGTGAATCCAAATTCCTTCCCCATCTGGTCCTCTATGAGCCTGAATCTCATTCATTACCTGCAATTTTCTTTCTAGATTATTCACTTTATTTCTTTTATAATTGTATATTCCTGCAATTGAACACATTATGAAACCTCACTTAAAATTTGGCAAATTATTTTCGCCGAATTACCATTCCCATATACCTTAGGTCTTTTTTGTCCCATGGACTTCACATGAACTTTTTCAAGTATATCTTTCTTATCTGCTTTTGAAAGTATATTAAAATTATCAATCAATGTCTCTACCCACTCTGTCTGATCTCGAATCGTTACTGTATCTGTTTCTAACAAGTAAGCTTCCTTTTGTAATCCTCCAGAATCTGTAATTACTTTCAAAGCATTTCTCGTAAAATACAACATATCAAGATAGCCAATTGGCTCAGTAAAAATGATATTTTTATACTCTTTATCATTTATTAAATGTTTAATTAATGGTTTTGTTCTTGGATGCACTGGGAAAATTACTCCAGCTTCTAATTCTTCCAATGCATCTAATATTTCTTTAAGCTTATACATATGATCTGTATTTTCCGCTCTATGGATTGTAGCTAAATACCAGTTAGGCAGTTTCTTAACCTCCTGTTTAAATATCCCATAAAGGTGAGAGAAATAATATTCTGCAGAATGCTTTTCTATTTCTTTTGCATAAAACATAACTGCATCACACATTACATCTCCTATTTGGAAAACACCTTCTGTCAATCCTTCCTTTTTCAAATTCTCCACTGCTGTTTCTGTAGGACAGAATAATAAGGTAGATAAATGATCTGTCAGTATACGATTTTGTTCTTCAGGCATTACTTTATTATAAGATCGAAGCCCTGCCTCGACATGGACAACTGGTATTAAAATTTTTGAAGCTGCAAGAGCCCCTGCAATGGTTGAATTAGTATCTCCATAAACCATTAAATAATCTGGTTTTTCCTCCATTAAAACTTCCTCAATTTTCATCAACATGTTTCCAGTCTGTTTAGCATGACTGCCTGATCCAACTGCCAAGTTATAGTCTGGCTTTGGAATATGCAATTCGTTAAAAAAGATATCTGACATTGCTACATCATAATGCTGTCCTGTATGTATCAGAATCTCCTCATGTTCCTTCCTTAACTCCCTGGATACTGCAGCAGCTTTAATAAACTGGGGCCGTGCTCCAATTACAGTAATAATTTTCATTGCATGCCTCCTTTTAGTTTATATTATTTGTCCTTTTATTCTCTAAGTATTCCTTCATATTGCTATCTACAAACTGAACAAGCCACCTATAGTTTAATTCATATTTGTCCATAATGTCACAATACGTCCTTTCTGACATGTCCTCCAAATAATCATTATCCATTATTTTCTGAAAAACATATTCAATATTGCTAAAATCTTTTTTTAACATAATGTAATGCCTATCTGGCTCTAATATTCCTGAATAATTGCCTTCATATAATATCAAAACTGTTTTTAAAGAAATAGCCTCAAATATTTTAGGGGAAATTTGATTCATTTTAATGGATCCCTCATAATTTTTTAATATTTTTTCATATAACTCTTCATAAGACATATTTGGATGTGTAGACATTAGAGAAATTACTTTTTTTCTTATTTTCCCCTTATCATCAAAGATATTTGCTCCACTTTCTGTTCCTAAGGTGCACTTACAATTTGCCAGCCATTTTAGCCACTCTTCGTTATAAATACGCTTCTCCTCTTTCCACTCAATATCACAATTTTCTATTTCTCTTTTCCTACACTCCTCTTTCATTTTTATACCTATATTCAGCTTTTCATATGCCAGCGTTCCGTACCATCTTCCCAACGTCCTTCCCCGATATCCAATTAAAATATTCCTATTCTTTATTTTTGGAACTTGTTTCTTATATTCCTTCATCTCATCTGATATATATCCCGTTAATATATTGTAAAAAGAAACATTAGGAAATCGTCTCTTAGAATAAACAGATGAAATATATTTTTCAGGAACTACTGTATAAACCATTTGAATTCCTAATTTTTCTATCGCTTTTCTTGTTACCTCTGTATAATCGTAATCATCTTGAATAAACAATACCTTTAATCCTTTAAATTTTTTTAGTGCCTTTTCATATGATTTTGAAAGGTGTCTTTTTACACATACTCGAATAGAATAAAATATAATAATTGCATCAAACTTCTCCAACTCTTTGGTGCCACAATTTCTATTTTCAGTAGCAGGAGTATAAATAATTTCATTGATAGAATATTTTTGAAACATTTCCATATAATTTTTTATAGTAAAAACATGGTTAGATTTTTCATCATATAATATATTAACCTTAAACATTCCCATTTGCCTATCTTTCTTTTTTCATTTACCTACTGTTAAGGATTTTCCTTTCTAATTATTATTGAATCAATATTTGCTCCGCTTCCAACCTCTGGTTTATCAACCCTTATACGAACTTTACATTCTGGTTGGCTTGGAACAAACTTTATGAGTATCTTTCCATCAAAATCATTTATTTTCTCTCCTTTATAAGATGCTGGAATTTCAAACTCTTTTCCATCTAATATTCCTGCATTTTCACTCTCTACATAAAATTTAGCTGGTCCAACGTTCCCTGAAGAAAATACTTGATATTCTATAATATACAAACTACCTGAATCACAATTTGAAAACGTCCATTCCGTTTGTATATTAATATCATCATTGGGATAGCTTAAACCATAATCTAAAAAAGAAGAAATGCCCAATTCCATACCATCTACTCTTACATCCTCGCTATTTTCATCTTTCTTTCCAATCTCTAGTTGGCGAAACTTTTCCAAATCAATTTGAGGGTAAACGAAAACCTCTGCCTCCTTCTCCTTCTTCCCATAAGATTTAAAGTTCTTCAAACTTTCTACAAAATAGTGTTCTTCCATACGCCTTTTATTTTCTACTGCTTCCCCTGAAGAATATCTATCTAATGATTTGTCCCACACAACCATTCCCTCTAAGGCAGCCTCTAGACTTTCTATTATCTCCTCAAAAGAAAGTATAACGCCATCCTTTTGAAAATATCCCGCCATTGTAACATCTATAAAATGCCACTTTTCATCCCAGTAGGCTTCTATACAAGCATGCCCCCCTGACGATACACTAGGAAAATCATACAAATTCATTTGATATACATCTACATTGATATACTCTAACAATTTCACAGCAATTTGAGCTCTTGCACCACATAATCCCTTTCTCCCTCCAAGCCACCCATATATATCATTATATACAGACATGGAGGAATCATAATCATTTTCCCTGTTTGAAATATTCTCTGAAATCCACTTACAAATAGCTAATACCTTCTCCTCCTCTGACATTTCTTCTGTACAAATCGTACTTGTTAAATTTGCAGCCCAAAAATTATGTACTGTATTCACTTTTTTTCTAATCTTTCCATTTGATTAGCCATATTATTTAATGTTGATTGAATACTATGAAAGTCAACCCCTTGTACATTATATTCTTCTATCTCATCAATTACCTTTTCCTTTGATTGATTTATAACATTAATACTATTTATATATATGTTAAATAATTGAAGTATTAATATACAGCCTAATACCCCCCCCCTCCGCATACAATGAGCTGTAATAATTTTTTTCCTCATTTTGTCCTTACACCTTTCCCAACTCATGTCTTAAATATATCTGTCTTTTACTGTACCTTTCCTTTCTCTAGTATAATAGAATCAATATCTGCCCCACATCCAACTTCTGTGTTATCAAATCTTATACGAATTACACAATGGGATTGTTCTGGAATAAACTTAATGACAATTTCACCATTAAAATTATCTATTATTTCTCCTTTGTAAGATGTAGGAATTTCAAATTCTTTTCCCTCTGTTACCTCTGCATTTTCACTTTCCACATAAAATTTAGCTGGTCCAATATTTCCTGAACTATAAATATTATACTTTATATAATAAGGGACATCTTTTTCACAATTGACAAAAGCCCATTCAGTCTGTATATTAACATCCGTGCTTGGTTGACTTAAGCCATATGGTAAGTACTGGGACATATTGAATTTCATACCATCTGTTCTCACATCTTCACTGCTTCCATCTATCTCCCCGATTTTAATGATGCTGTTTTCCCCCATATCAACTTTAGGATAAACAAAAACAACTGTTTTTTTATCTTTTTTTCCATAAGAACGAAAGCCTTGTAAATTTTCTATTGTATAATATTTTTTCATTAAGCTATCATAAAGACTATCTACTTCTAATGTACCTTTGTCTAATTTTGGTTCCCATATCTTCATCCCCTCTATGGCTACTTGGGGATCTCTTAAAATCTCATCAAAAGATAATATCTCTCCCTGAGATGTAAAATATCCCGCCCAAGTTACATCTATATAATGCCATTTATCATCCCAATAGGCCTCTATACAACTATGACCTAATGAGGCATCAGGAAAATCGTATAAATTAATTTGGTACGCATCAACATTAATATATTTCAACATTTCAGTTGCAATTTGAGCCCTTGCACCACATAGGCCACTTCTACTGGCAAGCCATCCGTAAGCATCATTATATACGGATGCCAATTTATCCCATTCATATTCTCTATTTGATATGTTTTCTGATACCCATTGACATATTGCAAGAACTTTTTGCTCTTCATTCATTTCTCCATCACAAATAGAGGATACTAAATTTGCTGTTAAAAAACTATTTGTACTATTAATCTTACTTTCAACTCTTTGTATATAAGAATACATTGTATCGATTTTTGTACTAATATTATCTAGTTTTTCATTTTCCAATTGACTAATAGCACTATTAGAATCTTTGTAAACATCTTTATATAAATTAATAATCAAAAGCATACTTATACATGCAAAAATACCCCCACCCACCCATCTCAGCCATTTACCTAATTCTCTCTTTTCCACACCATGCTCCTTCATGCAATCTCCTTTTCTCACTTAACATAAATTCTCTTTATAAACTCTTGTGTTCATGTCAACCCTTTATTTTACGATATAATACTATCAAATATTTTTTTACTCCTTTGTATAGTAAAGTCCTCTTAATTGGCTTTAAAAATTTGCTTTCCATTAAACAGTACCAAAGATGCAAAATTAATTCTCTCGTTTTTGTTAACCATACTTCCAAATTTTTTGTTTTATTATCTACAATAAATTCTGGCATAGTTAGTTCCATCATATTCGGTTTAAAATCAATACAATCATCAATAAAAGAAAGGAGCCATTTATAAGTAAGTTTTTCATTCAATACAATATCTGTATATGCTTTATCCGCAAATTTCTGCAAGAATTTATCATCTTGAAGTTTATCTAGTACATCATTAATATTACTAAAATCCTTTTTTAAGGCAATATAGTGTTTATCTGCTTTTAAAATTCCAGAATAATATCCTTCATACATAATCAATACAGTCTTTAATGAAATAGCTTCAAACATTTTAGGGGACAGTGCATTTGTAACAATCATTCCCTCATAATCTTTTAAATATTTTTCAAATATTTCTTCATATGTTATATCTGGATTATATTCTAATTCCTTTTCTACATTTTTTTTAATTAATCCATATTCATCGTAAATATTGGATCCACTCTCTGTTCCTAATGTAGCCTTACAAGAACTCATCCACCTCAGCCACTTGTCAGTATATATTCTTTTATCTGCTGTCCACTCTATGTCCGTTGGTATCCCTCGATCCTGACAAATCTTTTTCATTTTTATTCCAATTTCCATTTTGTCTCTTCCTAGATTTCCATACCAAAATCCTATATCCCTTCCTCTATACCCTATAAAAATCTTTCTATCTGCAATGGGTACTGTACTGTCATTCTGACTCATTTCCTCGGAAATATAACCTGTTAAAACATTAAAGAAAACAACATCTGGAAACCTACTTTTTGTATAAACTTTAGGTATGGAAAAATCTGGTACTACTGTGAGTACTGTTTGTATACCTAACCTTTCTATAGCTTTTCTAGTTACTTCTGTCATATCATAGTCATCTTGGGTCATTAATATTTTATGTCTTTTATATTTTACAAGGGCGCTATCGTAAGATGGTGATAAATGAGATTCAAAACATACCCGTATGGAATAAAAAATAATAACTGCGTCAAAGTCTTCCAGTTCCTTTTCTCTACACTCTTCATTTCCTGTTGCAGGAATATATTCAATATCATGTCTTGAATACCGTTGAAACATATCTAAATAATTCTTAATTGTAAATACATGATTTGAATTTTTATCAAATAATACCCCTATTCTCTTTTTTGTAAATGTGTATTCTCTGTCCTTCTTATTTTTCAGCCACTGTAATAAATGGTCAAATCTACAATCATAATCCTGTAACTTTGCAACATCCAGACACATCTTCACATGTTCCATATTACATCTCAATGGGGCGTTTTTCATAATACTATTTTTGAACTCTTCTGCTGTATTTGCAATATCAATAACTTCTGGAAATTTATGGAGTTCTTCTATATCAATACTCACAACTGGTAAACCCGTTGAAAGATATTCAAAAGTCTTTAATGGCATAGAGTTATAAATTGCTGGAACTTGATTAAAAGGAATTAAGCCAATAGCTGCTTGTTTACATAAATTTCTCACCTCACTTATTTCCTTTTCTCCTAAATACACAATATTTTTATGTGTATTTAAAAATTCTTTTACTTCAATGGAGCCATCACTTTTTCCACACATCCACAGTTGCCAATCAGGCATTATGTCTAGCAGTTCTTTTAAAAGTTTAAAATTTAATCGGCTATTTACTCCTCCCTGATATAACATGATGTTTTTTCCATCGCTACTGTAGATCTCCTGTTTTTCTTTTTCATTAAGAGACCATATTTTATAATCTACCCCATTTGACAGCAATAAGGTTTCATATGTTTCAATTCCCAAAGAATTATAATTGTCTAGCACCTTTTTTGAAACTGCAACCATTAGATCAATTTCACCTAAAATTTTTCTAATATTCCCTTCAAAAAATTTACGTGCATCTTTCATTTCTAAGTAATCTTCTGTTGCATGGAAAATTTTCAAAGGAGCATACCTTTCCCTTAAATAATCTGCAAAATACAAATTGTATATCCAAAGCAATGGTCTAAAAACTTTTTTAGAGTATAATGCCTGATCTAGACTATTTTTTTGTTCCTTATTATAGTTTGCTTCTATGTGTAATACAACAATGTTTTCTATATTTGTTTCTTCAAACTGATACCCCCCCCCATCTTCTTTATCTGGTTGGACAAAAATAACAGGTAGGTGTTTTGCAAAACGAGTTGCATAATGATATCTATTACTTACTGGTTCTGTAAACCAATCAGACCATGTAAGCATTACTATAGCATCAAATCTATCATTTAAATTTGGACTATTCTTTTGCATTTTATTCTTTCCCCCTAACGGTAACCTTAAAAATTTTGATCCAATGGCTTAAGCAAATAATGCGAAAGGAAATATAATCTTTTTTGTTTTCCTTGATGCAAAAGTGAAACCAGTCCAAAATAGCTTCTTTATTAACAAAGCCCTTTAAATTATCACAAGCCTCCTCTAACTCCTTTTGATATCTCTCTTTATTTTTTTTCATCCAAATATCCTCTGGAGTTGCAAAACCCAATTTTGAATTTCTTCGTCTTACTTTTTCTGTTAATATCCCTTTTAATCCTCTTCTCATTACTGCCTTTGTCACACCATTTCTCAATTTATAATGGCTAGGCATTGAAAATATTGTTTCTACTAATCTATAGTCCAAAAAAGGTACACGGGATTCTATTGAATGGGCCATAGAATTTCTGTCTTCAAAATGTAATAATGATCTTAAATTTACGTATATCATATCAAGTGTAAATTGTTCAAAATTATCTGAAGCATATAATTTTAGTGGTTCCACATCATAATTCGAGAAGGGGTAAACTCCCCTGTTACTTTCTATCTCTGTTTTCATGGATCTATTTAAATATTGTATAGCAAATGCGTTTATCTTTTTTTTCCATATAATTTTTTCAGTTAAATTCAAATTTTGTATTGCTGACAAAAGGTATATTTCTGCGGATAAATCTTCACTCTTCGCCCTATGTTTATTAAACCACTTTACTTCAAACCACAACTTTATAAACTTTTTCTTTTTCCATAATTCAGCAAAAGCAGGAGAATAGAAAGAAGAATAACCTGCCAGCTGTTCATCCGCCCCCTGTCCATCTAACATCACTTTCAATCCTTTTTCTTTTGCAGCTTTGAATACCGCCCATTGAGCACAAATTGACATTGTCGTAAAAGGTTCATCCATATGCCATATTATCTTATCTATATCTTCCCATAATTCTTTATGGCTAAAAAAAATCTTGTGTGAATTTACTTGGGTTTCACGAATTACAGAATCTATAAATTCCTGTTCATCATATTTCTTTTCCTCTGACTCTTTAAAACATGAGGAAATTGTCATTTGTTTTTCCATAAGATTATTTTTTTCTCTTAGTTTTGACACTGCACAAACTATTGCCGAGCTGTCGAGTCCTCCAGATAAACAAGATCCCACAGTTACATCGGCTCTTAGCCGTAACCTCACAGAATCTAAAAATTGCTCTTTAAACTTTTTTGCTTCCCTTCTATATGACTCTTTTGTTTTTATTTTATTTAAATAATACCACTTTTTTACTTTCCAGTCATTTTCCTTAAAATGATATTCTGCGTACTCGCCTCCTTGAAGCTGCCTTATATTTTCAAAAAACGTTTCTTCGCCATATTCCATAATACCAAAATACAAAAAATGTTTTATTCTCTTCTCATTTGCTATTGCCAAATCAGGCTGAACGGCCAATATTTGTTTAATTTCTGATGCAAAAATTATCTTTGTACCATCTATATAATAATAAAACGGTTTTACCGCAAATCTGTCTCTAGAGCAAAACAAGGTTTCCTGATGGGAATCATAAATAGCAAAAGCCCACATTCCATTAAAATATTGGAGACACTCCTTTCCCCAATAATCATACGCAGCCATGATTACTTCTGTATCTGTTTTGGAATGAAAACAATATCCCTGTTGTTCTAACTGTTCCTTGATTTCAATATAATTATAAATTTCCCCATTGTGTACGATTGTATATCTCCCCATATAGTGCATGGGCTGCTTTCCTTCTTCCCCGATCCCTATAATAGACAATCGACGGTGGCCTAAAGCAATTCCATATTCAAAGTAATATCCCTCTGAATTTGGACCGCGATGGGCAATAATTTGGGTCATCTTCTTTAGCAATTCTTCATCTACTTTCCTAGTTTTATCCCTTAATATGTATCCACAAATGCCACACATGATAATTCCTCCAACTATTTTACTTTTTACATGTATAAGAGACTAGTCCTTTTTCCTGTTAAAAATACTATATAGTTTTAATAAGATTATTTTCCCTTTTTGATAAAGCTTTGTACTCTTTAACGGTTTTAAAAAATCACTTTCCATAAAACAATACCATCTATGTGCAATGAATTCTTTTAAATCATTATTCCCTACTTTTACTTTAATTCCTATCAATCTACTTATTAAATTCAAACTGTTTATAATAGTATTCCGTATTAAATTCAAACTGTTTACATATATACACTTTACTTTTTTAGAAAATTTTTCATTTAATTCATGCAGATACATTATTATTACAAATTTTCTATAGACTCTTGTTTTTTTATAAATGCCTTGAAACATAACATTTATAATTTTAAGAGTAAAGCAATGATATGTGTATTCCCCTGACTTTATTACATGTTGATAGCAATTATCAGCTATTCTTTCACAATACTCTACATCTTTAACCTTATCTATCACACTATCCATATTAGAAAAATCTTTTTTTATTTCGATAAAATCAATATTAGGACGAAATACACCTTGATAATCTCCTTCAACTAATAACTGACATGTTTTGGTTATTGCACACTCAAAATGTCTTGGAGATAGAGCATATAGATGGATATAATTGTCTAATCCAGGGAAACACTCTCTTTCCACTTCATTGAATTCTGCCGTAGGGTGTATATTACAATATTCCTCTACTTTTTTGAAAATACTTCCATCAACATCCAACAATCCACTTCCTCCAAGACATCCTAACATAGTTCTGCAATTAAGCAAAAAATCAATCCAATCATAGCCATTAAAAGTATGCTCTCCTTGTAAACCTGTATTCTTTATATCATATTTAATATCACTTCTCCCATCCAAATGCTTTAAAAAGGCATCCGCTAGTTGAGTTTTTAACTGACCATGTCTCCCCAACCAAAATGGAAGTTGTCTTGCCCTATATCCTATATCATATTCTCTATTCTTTTTAATCCCCCCCCCCCTTTGTTCTATTGTTTTTATTGTAACTTCATCAACATAGCCAGTAAACACTGTAGTAATCACAACTTCTCCCACTTGGCATTTTGGATAAAGTTTTTCGTAGTCTTCTTCTAATGCACATGTAAAAATATAGTTAATTCCTGATTGTTTAATGAAATCTCTTACATCTCCATTATAATTATATTCATCTTGGGGAATAATTGCCTTACTGCACTGATGACGTTTTACAAATTCTATTAATTCTTCCTTATTCTTTTTCCAGTATTCTTGATCATATCTCATAGATATCATTGAATAATGAATAATAATTCCGTCCATTTTAGGAAAAGTAAACTTTTTCCAAATTTTTTCATGTTTTAGAATATTAAGATAATAATATATATTTTTTTCATCATAATTTTGAAAACAATATAAAGAATCTAAAATCGTTTTTCTAGGTTCTTTTTCAGCTAACCCATATAAAACTAATATATTCATATTTACCTCCTACACTCTTAAAGCGCTGATTCAAAATACCCTTGGAGTTTATGAAAATATTTTAGCCCTAGAATCCATATAATTGCAGTCAGTAATATCAAATAAAGAAAACCCCAAATATCAATACTTGTATGTTCAAAAAGCACTGCTCGAAATGGAGCACAAATTTGGTATACTGGATTAAAGAATGTTAGTTTTTGTATAATCCACGGGAATTGGTTTATATCATAAAATATAGGAGTAAAATAAAATATCAGCTGGAGTATTGTTGGTATAACCTGGGCAATATCCCTATTAAAAACAGCAGTTGCTGATACCCAAAATCCAATCCCCATTAATAAAATAAACACAACAGGAATGACAACCATCAATTCAACAACATGGAAAGAGATCCCAAATCCTGTTACCATTGATAAAATCAAAACAATCACTAAACCTACTGCCATTTGTGGAATACCCATCACAGCATATGACATTGGAATTAATTCTGCTTTAATTGTAAAATTTTTAATGATACTAATTCCGCTCATAATAGCTGAGGTGGACAATGCAATCCCTTCATTTATTGCCATCCATGGTGCAAAGCCGCAAATAAACCATATAACATAATCTATAGGGTTATCACTTCCAGCTATTTTAATCTGAAAGATAAACCCAAAGACAACAATATACATTATCATCATAATAAGAGGCTGAAGTACAGACCATGCCAGTCCAAATCTAGAGCCCAGATATCTATTTTTTAGGTTCATTCGAAATAGCTTGTAAGTTTGAACTGCATCAGAATGTATTATCCCAATAATGCTCATTTTTTATTTTCTCTCCTTTGTACTGCATGTTCCAGCAACTGTCTACCAAGATTAACGGTTTCTGATAATATTCCCTTTTATTATCCAACATTTTAAAGCTACTGCTTATTTGTCCTATCACTTTTTCCATTTCTAAAATATAACAATAAATGTGATATGTATCCTCTGTAAAATTACAATTTGGCAATTTAATCAATATCTCTAGAGTCTGATTCTCCTCTAAAAAAGTGATTTCCTTTGATTCCTTAGACATTTTATTTTTCATATAAACTATACCAAGTTTATTTTCTATTTTAAAAACAACATCCACGTTTTTCAAACTTCGTCTTGTTTGAAGTTCCGCAAAAACGCTAATGTCATCATTAGATTCAAAAATATCCTGCTCCACATCTTTGGATTTCATTAAAAATTGTTTAAATACAATATCTTTATATTGTTCTTGATCTCTTAAACGTTTTTTTGCCTCCTTAGCATATTCCTCTGACTGTAATTTTCTTATATACTTTATATAAGAATCTGTAACAGTCTTTGTTTTGTCATCCATTACAATTTTACCCTGATTTAGCCAAATGCATCTATCTGTCATCTGATTGATAGTAGACATAGAGTGGGAAACAACTAACAAAATTTTTCCTTTCTTACACAAGTCTTGTATAAGTTTTGTAGATTTTTCTACAAAGCTTATATCTCCTACCCCCAAAACTTCATCTATGATTAAAATTTCTGGTTCAATAAACGATATCTGGGCAAATGCTACTCTGGCCATCATGCCTGAAGAATACGTTTTAATAGGATAATCAAAGTATGGACCAATATCTACAAATTCTATTATCTGAGGCATCATTTCTTTTATCTGTTCTTTGGATAATCCATACATTTCGCCAGCTAAATAAATATTTTCCCTCCCAGTCAATTCCTTCGATAAGTTGGTTCCTACCTCTAATATGGCATTTACCCTGCCACAAACTTCTACTTTTCCCTGGCTTTCCTTAGAATATCCTGATATAATTTGCATTAAGGTCGACTTTCCAGCGCCATTTAGACCAATTACTCCTACCTTTTCCCCCTCATCTACTCTTATAGTAATATTATCTAACGCAACGAATATATCTTTTTGTTTTTTAATCCCTTTTTTATCCTTAATATGTTTTAGTTGGTTCGTTGCATATTCTTTCTTTACATTTCTTAAATCTATATAATTTTTACTTTCCATTCCAATTTCCTTTTCATTAAAATATGCTCCTTGTTCTTTCCAGGAACTTTAAGTCGAATAGCATTTCCATCCACCCATGACATTATGTCATAAACTTTTGGACTAACCATGCTCCCCTTTTCAGGAGGAATCATTACAATTAATCCTATCCAATAGTCGCCTGCCTCAATATTTAAATCGGGTATTGTCATATTTACTCCATATGTCCCTGTCCCTTTTAATGTGAAAGTTGAAACACAAGTACAAACAGGATCTAATCCTGCTCCAGTAATAAATCTTTCTATTGTAAGACCAAGACACAATTTTCCTCTCTCTGGGATATGCTTCACCTCTATCTCAAAATGATAAGAGAATTCTTCCGTTTTATTCCAAATAGTACCTTCTGATTGCAATCGTTCTTTATTCTTAATAAAAATTTCGTTAGAGACTACTATCTCTCTTCCTAAATAATAATTTATAGCTGTTCTTGTATTACCATCAAAAGCTATCTTTCCCTTTTCTAAAATAATCGTTCTCTCAGATAACTTTAGCAACGATACCCAATCGTGGGAAACAATTACACCACTTGAGCCTTCTGATAACATATTGCATAATCTTTTCCAAGCTTTTCCTTGAAAGTATTCATCTCCAACGACAAGCGCTTCGTCAATTAGTATGACATCTGTAGGAAGTGCTGTTGCAACAGCAAAAAGCAGTTTTGCCTTCATTCCGGAAGAGTATGTTTGTATTGGCTTATCAAAATATTTACTTAATCCTGTAAAATTATAAATATCTTCTACAATTTGATCACAATCTTTACTTTTCATTCCTATTTTTGTAAGATAAAAATATTCATAGCAATACTCTCTCCCTGTCTGATATACATTCAAAAAATTTCCTAGCTCAAATATGGCTGTTTTTTCCCCATTAATGAGTACCTTTCCTTTATCACTTCTATATACTCCTCCAAGAACCCTCAATAATGTAGATTTTCCTGCCCCATTTTTACCCATAACGCCTACAATCTCTCCCGGTCCTATATTGAATGATATATCATCAAGAACAATCACTTTTTCTAAATTATCCTTTATCAAATCCCGAATATAAACTTTTTTAGAAATAATAGAAAAATGTTTTCTCATTTTTTCAACTATAATAGGGTATTTCATCTTCAAAAGTTCCCTCTCTCTTAAAAACGATACAAAAATGCCTCAATATTTTATTATTTTACTCTAAATAACATAAAGCGGAAAATACAAATTTAAACATTATATTTTCCACTTTACCTGCTGTCTATTACTAATTATAATAATTTAAATGATCCATATGTTTGTTTATATTTCGCTCAATAAGTTTAATATTTTCCTTTGTCCAATTTATTGTTACTTTTAGGCCTTCTGAAATAGGAACAATTGCTTCAAATCCTAAAATTTCTCTTGATTTTACTGTAGAAGCAAAACGCTTTCCAGAATTATCCCAGTCGCGTTTTGGAAGATACTGAATTTTAGATTTGCTTCCAGATAAATCTTTGATTTTTTCTGCTAGCTCTGCAATTGTTGTCTCTACTCCAGATCCAATATTATATACGTCTCCCGGTTCTCCCTTTAAAGCACATAGCATTAGTCCTCTGCAAATATCCTCAACAAATATAAAATCTCGGCTTGCCACCCCCTCGTTTTCTAAAGGAATTTCTTGTCCAGTCAAAGCTTTATATATAAAAGTAGGGGTTACATTTCTCCAAATAGTGGCATACGTCCCTCTCCAATTCCCTGCCCCAAGCACTTCGCCTGGTCCATAAACGTTCTGAAACCTGGCCCGCACTGTGGGCAGATGATACTGTTTATGATAATATACAGAGTAAAACTCTCCAATAATTTTGGAAATGGAATAGGGGCTATCTTGTTTTAACTCAATAGGACTCTCTTCTGTTGTGGCCATAGCTGTATCAAATGTCTTTTTAGCAACGGAGCATCCTGCAGAAGAATACACAATTTTTTTCAAATTGCGGAATCCTTTTAATCTCTCAAATAACTTTAAAGTAGTGAGAGTATTATTTTCATGATCTTTGATTGGATCAAAAATGGAACTTTGATTGCCATGGTAAGTGGCAAGATGAAAGATATAATCATATTCATCTGACAAATTAGATAAAATTCTAAAATCTGTAATTGAACCCTCATAAAATGTAATATTAGAATTTTTCGGCAAATTTATTATCTCAGAAGAAAGTAAATTATCAACAATGTGAACTGATATTTTATTAACATTTTCTGTTAATAGTCTTGACAAGTTGCTGCCTACAAATCCAGCTCCACCAACAACCAGCACTTTTGTATTCTCAAATAAAGAATAAAAATCATTTGGCATTACTTATCTACTCCTTTTAAATGTGTGTAAGTTTGGCTAATTCCGTATCTTTTATACCACTCAATTGTTTTCTTTATACCTTCCTCTAAAGGTGTAGAAACAGTCCAATCGAAATCTTTATTTGTTTTTGATGGATCAAGTAAAATTGTATAAACGTCATCTTCTCCTCTCTGACGCACTTCTACATCTTTTTCCAATGTAATATCTAATGCCTTTAAGGTAGCATCAAATAACTCTTTAATAGCATAATCTGAGCCGCTTGAAATATGATAGTATCCTTTTGTTCCCTTTCCATCTATTGCCTTCATCACACATGCAACTAAGTCTTCTACAAAAATAAAATCCCTTCTTGTATCATTTACAAAACATTCCTTTCCAGTTGTCAGTCTGCTATAAAAGGTGGGTAAAGGACCACTTAAGTTTCTAGGACCATAAGAATTTGCTAAACGAAAAGAAATAAAATCCAGTCCTGATAATTCTATATATAGTTCTCCTCCAGTCTTGCTTATGGCATAACTACTACCTCCTTCACAAAGGCCTGCAAAATAAGGATGTTTCAATGTAATTGGTTGTTCAATTGGTTTTAGCCCATAACAAAGAGCTGTCTGAAAGTAAACTAACCTTTTTACCCCAGCTTCTACTGACGCTTTAACAATATTTACTGTGCCAACAACATTTGTCATTGCATCTTCGTACCAGTTATCTGGGTCTTTATAAGAAGCAGCCGCATGAATCACAATCTCTGGTTTAAATTCTTTAAACGCCCTATCCACAAGCTGAGAGTCTCCAATGCTCCCTTCAATCACCTGTAAATTATTTTGTGGAGTCAAATTATCTCTTCTTCCTGTTTGGTAGTTATCTATTACAACTACTTGCTCTCCTCTTTCTAATAATTTCTCTGCAATATGTGAGCCAATGTGCCCTGCTCCACCTGTTATTAACACTTTCATTGTAAAAACCTCCTTTGTTGTTCATTTATAATATTAACGAAATCTGTTTTTAAAATTCAATGTAGAACAATCTTTTAGAGGAAAACTTATCTTTTTTCCCTCTGATGCTGACTGATAAATTCCTAAAACTAATTCTAGTGCTCTACGTCCGGCCTGCCCGTCTACATAGGGCTTTCTGTTATTTATCACTGCCTCTATAACGTCTGTATATAGTGGAGTGTGGCCGAACCCATAAACATTGGGAGGATTTTCATGAAATTCTTTTTTTACCTTTTCAGGATCATCTAAATAATCTGCAAAGTTCCATTCTTCGATTATATTTACCGAATGTCCTCCAGCTTTTACTGTTCCTTTTGCCCCAAATATATACAGAGTTTCTTCCAAATTATGCGGGAAAATATCTGTTGTTCCCTCAACTATGCCATAACTTCCATTAGAAAACTTTATTAAAGCAATGCCCATATCCTCAGCTTCTATATATTCATGATTCAGTTTGTCCGTCATTCCTATGACCTCTTCAATCTCATCTCCCATCATCCAACGAAGTAAATCTATATTGTGAATGCATTGATTCATTAAAGCTCCGCCATCTTGTTCCCAAGTGCCTCTCCACTTTGCCCGAGAATAATAATCCCAGTTTCTGTTCCAGCGTACATGGGCTGTGCCATAAAAAAGTTTTCCAAAACGCTTTCTTTCTATGGCCTCTCTAATTTTTTGAATAGATTTATTAAATCTATTTTGGTGACACGCACAAACTTTTACACCCTTTTCATCAGCTAGTTTGATTATCTGATCTGCATCATGAAGGGAAAGAGCAATGGGTTTTTCAATAATTAAATTGCAGCCAGCATCAATACAATCCATAGCAATTTTTGCATGCTTTCCACTTTCTGTAGCAATGGCAACTAGTTCTGGCTTTTCTTTTTCTAGTAATTTTTTATAATCTGTATATTTATGAATTCCTCTAGGAAGTTCGAATTTTGCAATCTTCTCATCCATGTTTCCTTCAACAGTGTCACAAATAGCTGCAAAATCCAACTTATTCTTTTGCGCTGCTGCAATATGATTAGGTGAAATCCTGCCACAGCCTATTAATGCATATTTCATATTTAAAAGTTTCCTTCCTTTCTATGATCTTATATAGAATAAACGAAAGACTCTATTTTGTCAATTCATTCTATTATTTATCAATCAAGGCTCTGCCAATATATCATATATTTTATACAATTCTTTTTCTTCTAAACTCCAATTGTATTTTTTCACCACCTCATTCCTTCCATTATCTCCCATCTTCTTTGCCAGTTTCCTATCTTTTAATAGTCTATTAATTGCATGGACAATCTCTTCTCCATTTTCTGGGTTAACAGCTATCCCACATTTTGACTTTTGAACAATGCTATTCCATAGCGGAAAATTAGAATGCACAACTGGTAATCCTGCAGCCATATACTCAAACATCTTAATAGGTAATGCATAGTAATAATTAGGATTATACAATAAGGTGCATACTCCAACAACACTTTGTCCATATAAATCGTTTACTTCACCTCTATTTAAATAACCCATCAATTTGACTTTTGAATTCATCTCCTCTGGAAACTTGTTTTTTAAATAATTTTCATAATCCTTTCCAATGTTTCCAGCTAGTAAACACATTCCATTTATTTTTTTACTGAATTCACATAATTTGGATATTCCTCTGTCCTCCCCCATTCCTCCTGAATAACATACAATGCTTTCTCTCTGCTCCATATTATCATTCTGATATTGTATATCACTTAACAATGGATAGTTTCTTACACAGGACAGTACTTTTGTAACCTTTTCAAATCTTTTTTTTATATGGGGAGTGGCAGCTATAATTCCATCTGCCTGCCTGCTCCACCATCCTTCTTTTATCTCTGTCCAATACTCAATGGCCGTTCCTATCCACTTATTAAGACTTTGACTACAGCATGCTTTTTGCTCTCTAGGCGTATCTTCATGTACATCATAAATGATTTTAATTCCTTTCTTTTTTATATACTTCATTAAAGGCAATAGAGCATATTCATGCAAATGCACAATAGATGGATTTTCCTTCCAAATTGTTGACAATATTTCATCCCTTAATCTTCTTTGATTTTTCCATACTTCTAACATGTTCCACTGCCATCCAAAAGCTTTTTTATTAAATGAATAAAATTTTATGGTCACTCCATCCTCTTTCTCCTCTCCTGAGTCCCCATAACAGTCAGAAGTAACATAAGTTACATTGTAACCCCTTCTTGCAAGGGAAGCACATTCCTTTTTTAATATTCTAGTATCATCTTTGCGATGAACAATTCCTACATGAACCACCTTCATATAATAAATCCTTTCACTGCTCCTATCCCTTAAAAAATTCACATATCCCTTTCACTGCAGCGGATATTCCACAATATTTCTTTGATACATCTCTAATTCTTTGTGCTACTTTAAGTTTATCTTTTCCATGATAAATTTGATGATAAAAATTTATAATGGCGTTAATCTGTATCCTTTCTTCTCCCTCAGGCAGTTTTAATATATAATCCGAAACATGTGGGAATATATCTAATTTGGCTGATGTAATCATTGGCATACCTCTCGCCATATACTCCCGTGATTTTAAGGAGGAGGACAATTCTAATTTTTTTCTATGTATCCCCAAGCATTCTACACCTATATCACATTTATCATAAATATCATTCAACTCTTCCCCATATTTCTTTCCATAAAAAAACACTTTTGTTTCGAGATGATATTCCTGGACTATTTTTTTATATTCCGTCAGCTCTCTTCCCTCCCCAACTAAGTGGAGGTAACAGTGAATGTCCCATTCATTGTTATAGTATTCTCCCAGTCCTTTTAAAAGTCGATCATAACCATGCCAATACTCCATACATGCCACAGCAATTAAATGGATTCCTTCCCTACTCTTATCCACATTTCTTAATGGGATTAATTCATAATTAATTCCATTGCCCATGTGTAACACTGGAATACAAAATATAAAATCCTCCTTTGTAATAGCAGCAATTCTATTTACATAAGGATATAATTTGTTACGATATAATTTATCTAAAAATAAATTAATTTTATCTAATTTATTATTTTCACATTCCGGATCATAGGGATATGTTGGAATTTCAAGGATTACTTTTGTATTCTCGCTTTTTAACTTTTTTAAAAAATGGAAAAAAAATGGATCTCCCATTCCATGGCGTATATAAGCAGCCGCATAATAACCTTTTTTTACCCTTTTATATATGAAGAAATGGGCCATTACTTTTCCAAAGATACCATTTTTTCCAAGGCAGATCTGGTTATTTTCGGAGTCTACAAGAAAAGTGGATCCATTCTCAATATAAGTAAAGTCTACATCAAATCCCTGTCTTTTAAATTCTTCATACTGTGCTTGTATTTTTTTACAAATTCCATCTCCATTAGAATTTGTAAAGTCCCATACTGTCATAAAAAGCAGCCGCATTCTATCCTATACCTCAAATTTTATTTAATAACATTAGTAGTCTTACTGCTATTTCTGAAGATAAAGACTGTCTCCATCTTTTATAAAAAAATACTTTTTTTATAACGTCTTTAATAGAATAGCTATCATGTGTAAACCATCTTGCCATCTTACAATCTTTATCATTTAATTTTTTTCCAAACACTCTATCAAATTCTTTTGCTGTCGTTCTTATATCCGAGTTTCCCTTCATTGTTTTGCAAAACCATTTCATTCTGTTTTTTAATGTCATTGAAGAAATACTCTCCTCAGTTCTCCTGTGCCTACAAGCTATTCTTTCATCAAACTTCGCTTTTCCAAACTTTTCTACCAAAAGTCCTGCGATCCAATCATGAGAAGTTATATTATTAATATTACATTGTAACAGCATTTCTCTTAACTTTGCATTCAATACAATAGAAAATCCTTGATAAACGCTGTCTGTTAATGCCCTTTGAAAATCTATTTTATATTTAGGAGTGGAATAAGTTCCTATGACTCTAGATAAATCTTCATTCATCAGTTCATATGAACTGTGAAAAAGTAATGGGATTTCATCCTCTTCCTGTTCCATCCATTCTACTGCCCAATTTACTTTATTAGGAAGCCAAATATCATCTTGATCCGCAAAAGCCCAAAAGTCTCCTTCTTCTGCAATTTCCAATAATTTCATAAAGCTTTTACCATATCCAATATTACTTCCTTCAACAATAACCAACTTATACCTTTCTTGTAGTGCGTAAAGGTGTTCAATAGTATGATCTGTTGACCCATCATCTCTTATGAATATTTTAATGTTTCCATATGTTTGGTTAGCAATACTCTCCACTTGTTCTTCCAAATATTTTTCGCCATTATATGTGGAAATTAACACATTTACTTGTTTCAAATTATAATCTCCCATCTTACACTATCCTCGTGCACCGCTTTACTGCATACTTCTAAAAAATGGAAACATTTTTTATTTAAAATGGATAGTTTGGAAATTCTCCATTTTTATTTAAAGCATTCTTTACTGCTTCCAGATACCTGTACTTGTCCTTTTTTGTAGGTTCCAACATAGATCCCTCTGCCCATTCATTCCAAGCAGCTAAAAACAGCATGTCTTTTTTATAAACCTCTTTTGCTCTTCTTATTTGTTCTGTTAAAAATTTTTCAAACAATTGAGGTGACGAGTGTGTTAAGACTAACCCATGTTTTCCTTTCCTTGGAGTATTATCCCATCCGCTAAATGCCCCAGGTATCCTTTTTTCATCTACAGGATCTCTTTCCAATATTCGTTCCCATACTTGACTATAGTCCATTTTCTCTAGCTTAGTAATATCCATGTTTATTTTTATTCCTGTTTGTTTTTGTACTTTGGACAAAAACTTATATCCATATTGCCGTATCCACATTATGAACTTACTTCGGTGATCTGCAAATGCATATGCTGGCTGATGCTCTATACCATAATCAAACCTAGAATCATCTCTATTTTTTTTCATTCCAAAATAATAATTTTGGTACGCCATAGAAATCCCTACAAATCCAACTTTCTTAGCACATCTTTGCCAGTAATCTAACATACCGTTTAAGTCCTTAATATCTTCAGGATTAAAAATTAACAGTAACGGCTTGCCCTCCACTTTTATATAACGAGAATCTAGAAAAAACGGAAGCAAATATTGAAAATGCTCCTCCCAGTCTTTTTCCCCTCCATATGTTTGAGCAATTAATGTTGAATTATCCCCTCCCCATGAATCTGTCCAACTATGATTTGCCCATGATATACAATATCTTATTGGAATATTTTTATTTTTTAATAATAACTCTAAAGGCTTTTCTAGCAGTTTTTTTCCTTCAATCCAATAATGATATATGCAAAATCCAAAAATACCATATTTATTTGCCAATTGTGCCTGCCACTCCAGTACTTTTGGATCCAATAAATTATAATAGTAATTGCCTAGCGGAGCTACTGGCTGTTCATGTCCATCAAACAAAGGGATGGCCTTTTTCACATTTGTCCACTCAGTAAATCCCTCTCCCCAAAATTTATCATTTTCGGGAATCCTATGAAATTGAGGTAAATAAAAGGAAATAATTTTCATTTATCCATCTCCCCCACATGATTAAATGTCTCGCTTACATGATAAAGTCTATTCAAGATCTTTGCTAAGAATTTAGGCCAGAAACGACAAAACATACACAGATCTTCTTTTGTTCTTTCCTTATTTGCTATTAATATGGATGTTGTTGAATTTGTGTGAATTCGATGTTCTATAAGTTTTTCAGGAATGTATATGAAATTTCCATCATACATGGATATCCTTTCCCAAGCATCCCAATCTAGATTGCTTTTAAAACCACTTTTAAAAATTTTTTTAGGCAAATTTTCTTTTACATAAGTTACAGATGGGCAGCAAATAGGATTTCCCAATGACAATATAACTCTTCTCATTAACATGTTGGGACGGCCTCGAAGATACTTCAAAGGAATTAACATTATTTTTTTTATTTTTATTAAACAATTCTCTTTTCTTTTTTTTTCATTTATCCGCTCCCAATAATTTGAGAAAACAATAAGTACATTCCGATTTTTATTCACCCATCTTACAACTTCTTCTGTGTAATAAGCACTGTAAATATCGTCTTGATGACAAATAGTCACCAATTTAGTTGTTGCTTTATGAAAGGCATAATTCCAATCTTTTGCAATATCGTTCTCTCCTTTCCTAATATAAAGAGGCAGATTATATTTGGAAGATACACTTTTAATATGCTGATTCGGTGTTGACGTTACAATGATAATTGTGCTTTTTTTATTTTGAAGTAACAGAGAATGAATTGTACATTCCAGATACTCGCATTCCCCATAAGCACATAGGGCAAAAGTATGATCCTTTTCTGTATACATCCCATCTTTGTCTCCTTCCACTCATTTAGTGTCTTTTGTTTTTTCATGGGTTCTTAAGGCTACCTCAGCTGTTAACACTTGAATTTTATCTTCTAGCTGTGAAATTTTAATTGACATTGTAAACATTTTTTCTATAAGCAAGAATAAAATCATTAAAAAAACAAAATTTGCTGGTGATTGGATGCCAAAATAATTAGACATATAGTAAGATATTTGAGGAATAAATCCTAAAATTGATAATACAAAAGCAAAGGTAACCCAAAAAATTGCGTCTTCCATTTTTACTTTGGCCCTTTTAATTTTATGCAATATATATGAAGTAGTCGCCAATGCGCCAATTAAGAGGACCCATCTAAGCATTACAGGCATTCCTATTTCTCCTCCAATCTATCTCGAAACCACTGAAAAATAAAGATAGAAAAAAACATATGCAACATATAATTGATAGAATGCCCTAAACTAAAATAACTTGTTCCTGCCAATCTATCTGTCATGTGAACTTGAACTTCCTTTATCTTAACTCCACTATTAATGAGATATGCTAGAGTATCCGGCTCTGGACTATAATTTATATGATATCCAAACTTTTTAATCATTCTTTTATTAAATAAGCGCATTCCTGAAGTAACATCTCCTATATAGGTTCCCCCTGTTGTAATAAAAATGGCATAAGTAATCAACTGACTGCCAATCATCCGAATATTTAATGGTTTTCTTTCTGACACAAATCTGGATCCAATTACAATATCCACACAAAACTTTTCCATTACTTCCAACATATCTTCTATATACTCTGCTTGGTGCTGTCCATCTCCATCATATTGGATTACATAATCATACCCATAATAATTCGCATAACGCATTCCTCCTCGTATAGCTCCTGATAATCCTAAGTTTACTGGTAAATCTAAAATATTGTATCCCCTTTTTTTACATATTTTTCTAGTATTATCATGAGAGCCGTCATTGATAATGACATAGTCATATTGTGAATAATTTTCTATGAGATTATCCACAACCCTTTCTATATTTTGTTCTTCATTAAATGCTGGAATTATAACAAGCGGCTTCTTCATTCCAGAATTCCCTCCTTAGAATATATCCTGTAAACCCCAAAATCCTGTTCTTTTTTATAAACACTGTCTTTCCTTAGCCGCAGATCTCTATTTGCAACAACAATATAATCCACATTGAGCATTTTTAGAGCTTCTTCCTCACTAGATTTTGTGACATTATAGTTATTATAAATAGCATTATATAATTGTTCATAACTAACATCTGTACCCTTTATCAAGCTTTCATTATCAGGCATTCCCCTAGCTATAGGAACAGATATTCTTGATGTATACTGTCTTACCTTTGGAGATAAGTCTTCTTCAAAAAGTACACTAGGAGTATTTCTTTTTTCTAACATGTAATCTGATAAATATATAATCTCATTTGGTAATTTATATAGATTTCTATATGAATCAAAAAATAACTCTCTTTGGAATATATTTACTCCCAAAAAATACACTAATAAAACAGAACAGAAAATAAAAATTTGTTTTTTCACTTTCATAAATATAGGCAATATATTGCTGAATGCAACTGCAATTGTAATATACATAGGAAGAATCCACCACAGCCTCCAATAAACGTCCACTCCTGTTATCTTTTGAGAAATAAAATCAGAAAAAAGAGGATTTAAAAATGAAAGAAAGAGACATACTCCAGGAAAAATCAATAGAAATACTTGTCTTTTCTGTTTCAGAAATAAAATGGTAATTACTGATATAATATATAGCAACATATAACCCTTATCCCAAGTGCCAATTGTCACCAGATACCATACTTTCCAACTGACTGGCTCCTTATTCCAATAGTCTAGCCCTGACGAAGTAGAAATAACATATAAAAATGCTCCTCCCCCTATAAAAAGTGCAGGTACTGCAAAAATGGATATTATTTTTATCACTTTCCTAATCTTTTTATCTTTATTTATAATAAGCCATACCAAATAAGGAAACTCTAATACTATATAGCAGATAGGAACTAAATAAATACCTACTATGGAAAATGCACCGCCACTAATCATGATCATAAGCTTTCTTACCCATGCAACTTTTTCATCCTGGTGCTCATAATCCTCTATCTGTTGGTAAAGCATCATTGGAAATACTAAATTTGCTAAGAGAGCTTTTCCCTGCCATATTCTTAAAAACAAAAAACATCCAGGAGAACGCACCAAATAACCAGAAAATATATTTAAAACTACATAAAAAAATAAAAGCGCCGCCACCCTTTCCTTATCCTTAAATAGACTCTTTCCTATGTTATAGATTACTGCAAAGCAAAACGGAATTAGAATTAGCGGAAGAATCGTATGATAGATAACCACTGGAGCAATCTGAAACATCCTAGATAAATAAGCAATAAATAGTTCCCAGCTAACGATAGGAGGCTGAAATCCCTGATTCCCCCCTTCCTCCTCTGTTCCATTGTAAACATAGTCATTAGCAAATTCAATACGATTTTCTTCTACTGCAATATTCGATATAGAAATATAGTATCCATCATCATCATCTTCATGATACAAAAAAGCGCAAAGGCAGGTAACAATAAGAATCATAGTAAACACAGGCAGAAAAAAGAAATAGTTATTTATTATACCTTTAATGTCACCTAATCTTCTCTCTCTTTTTTTTTGTTTTTTTATATAAAAAAAACAAAAAAATCCTATTACTAAAATAAAAAAACTAAATGTATAAGCTAAATAGTCAAACTTCGTTTTTATTATCATAAATGGTAAAGCTACTATTTCAAATAACGCTATCATCCACAAAAACCCTGTCACTAAACATAAACTAAAATTTTTGTTTCTCTTACTTGTAATACATACGCTACTACCTACAAGATAACTAAAATATACTAGACAAACAAGTAGTATTAATCCCCTTGCAACCATTTTATTGTTCTCTTTCCTTTATCGTATTATAGTACTGTTCAATGCCCTCATGAATTTCAACCATTTTTCTATTATACAATTTCATAATTTTTTGATTATTTAAAACTATTTTTTCTAAGTCAACACTCCTTTTACTTTTATACTTTATTTTCATCTGAGGATACCATTCTTTTATTATTTCAATGATATCCTTTATACAAATTCCTTTACCAGAACTTAAGTTAAAGATTCTTTCCTTCCCATTATATGTCGCTAGTAATGCAAGCATTTGACAAGTGTCTTCTATATAGATATAATCTCTGACAATGCTGCCATCCCCCCATACCTCTACTGTCTCTCCATTCATCGCCTTTTTAATAACTGCGTCTATAAATCCTACGCCTTTTGTATAATCTTGTCCTGGTCCATAAGGGTTTGATATTCTTGCAATCCGAATATCTGCATTTGCCTGTATAGCAAAAGTCATCATTGTATTCTCCATACACAATTTAATATTTCCATAATGATTAATGGGTCTTGGAAGAGCTTCCTCTACAATAGGTTGTTCACTTTGTGTTCCATATATAGTCCCTCCAGAGGACAAAAAAATTAGCTTTATACTCAATTCACTTATTAATTTACATAATTTCACTGTTTGTATGAAATCTTTCTCGTATCCTCTCATATAAAACTCATTAGAATTTCCTGGATTTATTGTAGAAACTCCATGATATACAATATCTTTATCCTTTATAGTTTCTTTTAAAAAGGATTCATCAAAAAAGTCCCCCTGAATATAATTGATTCCTTTCTGAGCAATGTCAGGTAAAGTACAGTCAAAAGAATACACGTCATACCCTTTTTTCAAAAGACAAATGCTTAGATTTTTTCCAATAAATCCATTTCCTCCAAGAATTATTACCTTATTACCCCTTTTCATCCTCTTGTATACCTCTCTTGATAATATCATAAACCTTCCTAGCTTCTGCATCCCAAGAAGTACTTTGAACAAATTCTAAGCCTTTCCTTCTAATCTCTTCTAATCTCTCTTTATTTCTCATATAATGCTCTAAGTCAACAGCAATTTCCTTTGGATCACAAGATAAAACAATTGAATTATCTTCATTAATTAGCCAATCATTATGAGCTCCCCTGGTACAAGCTACTACTGAATTAGAAGCCATAATTTCTAAAGGAAGAAGGGACAAATTCGTTGTTGAAATAACTAGGCATATATCACATTGAGCATACATTTCTGAAAGTTCTTCTAAATGAATATTACCTACATTTAAGTGTTTGAATGGAATATCATAATTACTTACATCCCATCCTGCAAAAATTACTTCCATCTCTTTTATCCTTTTATTTAACTCATATAAAGCTAATAAGCCTAATTCAAAGGAACGTCGTGGAGTAACTGGCCTTGCATAAAAAAACAGCCTGTTAACATGATCCTTTTTCACTTTTGGTTGGTACAATTTATGATCATAGGAAAATAAAAAACTCTCTGTTCTCATCCCATATTCCTCATTTAGTTTTTTCTTTAACCAATTTCCTGCAGTTATGCCCCGCAGTCCAAATCTATATGTATTTTCTGCAAGGAGGTATTCTGACCCCATAGGATAAAAATAGGGTTCATAGTCCTGTATAAAGTAAAACTTAGAAATGGTATTATCAAATTTTCTAACAAAATATGCTGTTTGCCATCCTGTAGCAATAGTACCATGGGCAAATTCCATACCCTCTGTTGAGCAAAATACTTCTATTTTGTTATTTCCAATGTTATAATAATCTTTTAAAAATTCTCTTAGCTGCTCATCAGTTTGAAATCTTGTACTCTGAAATAAATAAATTCGATTATGCATTCCGAAATTTTCCATAAATGTTATAAAGCGAAAAATATTCATGTGGCCTCCTGAGCCTATATCCAATTCAGGAACAATCCAGTTTAAAATAATACCTTTCTTCGCTTGCTCCCATTCCTGTCTTTTAAAAGGAATTTTTTCAATATCTAATGTATAACCATAGAACCCAATAACATCTATTTTTGAGCAGTTTTCCTCTATCCTTTCCAATACACCAGACATTCCTCTTTCCTTGAAAACTCCGTATATCTTTTTCACAATATTTCTAATTTTACCCATTATTTACGCCCTCTTCTGCTTATATTGTTGTGAAATATGTCGATCTAAAAATTTCTTGTACCAATTAGGATAAAAAGCATAATGCCCTCCTAAATATCCAGCAACATATCGCGATAAATTTCTCCATATTATATAATTCAACTCTTTTAATTTCCTTTTTTTTCCTATTTTCATATTTTTTACATATTTGCTATCTATATATATATGACGAAATGCTGCTGGCAAAACAAAATACCACTTTTTAATATTTATATATTGATGTATTACATAAAGAGCCTTATGTTCATCAAAATATCTACCAAAATAAGAGGATATTTTATAATTATGGGAATGGAATACTGGGGCAAAAGGACAATATACCTTTTTATACCCTAGTTCTATAATTTTTCTTGCCCAAATTTGGTCTTCAGAAAAGTTTACGTCCTCATATGGATACTTCTCCCACACGCTTCGCCTTAGGCAAGAATTATTATCGCTGAAAAATCCCAAAAGGTGCCGATACCCTTCGTCTATCTTATATCTCTCATTATCCTCTAAAAAAAATATTGTATTATCCTCTCCAAAGCCTCTAAAATGCATAGTAATATCCCGTTTATCTATAATATTACAGTCTGGATAAGGATAATGAATACCAAATCCCCCTGCAATATCATCATCTAATTTCATCGCATTAACTAAATTCTCCATCCAACATTCGCTTGCTGGCACTGCATCCTGGGTAATAAAAATAATAAATTCTCCGCTTCCTTTCGAAGCACCAAAATTTCTTGTTTTCCCATGTCCAAAATCTTCTGGTTCTATTTGATACAATTTAATATCAAAATTTTTTATTATTTGAATAGTTTCATCTTTTGAGCCTGAATCTACACAGATAACTTCATACAAATATTTCGTCTTTTGTTTAAATATATTTCTTAATACCTCATTTAATAAGCTTCCGCCATTTTTTGTTGGTATTACTATGCTGACATCCATCTTATACTCGTCACCCTTTCGAATTTAGCTCTTATTGCCCTTTTTTAACTTTTTCAAAATGTACATTTTCAAAATGCTAGTGTTTTCCATATCTTGAATTCTTTTATCCAAGTCAACAATCTCTTGCTCCAGTTTTCTTTTTTCTTCTATAAGCTCTTGTATTTCTCGTTTCTCTTTCTGTTCATTATATATATATTGTACAATCTGTTTTACCATAGTGTCATTATCCCTTATTACACAATAATCAATGGATATTTTTTCAAATTTATTATTTGTTATCATTAACCATGGATATTCCTCTGTAAAATAATAATCATCTAGAATATTCAATTCAGCATTATGGGATAATACATAGATCTCATGGCAGTCCATTCCATCCCAAGCCTCTATTGCTTTTATTTTGACAATGCTATAAGGATTGGATAAAGAAATTACAATTTGATTATATTGTACATAATCTTTTAAATCAATGAAAACCTTATTTTCTCTATTCATTGTCTTAAAATTCTTTACTATTTTTTCCACATTTGAATTTTTTACTTTACATTGAAATGGATGATATACTTTATTTATATCTATATTATTTATATTTGCAGAAATTACAGGAAACTTTTTATATAATTCTGTAAGTTGTTCTTGACCATCCTTTGTATATCTCTGAAAACTCTCTTCCATCTTTTTGTATTCTTCTTGTTCTAATTCAGTAATTCCAAATTTGCTAAAAATATAGTTTACTTTCTCCTCTTTTAAAAGACTAATGCTTAGGCTGGACTTAACAGCACGATAAAATATAAAATGAACAGGAACTGGGAAATAAAAGATCCACTCATAATCAATTACATTCCAAATGGAGCCTACTATAATAATATTACTAAAAATCAAGTCAATATTAGCAATATTACAACATTCTAATTGTTCTGGCAAATTTCTTTCTCCAAAAATTTTAATGTATTCCTTTGTTTGTTGGAATCCTTTCCCCTTCGATAATCCCTTCAAAAGTTTATAGTATTCTTCTAAAAATTGGTAAACCTCCTTTAGTTTATTTAATCTTATTTTCTTTCCAATCCACTCTTCTGCACTTAATCCCTCTAAATAAGGAAAAGAAACGCTTCCATCATCTAACAAATTGCAATCACATATCCTTATTTTTTTTTCCTTTTTAAAAATACATTTTAATTCATTACAATGCTTATGCATAGCGCTAACATGAGCAGTTGCATCTTTTCCAAAAGATTTCTTTATAACCTTTTTATATCCTCTGTCCTCAACAATGGTAGTCAATAGCTGGAACTCTTTTTTACGCTCCTTTGAAAATTTTGCATATATAACTTTATCCATTCTTTTACTCTTTTCTTTCAATTATTATAAAAAACGAATTTGAAAATTCCCTAAACATTCCAGAAGATATAATACTTTGAAATGCTTTTGTTTCATCAAATAAAACCCATCGATCCATATCAAAGTTTCTCATATTATCTATTAGCTCTCCCGATTTAGGTAAATATTTATCAGAGTAAATTGTATGAGGCAACTTATAGTCTGGATATGGATAATAAAATTCATAATGTAAAAACCCATTCTCTTCCAACAATTGAATCATTTCATTTCTATTAAAGGTCCTAACCTTCGTGTCATAAGAATAACCCTCTATTCCTGTAAACACTTCTCCTAAATGATCTTCCCTACACCCTGCAAAGTACTTTAATCCAAAACGGTTTTCTATTGCTAATAAAATTTTTCCACCTTCCTTGAGCATATCATTTATCCTATTTAAAAATTCTGAATAAGGATTACTTGATGAAATATACATTGCAGCATACTCAAATACTCCTATCAAGGTAACATAATCAAATTTTTCCTCAATAGATGGCGCTATTTTTTCAAAATTCCCTACTATAATCTCTATATTATCATAATTTTTATTTCTATGTGCATTAATAAGACTTCTTTTTTTTGACAATTCTATTGCACATACTTTCTTTAGTTGTTTTGCAAAGCAGCCAGTAATTGCTCCACATCCCGCTCCTACTTCCAAAAGAGTGCCTTTTTTCTTAAAAGGAAACCAATTCACAATATTCTCTCTAATTGGCGACAGGTGATATAAAATCGGCCATGAAACCTCCTGGTATATTATCTTTTGAAGTTGAACAGTTGTATATTTTTTAACCATTTCTAGTAATGTGTCCTCTACAGCTCCATCTGAATAATAATCTTTTCCTTCATAAAATGCTAGATTTAATTTTAGATTTCCTACTTCTTCTATCATCTTTGTACCTTTACCTATACACAACTTTTGATTCCATATCAAAAAAGCCTATTGTATTAGAATCTGATATTACATGGATATTACAAACATCATATAATCTATGGTACACTACAAATTCATCCCCTTCATATCCTGTACATGCAATAGACAATAAATACTGTCCTCCTTGTAGGCTCATTTTCTGGCAAAATGCGACGATGGCTATATCTCCTTCTTTTCCTTCCTCTAAATTTCTCTGCTCAAGCATAGTATTCGTTCCTGTTATTTCTGTCCCCTTTAAGTCTTTAATAGTAAACGCAAATATAGGATTTTTTAAATACACTTTAAATAATACTTTAAATTCAACAGAAAACTCTTTTCCTTTAAAAACAGACGTTGTTGCCCTATGTGCTGAATCAAATATTCCAAAATCTAATATTTCAGCTTTACCATTTCCATATTCCACAACATGAGGATTTAAAGTAAGCTGATCCTTCCATAATCTATTCTCACTAAATTCTACTAAATTTTCCTTTGGCTCTTCCTGAGTCTTTTTCTCTTCCTCATCTTTATATTGATTTACAAGTATTTTTCGATATATATTTACTACATCTGGAGTATCCCCCATTTGTATTTGCTGACCTTTATTTATCAGTATACACTTGTCACAATACTTTAATACACTGCCCAAATCATGAGAAACAAATAAAATTGTTTTTCCTTGATCCTGAAATTCATTAAATTTTTTATAACATTTTGCCTGAAAGAAAATGTCCCCTACGCTTAAGGCTTCATCTACAATTAAAATATCTGGATCCACGTTTATAGCAACTGCAAAAGCCAATCTTGCAAACATTCCACTAGAATAAGTCTTTACAGGCTGATAAATGAACTCTCCTATTTCTGCAAAATCAATAATATCCTGTACCTTTTCATCCATTTCTCTTTTAGAGTATCCCATCATTGTTCCATTAAGATATATATTCTTTAATCCAGTATACTCCATATTAAATCCTGTCCCCAATTCAAGGAGAGCACTGATTTTCCCCTTTACTTCCACAGTTCCACAAAGGGGCTTTAACACCCCTGTTATTATTTTTAATAATGTAGATTTACCTGATCCGTTGGTTCCTATAATACCTACACATTCCCCTTTACGAATTTCAAAGTGAATATCTTTTAAGGCAAAGCAATCTGTATGATAGACTTTCTTCCTGCCCAAACTCCATGCCTCTTTTATACGATCTGTCTGCTTTTCATACAGCTTATACGACTTACTTACCCCATTGACCTTGATTACAACATCAGACATAGATATCCTCCATTCTTGAACAACCTTTTACTTTTAAATTGAACAGCAGCATACTTTATAGTACATCTGCAAAATGGTCTTTTAATGTTTTAAATGATTTTTCTCCAATAAAAAAAAGAAGAAAAACAGTAATCCAAAAAGAAAAGGTCATCGTTGGCCTTTGCCAAAACCATATTTTATCGATAAAACAGTCCCTATATCCCTGAACTATATAAAACATGGGATTCAGTTTAAATACAGCTAAAACTGGGCCTAAATCCATTGTTGTATAATTCCACATAATAGGAGTTAGCCACATCCCAATCTGTGTCAATATATTTACTATCTGACTAAAATCTTTAAAAAAAGGGGTGACAGAAGATGTGAAATATGCCAAAGAAATAACAAGACACATAAGACATACTATATAATATATAAGTTGTATCATATGAATTCCTGGAAAATGACCCATACATACAAAAACAAGCCATGCAAAGCCTACAAAGAAAAGGTGAATAAATAAAGAAGATAGTACTTTCACTAAGGGTAGAACACTAATATGAAACACTACTTTTTTGACTAGATAACTATACTCAATGAAACAGCTTGTTGCGTTCACAACCCCTTCTGCAAAAAAGAACCAAGGCACAATACCTGCTATCAACCATAAAACATAAGGATAACCGCCCGATACAGGCGCCGCCTTAAATCCAATCTGGAAAACAAACATATAAATCATAACTGTAACTGTTGGTTGAATAAACGCCCATACTATCCCAAAATAAGAGCCTGCATATTTATTTATGAAATCATTTACCGCAAGATTTAAAACCAATCTTTTATTTGATAAGACTTCTTTCATCGTGCCCATTGTCTCTCCTTTGTTATTATGACATATATTTTTTTATACTCTTATACAGTTTGTTTACAATTTGACTTTTTCGTATAATATTGCTATGTTTTAGGTAATATATACTTCCTCTTTTTATCATATTCATAGCATTCTGATGATTTTTTTTAATATATTTCTCCGGAATGTTTCTACAGTAAACAGGAGGGTTTTCATATTTCTTATTATAATCATTACAGAGTGGAGCGCCATTAGAAATTATATTTTCTACTGCATTATAAAGCTGATTAAAGCCTATTTCCATCTTTCTCCCCTCCATAAACTCTAAACCCTTTTTTGACTGAAATTCCCTCTTTTTATCATCCCTTAGTAAATCTATCACTGCCTGTGCAATAGAAGCTGGGGAGTAATGGGCTAGGGTAATTCCATCCTCATAAAAATCATACAGGTTATTCTCTAAGTAAATATCCACTACAGGCAGACCTGAGGCCATCATTTCAAAGGGGATTCTTGAAGGATTAGAAGCGCTAATGCATAGTCCTACCGCTGTCTGGTTATATAAATCATTACATTCCTTCTTTGTTAATATCCCTAACTCTTCATGCTCATACCATACTTTTTGCTTTTTATTAGATCCATAAAATAATATTTTTACATCTGGGCAACAATCCTTCACAATGCCCAAAGCCTCTATTCCCAGTTGACTGCATCTCCTCGGCTTTTCAGGCTGACAAATAAAGCATACTGCCCGCTCTCTCTTTTGTTTTTTATTATAATACACATTAAGATCTGCACAAAAATCAAAAAACTGAGACTTTTGCCCAAATTCTTCTTCCATTTTTTTACTTAACCATCTGCCTATTGTTATAGTATTTAATCCATATTGATAAGTATCGCATATTTTTAAATAATCCGGTCCTATTGGATAAAAGAAAGCTTCAAAATCTTGAATAAAGTAAATTTTCTTTGCTTTTGTCTTATATCCCTTGACAACTTCTGCAGTATACCAGGCTGTAGCAAAAATAACATCATATCTATTTTTTAGATGATATCCTAAATAATACTCTCCCCGAAAAGAAACATGTCCAAAATATTTTTTTACCAAGGCTTGCACCTCTTTTACATCTTTTATTTGCCCTCTATCTTCCATATATAAGTCACATGTATAACCCTTTTTAGACAAATACTGAATATTATCAAACAAAGTCCTTTGTCCTCCCGAGCCTTCCCCATCTAAAATATTAGGCATGATCCATGCAGCTTTCCTCATAATATCCCTCTACCTATTTTACCTTATTCTCTCATTAGTCGCAGCAATACAATACAGGATTTTAAATTATTCCTATAATAAAATCTTCTCTTTTGTACCCTTTTCTTAAATATATCCGTTGTTGTTCCTTCTTCTATATGGTATACTTTCACCTGAGGAAGATACTTCATAGTAAAGGAATCCCTGTCAGCCATAAAACGCAATATGTTTTCTTCTCCATACATAAATGTCCTGCTACAAAGTCCATGATAGTTCTCAATAAACTGGCTGCTAAATATCATACAGCTTCCATGTAATTGGTAATCCCTCATTGGTTCCTTTGTCTTTTTTATTCTATTCTTCTTTATTTTAACATATATTTTTTGCATTATTTGATCTGTATGGAAAAAGGATAATAACCATAATAGTCCAAAACGTATTATACGAAATAAAATATCCCCTTTTGAATAGTATTCTCTCTTCACAGGATTTTGATGCTGTCCATTTTTTAAGCTGATAATATCAGGGCCTGCTACAGCAAATTTCTTTTGAGCATACATTTTCATTATTACTTGGCAGAAATTTTTTTGCTTTATGAAAACATCATTGTTCATCAAAACAATAAAGTCTGCCTTTAATATTGTTTTTGCATATCGAAACCCAATATTATTTCCCCTAGCAAATCCTAAATTTTTTTTACTTACCAATACTTTTACCGCTGAATACATTTTAAATATTTTGTGTAGCTCTCTTCCACTTCCATCTAAAGATCCATTATCCACTATTAAAATATAATAATTTTGGTAGTTTACATTTTTTAAAATCGCTTCAACAGATTTTTTTGTTACATTTAATGACTTATAATGTAATATAATAAATACAATTTTCACAAAGTTCTCCAATAAAATACGTAATTTTTATTATAACATAATTCTCTTCAATAAACAAATCAGATATATTTATAAAGCTTTTTCATTTCTTTTACATGACTGTCCATACAAAAAGGGAAATTCATCTTACAAATGTTCTCGTTCCATCTTTTTAATATTCCCCTATCTCCATAGATGGAATTCAAAATCCTATATAAATCCCCATCCCCCGTTCCATATGACGTACCCTTATCTTTTATCCAATCCTTTGCTCCCACATACTCACTGGCAATAACAGGCACTCCGTAACTCAAAGCTTCCAAAACAACAAAACCATAAGTTTCCTTCCACAGACTAGGGACGACTAACACATCTGTATGATTCATAATATTTCCTATTGCATCATAACTATATCTGGGATGTATTTTAACAAAAGGCTCTTTTTTTGTTAAGGGGAAAAAAATATTTAAAAGAAATTGCTTTTTTCCTTCCTTCCACATGTCTGTTAACGCCTTATACAAAACTTGGAAGCCTTTATGTGGCAATAAATCTCCTAAATACGTAATTTTCAGCACACTGTCTCTATATTTTTTTCTTACCCTGTGATCTTGAATGTCCCTATGGGTTATAGGAAGAATAGCTCCTTTGACCTTTATCCCCCTGTCTTCAAATACTTCTTTTGCCAAAGTGCTGCTGTAATGAATAATATTTATTTGGTAAAAAATACTTCTATAATACTGAGCCAGCCTCCCATATTCCCTGCCTCCTTTTTTCTTTGCCTCGTCCCCCCCTGTTCCTCTCTCTATCATTTTTTTCTTGCCATAACTGCGCAGAGTTTTAATTACAAAGCCTTCCTTCCATCTTTTATAAATGCCTGACTGTAAAATAACAATTTTCCAAAAATCCAACCCTGTTTCATTACAGATGACACAACGGTTCCCCATCCCTGGACATACTTTATCCTTATAGAAAAAATTCACTTTAGGGCATAATCCAAAATAATCATGGGCCGTATAAATAATTGGAATATGAAGTTTAACTCCAGCTTCAAAAAACTCCCGATGGATCCCCATAAGAGTATGTACATGGATAACATCAGGACAAATCTTTCTCAAAAAGTCTAAATAAAGGGAAATTTCTCCCTTTGAGGTAAATGGATGGACATCTTTCACTCCATTTAATAAAGGGACAGGCTTTGGATTTAAAAGCTCATAATTTTCAATATGATAGTAAGATAACTGTCTTTTTATTATTGTCTTCCTATTCCAGACAAGGTATCTTCCAGGCCATAAAAGGGCAACGCTGTCCCCAGCTTCTGCCTGACTTAACATTAAATCCGTAGCATACTTTGTCAATCCTCCTGTCCTATAGGGAGGAAGTCCTAATGTATAATGCAATACTCTCATATTCATCACCATATCTTTTTCTTAGCCCAATTCTTCTGTGTAGAACTTAAAGCTTCTCTCTATACTACATCTTTTCCAATAAATCGTTTTTCGTATTTTTCAACTACCCCTTCCCAAGTATACCCCTTTCTCACTCGCTCCTTTGCCGCTGCCTCATATGCCTTTATTTTCGTTTCTGGAAACTCATCTACATCTGTAATAAGTTTCCTTAAACTTCCTTCTCTCTTATTCCAGTAAAGGGCTCCCTCTTCTCCTACCTCTCTGTTAAATCCAACATCTAGCAATAAGTTCAAAGGTGTTGTGGCCATTGCCTCTAAAAGGGAAGGATTGGTGCCTCCTACTTCATGCCCATGGATATATCCATAGGCATTCTCTCGAATTTTTTTTAATAATTCTCCATGATAAACTACGCCCACAAATTTTATTCTTGGATCTTTTTCATAAGGGACATGCTCTTTTATTCTCTTTTCTAACTTTTTATTATCTGCCTTTGTGATAATCACCAAGTCTTTTTTTGTTCTAGAAGCGCAAAACTCTTTGATCATTCTTTCATAATTATTTTCTGGCACAAAACGGCCGACAATCAAATAATAATTTTTAGGAGAAACTCCATTTTTTTTCTGCCACTTTTTCCATTCTTTCCCATTATCTGATATTTTAGATATTCCTGTTTCTGCCCCATAAGGAATAAACATCGTCTTTGGCTTATAATCCTTATACTGTTTCTTAATATAAGACTCAATATGCTTGGAATCGCAAATAACCAGATTTGCATTTTTAACCATCCATTTTTCTGATATTTTCCAATATCCTTTTATCCACTTATTCCACTTGCCCCTCATCCATTCATGTCCATCTGGATTCACAAAAATACGTGCCCTCATCTTCTTAAATGCCCTTTGAAAAAAAGGGAGAAAAGGGCCGATACGGCATGCTAAAATATAAACGACTGGTTGTTGAATTTTATATTTACGAATATATATTAGGCAGTAAAATGCTGCCGCTAAATCATAGTATACCGCCTTTGCAGGCCCAATATTAGGCGCCTTGATAGAAAAGCATCTTGCTCCTTCATATTGGAATTCTTTCTTTTGTCCTCCTATACAAGCTACATGATATTGAATATGAGGATCCTTCTTATAAAAAACCAATTTCTCTACAAAGGTCTCAAACCCTCCATATTTTGCTGGAATTCCTTTAGAACCAATAATAAATACATGCTGCATTTTTCTAAGGCCTTTCTTATTGGATTTTTATCTCTATAAAACTTCATTTAGTATAGCAGAAAGTACATAAAAGGACAACTATTTCTTTTCTTCTTCTACCTTATATATATGGAATCCAAAGGCCTCTTCTACCTCTTTGGCTTTTGTGTTTACCCCATAATGTTCCTTTATATAAAGGAGTTTTTCTTTTATAAAAAAATTATCCACAACAAGAGCCTCCGGCACCATATATGCCCCTTTATAGCAATTGTCTATCCCATATTTTTTTAGTATATTTAAAGCTATTGGGGAATTGGTCATCCATGTTCCAAAAGAACTCACATTGTCATAACAACCTATTTCTTCGGGAGAAAACACAGTCCACTGATAAAAAGTCGGATCTGTAAAAGTATCTATCAAATAGAAATGTTCTTTGTCCCTGCTAATCATCTCATTAAACTGGCTTATTCTACTCATGCTTTCTCTTACTTCTCTCTTGTAATCAAACGTATTTTTCATCCATATTCCTGCATTTAGAAATATAAGCACTCCCAAAAGAACTTTCATAGCTGTTTTTCCTTCTCCCAAACTGCTCTCCACCTTATTTTCCCAATAAAAAACTAGAAGAAAAAACATTCCCATGAAAAAAATAACCGATGTTCTGTACGTCCACCTTCCTTTCAATAAGAAATACCCTGTCAGCAAAAAAAATAAACAAAGGCCATAAACAGCAGGAAGCAAGTCCCTTCTTTTTCCATAAAAGATTTTTATGAGAAACATGGACACCCCGCCTATGACATACGTATTTAAACTGTATAAAAACTTATACAACTCCCCTGCGTAATCTCTTACAAATTTGCTTATTGTTTCCCCTGTTATTGGAACATTTGTAGCATCCAAGATATTTTCCAGCCATTCTAAATGAAATATGTCTGGGGCTGCAAACTGCCAAGTGGAATAGGAGAGGACATCGTTCTCACTCACCCCTTCTCCCTCAAATACTTCTCCAAAACGTACATAATCTAACTTTTGATAATCCATGACTTCTTCTCTTTTTTTGTTAAAAGCCCAGTACTCTTTCCATCCTTCCGTTCTTTTATAGGAAGAGAGATTCACATTCTCCAAAAAAAAGATGAACCCGAAAAAGCATGCAAAAACAAGGACGTAATTTCTTAAAACCTCCTTCTTCTCCTTTTTCTCAATCTCTGGCCTTTTCCATAATTTATATAGTTGAAAAATTCCTACTCCTGCCCCAAAAGGCAAGGTTACAAGGAAACTCTTAAATCGTAAACAACTGCTCACTATGCCAAGCAATATGCCTACTCCTATACTCTTTTTGCTTTTTCTATCAACACCATAAAAGAGCAAAGCATACGCCCCAAAGGCAGCAATGGCCCCTGTCTTTGTATATTGGAGAGCCACATATCCTTCTGTAAAAAAGGCAAGTAAGAAGATCAAGGCAGTAAAATAGCCGTCTCCTTCTCTTTTACTCCTCGCCAAAACATAGGTAATTCCAGTAAAGGCACTGAACAAAACTCCATATTGTACAAGGGAATACCAACGGATAGAGGGGCAAAGCCCATAAAGAAGCTTCAATAACTTCCCTGCAAAAATACTCATATATACAAGGTGTTCTTCCCTTTGACCATACGCCCCTTCTGCCATGAGAGCCATAATAGCGTCATCATTTGTCTCAAAATAAGGATGAAAAAGAAAAATACTTATTAAAAGAAAAAAAGCATTCATGATGAGCCAAAAAAGCAAAGGCTTTTTTTCCATTTTCTTTCCTAATTTCAGAACAAATTCATCTATTTTCATCCGTCCACCTCTTTTATTCATTCTTCTCCCTCAGGCATCCTACTACCCGCATAGTCATTGCATATATAATAAAAGGGACTGCCTGGAGCATAACCCTGTTTCCAGAATCTCCTACTCCTTCCCTTAGCATCCCGTCCCTAGCCCAACAGACTGCTACTCCCAGCAAAAAATAACCAGTCCACACTAAATCCATGTAGCCAAAATGATATTGTTCCATTGGTAGGCTCAAAAGCAGAATAAACACAAAACATACGAAAAATCCCCACCCGCTTTGGTGAAAAAAATTAGCGGCAAATGCCTTTATGTTTTCGATATAAATAATAGGATTTAACAAGAGCAAAAGTAAATTTCCAAAGGCTAGGCCGCCCAATATAATGCCTGGCATCTGCTGCTCCAAATTCCATGGAAGGCGATGCCTTATAAAAGACAAGTAAATAAATAAGGCAGCTATAATCCCCATCTGTATCCATGCCTTCTCTTTACTCAAAAACTGATATGCTGGATTTAACTCCATAAACATAAATATTTTCGTATAATAGGCCCCCTGAATTAGGGCTAAAGGAAGCAAATAAACAAACAGCAGCCGTTTATTTCCATAAGTTAGCAGAGATATACATAAGATCAAAAAACAAAGGATCATTCCTCCCTCCATCCGAAGTGTAGACAAGACGGCGGCGAAAATACCTGATGCAATATGAAAATCAATGCTCTTTTTTCCTTCTCCCTGCCCTCTCCATGCCAAATAAAAGACAAGAAAGAGAAATACCATCATGTAATGATTGGACATCATCCATTTTTCCATAATAATAAAAGGAGCTGAAGTTGCTAAAAATAGACTGGACATTGCCGTTACAATAAGAGCCTTTTTTCGACTTAAACATTTTAAAGCCTCTTCATACACTGCCAGCACAAAAATAAGGAGAAAATTCAATCCTAAAAATCTCTGAATTCCGAAGCTTTGTTCAAAGCCAAAGAAGAAAGGCAAAGTGCCTAAAACTGCCGTTCCCTGTCCAGCATCTGTGAGAAACGAATCAAATACTGGCAGAAGTCTGCCCTTTTCCACAAGAATCATTGGATACATAGAATAATAATAAACGGAATCATTGGAAATACTAACCCTTAGTAAACCAGAAACTGCTAAAATGGTGCCAGCAAAAACCAATACACTTCCAAAGCAAAAAAGCTTTAGAAGTTGCCATTTATTTTTCCAATCTTTATCCAATATTTGTCTCATATGATAGTAGGTATTCCTCCATATTCCAGCTAAAACAGCTCCTAAGAGTACCAACATCCCAATGGTAGCAGGATGTAAAGGTATTCCTACAATAAGGAGAAAAAATCCCCCCAGCACCCAAAGACTAATTCCCATTGGAAAACCTAGTAATAAGGCCCATGAATGAGGCATTCTTTCCCGAATAATATATAAAAAGATAACCCCAGTTAAATAAAGCCCCCAAATGACAAAAACCTGCATGAGAAAATAGCCTTCCGTTAAATGGGAAAGGAGTTGCTCTATAGTTTCCTCCATTATTTCTCCACCTCCTCTTCATAGTACTCTTTAGACATAACATAAATATGTTCCAGGCTGTCCTCCTCCCATAATACAACCAGATCCCTGCTTTCTTCCAAACCTTTTAGACAGACATACATATGAATCTCAGAATCAATGAAATGATTATAGTACCAATAATGGTTAAAATATCTCCCCATCTCTCCCTCATATTTGCTTAGAAGAAAAGAATAGCGCAGCATATCATTGACTGCTCCAAAATCTAAAAAATCTCTGTTCCTCACTTCCTCAGAAACTCTCTGTCCATTTAATGCATCATCTTGGACAACTTCTTTTGAAAAAGCTTCTACAAAATTATATGTATTCCAACCATGATAATAAGGATAAAAGTCAGACTTTCCACTTTTATAGTAATCATCTTTTGTCTTTTCTATTTCTTTCATGGATAATAAATTATCCCTCACTGAAACGGACTTATTTTTCAAAAGCAACCTGAAAAATAAGTCTGGATAAATTCCCTCTTCTAAAAATGTTTCATGGTACATAGCCTGTGTATGGTATTGATAAAAAGGCAGAATTCCATCAAGACGGAAAAGATTATATACAATATTTCCAAAAATCATGACAGCACTAATAAGAAGCAATGGAAAACTTTTGTTTCCCTTTCTTTTCTTAACCATAAGATAGCTGAACACCCCAAAAACTGCCATTATAAGAAAAACCTTCCTTGACAAGTACAAAGCTGCTATAAGAATTCCTGCTGCCAGGCAGATATCATGGATTCCTTTCTTCACTTTTGAAATATTCCATTTTTTCATGATGCTTCCCATGCCTTCCCTCATTCCATAGCTGCTGAAAGCTTTCCTTCAGCTTTTGTACTTTTTTTTCGATAAAGATCATAGTGGCCAATATTATCATAAAATTCATAACCATAATCAGCTGGGGAATCACTAAAACCATGTTGTTCAATATTAAAAACTAAAATATCAACATCATGGGCAGCAGCGTTTTTCGTAATGACTTCAATATCTGGCCACTGCTGGGCCATTTGTCCAGCTACTTCCGCTGCTCCTTCCTCCCCTGCTCTTTTACTATAAATCTGTATATTGGATGAATACTGTCTAAAATATTGCTCTAAATCATTGGGAACAATGAGTTTTGCTTTTTTCTGATCTAAAAAAATTCTTTCGCTAATTTCTACTACGCTTTGGGGCACCCCATAAAGATTCTCAGGGAGTTTCATCCCATCATCTGTATACACAGTCTCGCTTGTTAAAATAAGAATGAACCCTATACCTACTATTGCCCCTATCCGCTTTTTCGTCTCTTTCACCTTAAGTAATATTACAGTGAATAAATAAGCAATGACAAATACAACGGGCAAAAATACATACATACGGGACACTGTATACAATTCTGTTTCTCCATAAAAAATAGGTATCCAGACAAATTCCATCAAAATTGGATTAAGCATAAAAAAAAGAAGAAAAAGGGAAGGATAAACAATTCGTATTCTCCATTCTTTCTGTTCTTCATGAAGCCATAAAATAAGCAGAGCAAGAAAAAAAACGGCCAATAAGGTACCATTTCCAGAAAGTTCTTTAAAATTAAAAATAACCCTTTCAATCCCATTCATCTTTTCATTACCACCCTTTCACCACATAGTACAAAAGTCCATAACATACATTAGGAAGACAGCATAGGATCCCATAAAAGAAAGGTTTTACCTTCCTTCTGGAAATCCCATGAACTAGTCCATAGGTTCCAACCATTGTGGTAGGAATTATCGCCGACATAGTTGTCATAAGACAAGAGGCTGTCATTGTACAGAAAAGAGCTGGATAATATATTCTATTTTCTTCTTCATCCATAATCAAGAGAAAAAGGGCAAAGATAAAAGGGATACAAAGAGCTGCCTGCATTCCTTTTCCCCACCATAACCCTGTCATTAACGAAGACGTCAAATTTCCGTGAACGCCATAATGGCCATAGAGTACTACAAAACTTAAGACAAACATATACACTGCCCACTGTTTGTCATTGCCCCTAAAAAGCCTATCCCCAATAATAGCAAAAATAAAATAAGCGTATATTATAAAAATAAAGGGGACAATCATATGCATAAAAATTGCAGGATGGGTCATGACTAATTTACTAAGAAGAGCCCAAAAAATGTTAATAGGAGCTACTGCATCTTTCCACATCTCCCCTACAGGCCTTCCTGTGTACTGGCCTGAAACTGGCTCAATCTTTAACATAGTATTTGTGGAATAGGCGTCCACAGCAGTTGCTACATAACGAATATCGTCATAATGGTCAAACCATAAAAAGGCGATACTGACAGCCTGAAAGACAATACTAATAAAAGTGAGAACAAGAATAAGACTTACATACTTCTCATCCCTCAGTCTGGAAACTCGCTCTCTCTGATATTGAAAAACCTCTTTCATCCTTTTTCTATTGATGAATATAGAGTAGATAAAAGCCGTTAGAACAATTCCTCCCCATGTGTAAGTAAACACATGGAGGGAGGCCCCTATAGCAATAATAAGAGGAACCGCCAAAAGCTGTGCTAAGGCGAACATTGTCATCCATCCCATGATTGCTGCCATCAATATAGAGTGACGGTGGCGCCTCATCCATCTTGTCCATGTCATTCCTATCCCTGCTGGAATCATCACCATCCAGAAAAAAACAAGCATCATTTGTATTATATTCCCTAGCATATCTCTACCTCTGCCTTTCTCCATAGTATATCACGTCCTGAGTTAAAAATCCACTTATCCCCATATCGTCCATAATATGCCAGTAAAAACAGGCGCTGCATACATTGCTGTTATTATTATATACCAAAGAGCCATATACACATGTCGAATTCCCTCTTCCCTCTTTATCAGGACTGGCCATTCTCTATTTCTTTTCTTTTTCTTACAATATTGTATTCCCCCTATGAAAAGAATAATGAAGGTAATAGCAGAAATACTGCCTCCCCACTTCATACCAAAAGGCAGAAACTTCATCACAACTTGGTTTTCACCTTTTTCTAAAGGAATTCCTGTAAAAAGTCCCCCTTCCTCTCTTATGTCATCTCTTCTCCTCCCATTTACCTCTACAGTCCATCCTTTATCAAAGGCAATAGGAAGAAGAAGAATTTCCCCTTCTTTGGAGGCAGTTACTTCTATAAGGCTTTCCCTCCCGAAAAATTTCGCATACCCTTCATACTCTTCATAGGCTTGGCATAAACGCTGTAATTTATTCATATCAAGGCTGCTCACAAGTATCTCATAATCTCTTCCCTTCTCATCTAAACTTTGAATAAACAGTTCTACTTCCTGATTTTCAAATATCCCTAAGAATACTCCATTGTTATTAAAATGGGCAGGATAATCCAAGTTTTCCATATTTTTAATAGTTGGAATGCCCACTGCCTTTCCATTAACAAAAATACGGATATTCTCCTCCTCTCGATCCCCCCCTGCCCCTGATAAATACAAAGCTTTCTTTCCTTTTACTTTCATTTGTAAATTTTCCCCATAAACCACCCCATCTTTTTCCTCATAAAGAACCTGTATCAACTCTCCCATATCTTCTAGAGAACGGGCCTTTGCCAACCTTTCAAACATTTGGTTGTGAAGATCTATAAAATCATTGCCTGCTTTTTCTATCTTCTTCTCTTTTGAAATGACTACTCCAAAAGGAAGGGTATATTGATTTTCATAAAGATAATAAGTGGCTGTTTCCCCTGTAGCCCGGTCAATAATCACAGTAGCTCTGTCTATTTCTTTATATAACTCTTGTTCTAATGGAAAACGGCTGATTGTCCTTGTTACTCCTAACAAAGCATCAGAAAAAACAGTCCCTCCTGCATCTAGAAGTCTTGTGAACTGACGGCTATATCCCCATTTTGATGCTCCTTCATGAAGGTAGGGAGAAATGAGATGAGTCCAGTTGGATAAAGCAGGCTGTCTTAGTACAAGTCCATAATTGGCGTTGAGACTTGTATCAGGATTTTTTATTCTTTCCATTGTAGTAGGCTGCATTTCAAAAGCATGGGAAAGTTGATTACAAATAAAAATATACTCTCCTTCTTGTTCTGGTTCTTCTCCATACCCTGTTATAAAATCAGGCTTTCCAAAGAAAATAAAACTATAGAATAGGATCTCCCCTGCCAAAAGAAATATAATCCCATTGACAGACCATTTTGTCTGGTGCAACCAAACTATATATAGGAGAAAGGCTATTATGCAAACGATAGCTAGAACATGAAAAACTCTTCTCACTGGCAGTCCTGGAAAACGGCTATACACTGCCATTCCCACACCGCCTATAACAAAAGATGCCAATGTTCCAATCAGGATTTTTCCTTTTTTATGACCTTGAAAGCTTCCCTGAGCTTCCCCATAAATTCTCCCTGCAAAAAAACAAGCCGTCTCTAGTACTACAAAATTAATAATGAATCCATTTCGTATAGGATATTGAACATAGGAGCCAAAATGCCACAATAAATTAATACTTTCAAAGAAAAGTTCTAAGGTGATAATTAATATATTAGCCCCTGTAAAAAAAAGGATCCTTTTCTCTTTCTTACACTGAATCCATCCCTTTACTATGACCGCCCCAGCCAGAGAAAGCCCAAGGAGGGTAAACCAACGGGTAGTATAAGCTCCCTGTACTTGTCTTATTATTTGGACATATTGGGAAAGAATCCCCCCTTCCCTTCCACTGCCAAACCTGGCAGACTCCATTGTCTGCAAAAGCTGTGGCAGGACAATAAAGGCAGAGAGGCAAAGACTAGACAAAGTCCCAAGCCCCAACTCCCATAGATGAAAGTTTCTCTCTTTATCTCTGAAGCAGACAATAGAAAGTCCCCTTCTTAAAAATACATAAAGGAGGATCATAAAGGTCAAATAATAGCTATTTATAAGGCTCAAAGTTAAGATACCTACATATAAAGCCACTTTGCCTTCTTTATAAACTTTCCAGACTCCCAGCATAAGGAGTGGGAAAAAAACGCCAATATCCATCCATTGATTTGTAATATACAGCGTCAGAACAAACCCAGAGAAGGCATATCCCACACTAAAAGCCAGTTGAAAGAAATAAGGGGCTTTTCTCGTCTTATGAAGGTAATAATACATTGTAAAAGCCATGGACATCATTTTTAGCATATGAAAAATAGAAAGGCTTTCCAAAAGCATGTCCCTTGGCACAAAGAGGAAAAAGATATGAAAGACGCTTAATTGGCTGCATCCAGATGTACTCATGGCCATATTTACCCCAAGGGCTGTATACCAGTCAAAAAATAAAGACTTCTCTCCATGGAGGACGTCATAAATATGATAGTAAAAGGCTGCAATTTGCTGAGCCATATCGTAGTAGTCAATGGTTTTCTCCCCAAAAGGAAAGATTCCCTTCGTCCATAAAATACAAGAAAATAGAATCATAGTAACAAAAGACGGGATACAATATTTTATCTTGCAAAAGCTTTTGCTTATCATATATTTAAAATTCCTTCCACTTCTTCCATTGGCAAGTCTGTGTCAAAAAGGCCTTTGTTCTCCCCATACATAGGATGGATCATAATTTCTATCTTCTCCCCATCTCTTACCAGAAAACTATACTCCTTAAAATCCCTTATTCCCCCAAAATAATCGCAGGTGCTTATGGGAAGTTTCTTTAATCTTCTATTATAGTAGGATTTATATACTTTATGGGGAAATGATAAATCCTTCGTCAAGTTTCTGCTTATACGCATAGATCGAATGTGATACTTTTCTAAAAGAGGAATCATGACATCTAAGATTGGTTTATTTGTGTGAATATGATGGTGAGAATCCAAATGGCCCATGGACAGCCCATACTCCTTATATTTTTGAAGCTGAGCAGCCAGCTCTAAAGCGGCCATTTCCCTTTCTCTTCTACCCATGAAGAGCCTGTACTTTGTACTCCTATGGAAATTCCCATGGAATTCTCCATTTTGATTGCAAAAGAGAGAAGACCCTTGTATTTCTTTGGTCAAGGGGAAACCTTCTGTCAAATTTAAATGGATTCCTACCTTGTGGAAAAACCCTTCCTTCCTTGCAATCTCCACTGCCTCATCTGCATAGGGCATATTAGTCATTAATGTGGTGCTGCTTAAGATCCCCTTTTTAAAGCAATGAGCAATGGCCTTTGTAACATTTTCATTTTTCCCAAAATCATCCCCATTTACTAAGATTTCCATCGTTTAAAAATACTCCTTGTCCTTTCCCTTTTTTTCTTGTTATAATAAATAATGGTTGATTATATCACAAATTTATGTGAATGTTAAGTAAATGGAGAAATAGAATGAAAGAAAAAAATACTTATCTGTCTTATATGCCTTACATCTTTCTGTCCCTTTTGGCCCTTTCCCTCCTCCTTCGAAGTTTTTATGGGTTTTGCTGGTCCGATGAGCCTTTTTACTTTGCTACTTCTTATCGGTTTTATCAAGGAGATGCCCTTTTTGTCCATGACTGGTTTCCTACCCAGCTAAGCTCCCTTCTCCTTTTGCCCCTTTTTTCTCTATTTGTTGAGATAGCTGGCACTACGGATGGCATTCTTTTATTTTTCCGCATCTCTTATGTCATCTATTCTTTTTGTGTCAGCATTATTCTATACAGAATTTTTTTAAAAAAGCATGATACCTTCCCTTCCCTTTTATGCGCCGCAACCTACCTTTTTTATGCTCATTTAAACATTGCAACACTGTCATACTACACTATGTCTGTAGGATTTTATCTCCTATCCATGGCCCTCATTTACCACTTTTATAACAGTCAAAGCAAAAAAGCGAGAAAGTATCTTCTTTATTCTGGATTTTTCTTCGCTTTATGTGTGTTAAGCCTTCCCACCATGGCTATTGCCTATTTTCTTGTCCTTTTATGCATAGGTCTTTTATTATTGGCATCTAAATTATTTCATCAAGAAGAAAAAATTAAAAATGCCCAGCTTGTTACTGTCTGTCTCTATACTTTTTATGGCATTTGTATCCCCTTTTTTCTTTTTCTCCTCTACATGTTCTCCAAGCTTTCTTTATCCCAGTTTTTGGAAAGTATTCCCTATGTTCTTTCTGACGAAGAACATGTGACAAGCCTATCTTATCCATTAAAAAAATTTTTCATAGGAATAAATGAAGTATATGGCTTTGGGGCTTATGGAGGCTATGGCCTCATTGGAATTTCTTTTTTATTAGGACAAAAAGGGATGAAAAAAAGAGCCCTCTTTACTAGTAACAGCCCTCTTATCCAGACAAGATTACCTTTTTTGAAACTTGGAATAGTCTTTTTGAATTTTCTTCTTTTCCTCTGTTATTTTATTTTTAGCCTTGGCCATACAGCTTATCTTTTTACTGGTATTACCTTATTTGGCATTGTGTTGTATTTTATTACAGAGAAAAGAAATGCTTGCCTTTTTTTCCTCTTTGTTCTTTCTGGCCTTATTTTATCCATGGTTTACAGTTACTCTTCCAATGGGTATTTATATATTCTTTCCATTGGACATTGTATTTGTGCCCTTGGCTCCATCTTTCTAATATGGGACTTTTTGAAAGAGCTGAAAGAGGAAGAAGGAAAAAAACGAGTTCTTTCTCGTCTAATCCAATTGGGGTGTTTCGCTGCTCTTCTTATCCTTTGTGTTCAAACTGGCGTTCTTAGATTTTTCAATGTTTACAGAGACGCCCCTCTCTCTCAATTAACAAAAAAAATAACATTAGGCCCTGCTAAAGGTCTTTATACAACAACAGAGCATCATAAAATGTATGAAACCGTTTACAACGATATACAAAATTATGCTATAGCAGCTTCTGGCTATTCTGAAAACAATACCATATTTTTTACAAAACTCCTTCCATGGGGATATTTAGCAACAGATCTTCAATGTGCTTCTCCCACTACCTGGCGCACAAAATTCAACAGTGAACGTTTAAAACCTTATTATCAATTGAATCCTGAAAAATATCCAGATCTTATTTTTGTCTTAAAAGACCAAATAGGCGCCTATGACAGCTGTGGAGACGTTATAGGGGATCCTTCTCCCAATGAAAACGAATTAGGAGGATATTTGATGGATTATATTATAAAAAATAACTATGAGGCTGTGGAAATGGAAAGTGGGATTCTGTATCGAATCCCTCAATAAAAAAGATGCTATACTTTCCATCTATCACTCTATCCACTCTAACCGATATAAAGTTTGCTTTCCTTTAAATTCAAAACTTCCTATTTTATTCATCCTCATCCAAGGCATCCTCCCGCCCCATACCTCTTCTCTCGTCTCTGTAATGAAAATTATTTTTCCTTCTCTTATCTTTTCCTCTGAAATATTTGTAACGACTTCTACTTCATATTGGGGGAAATAAAACTTTAAAATCCAATACCAGAGATCCGATTCCGAAGCGATAGACAGTTCTCCTTGTCTTTCAAGAAATAGTTCTAAATTTTGAAACTCTTCTAAGACAGGCTCTTCATATTCTTCCATCCAAACAAAAGGGTAGGAATAGATTCCCACTCCTATAAAAAAAATGCAAAGAAGGATATACACATATTTTTTTAAGTAATTGGCACAAATGCCTATTCCTAAATAAAGCAATCCACAAGCAGAAAAAACGTATCGGCTTAAATATAAAGGCTTTAATACTTTTGATAAGATAACTCCAAGCAAAATGGTAAACAAATAAACAAGAAAGCAGGATAGCCCTGTTCTTATTTCTGACAAATTCCCTTCTTTTGCCTCCTGAAGAATAAAAAAAGCCTTCTTATCTTTAGAACATCCTCGATACAACAGTCCAAAAAAGCAACTGATTACAATCAGCAAAAAAAGCTCCTCTATAATAGCAGTGTCAGTTCCTCCTGCTGGCCAGGAGAGAAAAGAGGGAATACTACGGAAAAGTATAGGTTCCTGATACCACCAACCTCCCCCTGCAACTGTTTTTGTCTGGTTATAAAAAACAGGAAGCCATGGCAAATAGCCAAAAACACTTCCTATCATGGAAGCAAAAACTTTTCTTAGTTTTTTGTATTTTTTTCCTTGAACAATCCAATAAACGAATAAAACATAAATGACAGCTACTGAAATCAACGCAAAATAATGAGTATAGGCGGCTGCCAGCCCAAAAGTAAAAAATCCTATTTCAAATTTTATTCCCTCCCCATCCTCTTTCCATATTTCATATGCACAAAGGGCAGTTAAAAAAACAAAGAGCATTCCCCAAGTATACATTCGCATTTCAACGTTCTTTATCATACTGTTAGGCAATGTTCCCAGAAGTAATTGGAATAAAAAGGAAGCCTTAAATCCAAACTTAGGATATATCCAAAACATACTTATACTCATCAAAAATGCTATAGGAAGTACAGAAAAAATTTTTAATACTGGTATATGATACCCAAAAACCATGGCAAAAAGTTTTAATAAAACATAATATAAGGGGGGATGGACGTCCATGGCTGTCGCCTTAATCATATCATAAAAATTACTACGAATAAAAATTCCTGTAAATGCCTCATCTAGCCAGACATCATAATTAAAGCAAAGCATTATTGTAAACCCTATAATAAGTATAGCTTCCCCCCATAATATAATCTTTTGCTTTCTACAATTTAACACTATCCCTCAATCCTTCCTACCTTCGAATATAAAAGTCATAGCTTCCAAAATTACCGCCAAAGTCATATCCATACTCCCCTGGGGATGAAGAAAATCTATGCTTATCTGTATTAAATATAATGATGTCCACCTTATTTTCCACTGCTGTCTGGCCTAATTTATGGATATCAGGATAATCCATTTCCATTGTATCATAAATTTCCGAATACCTACCTTTTGATGTTTCTCTGTTCCCATATAGCAACTTCACTTTACCCTTATATTGTCGAATATATGGAAGTAGTTCATTAGGAGCAATAATAAGAGGCTCCTCTTTTATAAGAGTCATATAATCACCCAAATCTATCACGTCTTGGGAAATACCATAACTATTTTCTTTGCCAAGGAGAGCCTTCTTCCTTTCATATACCGGACTCAGGGAAAGGAGACAAAAGAATAAAAAAGCAATTCCTAGCTTCCATTGCTTTCTCCATCTTTCTTTTCTGCCAAGCAAACTCGTCAATACTGAAAAAAGAATAATAAAAAGAATGCCGCCTGCATAAACTGTTAAAATGGCCAGGATAGTACAAATACTAAGAAAAAGAAAAATAAGTTCCTTTCTGTCCTCTTCATAATTCCAAAACGCATATAAATAGAGTGGGAATAATATACACACAAAGATACTTTTTCCTGTCCACGGCGCTAAAAGGAAGGCAAAGGTTATGTTTGGAAAAGATGTATAATATCCAAATAAAAGAAAGAAACTTACAACAATTAAATATTTTAAAATGAATTTCTTATCATTGTGAAGAACATATAATCCTATTACATAATATACAGAAAAACATGCCAAAGCAAAGAAAAAAGAAAAACATGTATGTATGATTATTGTTGGATGGGTAAAAGATAATCTGCCAAGCATAGAAAAAAACAAAGCTATTGGAGAGAAAACTTGCTGCCAATAACTATCCCATCCTACTTCTTCTAAACCTGTCAAGGGATTATTCCAAAGGAGAGAATCGTTAAAATAAGCGTCACTAGCGGTCTGGACAAAAATATAATTGTCAACTCCCGGCTGAAAATATGTAAACTGTCCCCAAAGGAGGATGGAAAACAAAATCAAGAAAAGAAAACAGACAATAGGATTTTCTACTGCTATTTTACCCCATTCTTTCCTATTCGCAGCAAGATGTTGTTGAATATCTTTCCTATTGTAAAGGAAAGACAAGAGCCCACAAATCACTATCATTGTTCCCCAAAAAAGGGAAAGCCATGTTAGTCTAGCCTTAAGCAAAATCATTGGCAGAGCAATCACCCAAAAAACAGCAAGTATAAAAGAAAGCCCTGATATATAAGCCAATGCAAAAGAGTCTTTGTATTTCTTCGTCCTTATAGAAACATTAGTTCCAATAAGTGTTGGCATGAATATAAGCCAGACACATAAAAGTAAAAGCTGTAAAAAGTTCATCATCATTTCTGGCATTCTCCCCCTTTGTTTCCTTTGTCCCTTCTTGTTCCAACCGAACATAGAGCAACCTCTATTCTAAATGTAAAACAGTCATTGCTACTTCATGAAATTCATCATCCTAACCCATCTGGCAATTCTATCCCGCACTCCATCTCATCTACAATCTCTGATGGGGACGTTTTCTCCTCACTTCCTTCTTCCTCATCTTCCCATAAAGACTTATACTCTTTACGAGATTTATGGGAATTTATCATTGCTGCATTTTTTGCAGTCATATACATTTCAAAATTGAACTCCATTAATTTTTTCTCGTCATAGGGAGGTACTTTTGCTCCCCTAGAAATACGTCTGGCTATTTCCATACACTTTACAACATCTTCCGTATATTCTGCCATAGCTTCTCCCTGCTGTCTGGCAGCCTCCCCGTTTTGGAGGGCATTACGATACATATGAAATTCTTCCATAAACTTGGTCATTTTGTTATATTCCTCTTCCAAAGCTGTGAGTTCCAAAATGACTCCCTCATTAGCCTCTCTATCCTGCCTTTTTTCATTCATCTTTTTTTCTTTTTCCAACTCAATACGCCGGCTTCGCAATGCATTCATCTGAAAAGAATATTGTTTTTTCACTTCTCCTATTTTCATACTTTGCCTCTTTTCTTTATTTGTTAAGATAACAGAATACCATTTAGCAATTCCATATTTGGATTATTTTCATCTGCCTGAAAGATATGGATCCTTTCCTCATCACTACTTCTATCCTTAAAGGCAGGAAACAAAAAACCCCATTCTGGTTTGCCAGGCTCATAATCTCCATGCACTGGACAGATGCTGCCAATAAGAAAAGAATAGGTTTCCTCAGATTCCCAAAGATTTTCCTTGTCTTCTGCCTTTTTTTTGACATCATAAATGCCAAAAAAGAAATAAACTCCGTAATCCCCCTCTGCCTTATAGTTCTCTCCAAGATTTTCATAAAAAATATCCAATATTCCATCATTCTTTAATCCACATTCCTTCAAGGATGTGAGAAATTTCCACATTTTCCCATCTTCCTTTTTCAATGGATAGTCTTTGAGCTGTTCATTTGTTTTTCCTAGCAAAACAGCCTTTGCTATATTCATGTTTTTTTGCTGCTCCTTTGGGGATAATTTCAGAAAATGAACATTAAAAGTTCCATCTACAAAACCTTCTCTATCCATATATGCCCCGGCAATTCTGCTAAAACAATTTCTTTTTACATTCATTCGCCTCGTTAACTCCAGCATATCCTCTCTGTTAATCTCCCCCATATTTCTCCTCACCTTTTACTCCCTTTCCATCCCAAACAAATTATCTACTGCCTGTTCATAATCCTTTAACTTGGAAGCTTTTTTTATTTTCTTTAACATTTTTTCCTCACCTGGAAAAGAATAGCCGCTATATGCCCAAAATTCCTTCATCTTAAAAAGTACGTTCCTATCTCCTGACATTACTTCTCTGTAAGCCCCATATAATCGGTTATGGAAATTCCAAAGCCTTTTTTTGTCTGACTCACATATCTCTCCACTCTTTTTTAGAATTTCTGACAACATAGGATTTCTCAAAAGACCTCTGCCCAGCATAATTCTTTCTATTCTTGGAAATTCTCTTTTTAAATGCTCATAGTCTCCTACTGTAAATATATCCCCGTTATAACATAATGGGAAAGGACTCTCCTTTACAGCCCTTGCAAATTCCTTCCAGTTTGGTTTCCCCTTATAAAAATCTCTTTGCAATCGGGGATGAATTATCAATTCTTTCAAAGGATATTTATTATAGATTTCCAATAAATAGGGAAATTCTTCTTGAGATTCCACTCCTATCCTTGTTTTTATGGAAATATTTATGTTTACTTTCTCAAATATCTTATCCAAAAAGGCATCGAGTTCTTCTCTTTTTCCAAGAAACCCTGCTCCCTTCCCTTTTGCAGTTACTGTCCGTGAAGGGCAGCCTAAATTTAAGTTCACCTCTTTATATCCATAAATTTCTTCTAACTCTTTTGCTGCCCTAATAAATAACTCACTGTTGTTTGTTAATATTTGGGGAACTACATCCATCCCTTTATTGTGTTCTGGCTGTATATCCCTTTTTTCTTTTGGATTAATAACCCTATTTTGATTAGGGGATAAAAAGGGAGTAAAGTATTTATCCACTCCAGAATACAGACTGTGGAAAGCATTCCTGTATACATATCCTGTAATCCCTTCCATTGGAGCAAAATATATTTCCATTTTTATATCCAAGCCTTTCTTACTTCGTTTAAGCCTTACTCTTTTCGTATGCCCTTTGCCACTTTCCATACAAAATCCCCTATTTCCTTTACGTTCTTTCTCTCCATGACTGTTATAACAGCCATTCCCCCTATTCCAAAAAGAACACCTATAACATCATTATCAAAAAAAGATGCATACAATCCGTAGACAACCAGTAAAGCTACATAAAACATTGTTTTTTTGTATTCATAGGCAACAGGATAACATTTTTTAGAAAAATAACTGCCCATGGCAAAATAAAGAATATAAGTTATTCCTGTTGCCATGGCAGCCCCAAGAGCCCCAAACTTTGGCACAAGTATGGCGTTTCCCCCTAAATTGCACACAATGGCAGCTGCAGAAGCATAGTTATAATATCGTATTTTTTTCTTAAATTTTATTCCCTGACTTGTTATTTCATAGAGAATGCTTAAAATAGGCATGAAAACGAGAAAGGGGATAATGTATCCTGCATCTCTGTACTTCTCTCCTAATAAAAGTACAACCACATCTTTAAACAAAATGAGAGAAAAAGCTGCCAGGAGAGAGAGAAACTGCACTTTAGAGAATACCTCTTGAAAAAAAGAAGAACAGTCCTCCTTTGTTTTTTGCTCATATTTTTCCATAGCAATAGGAGCCCAAAAGGCTACAAAAGTTGCCTTAAACGTTAGAAGGATAACCATAATCTGCATAGCAGAGGCATAAATGCCTACCTGGGACATTGTACTAAATATGCGCAAAGAATATTTATCACAGGAAGATAGAAGCCATTCCATGAGGGCTGTCATGACAAAGGGCATTCCATACTTCATAAGCTCCTTTTTTGGCACATAAAATTGCCTTTCCTTTTTCTCTACTCTTTTCTCCTTGTAAAAATACCGAATAATGATCATGCCTGTAGTACATCCTAAGGATAAGGTCATGGCATACAGGACAACGGTAAACTCATTTCCAAGAATGGTGAAAGCTCCCCATAAAAATACAATGTAAAGAATTTTAGATAATATGTTCATATTGGAATATAGCTTTCCGTTCTGTTCCATACGAATATGAAGAAAAAAGAAGCGCTCCAGCACAGATAAAAAGGTATAAACTATTACAAGAAGGCTAATATCAAACCCTGTCTTCTCAAACAAAAATAAGTTCACATGTTTTGCCAAAACACAATATAACAGAGAGAGAAAAAAGACAATGAATAAAGCTGGCGTTATACATTTTTTTAACAGACTTCTCCTGTCTATGTTCTCCTTATAAAAGTATCGAATGTATGCCTGATCCATACCTAAAATGGCAAAAATATAAATCACTGTCACGACCGACTGAAACATTGATGTCCTTCCATACTCATCTGTATCTAGCATCCTTGTAATCAACGGGAGGGAAAGGAATCCAAGTAAAAGCACAACAAAATTTCCATAAAAATACTGGATAAAACTATGTATTAAGTTTGGTTTTTTTCTTTCTTCCATAGGCGTCAATTTATTTTATCACTCCGACTAACATATCTGCTCCAATCCTCTGCTTTTTTCATTTTCTGCAAGGATTATTCTCGTCATTTCTATTGATTTTAAATTATAACCTTCTTCCTTTCTATTGTAAAGGACTATAAATTTTAGGCTATTTCCTTCTTCCATACCACCTTTCACCCTTCTTCCTCAGATGTATTAGAAAAGCCAAACAATACTTGTAGAAAATCTTGTTTTTTATTTAAAATACAGATAATCCTTACTATATCATCTTCTAAACGATAAAAAATAGAATGTGGCTTTACAATAAGATAATAGTAATCTGTCGGATAGCCATCACCTCTTCTAAACAAGGGCCTTTTTTAGGCAACAGCGTAAGCTGCCTGGCAGTAAAATCTTTTATTCCCCAATACAGCCTCTGCCCCATCTGCTGTCAGCCAATCCTTTTCCCTTGCAGACTGCTCTCCTTCCTCTTATCATAAGCTTTATAGCCGCCTTCAAGCGCTCCAATTCATCCACTTCAACGATAGCATAAGCCCCTCTCCCATTCCTTATAAGATATACTGGCTGATTTGTACTTACTTCTTTTCGAACTTCTATATAATATCTTAAATCCAATATTAGTTTTATATTTGGCATTTTATCCATTCCTTTTATCTTTATATTATATACACCATTCCCCAAAACAGCAATGTAAATATACATGTTTCTTTACAGCATAGAATAAGAATGTTACTGTTCACATCATGGCCAATCACTCCCCTAATTAGTCATGGGCCAGTACCATTATGGGGCCAAAGCGCCCCATAACCCCAGACGATTTGAAATGGGCATGTGCGGCGTTCACAAGACACCTGTGAACAGTAATATAAAAATCACTCTTTATTATAAATCTTTATATACATTTATCAGTCTAAAAAGCTGATTTTTTCCTTTCAATGCTGAGCTTCTGCTATATTGTGCTCAGTGCCCTTTTATGTTATACTACAAATATGTCCATTCTTTATTTATACTTTTTAGAAAGCAGGTGTTAAAATGAGAATTCCTTCTCATGAAGATACAGATGTTTTTCGAGATCCTATCCATGGACTTATTAACGTATATATTTGGGAAAAAATGTTAATTGAGGCCCCAGAATTTCAACGCCTGCGCAGAATACATCAGCTAAGCTTGACAAATTTTATTTATCACGGAGCAGAACATACCCGTTTTGGCCACAGCATTGGCGTCATGCATATTGCAGGGAGAATCATGGATCACCTTCGCAATTTTGCCCCTTTGTGCAGCTTGTCCCACGAAGAGTTTTTACAAAAAAGAGCGCTTGTTCGTATGGCTGGGCTTCTCCATGATATAGGCCATGGATGCTATTCCCATATTGGCGAGGAAAATAATATGTATCCTGATTTAAAAGATCCCCTCAATGGACAGCCTGCCAGAGGCCATGAGGCATACACCCGATGTATTATTAAAGAACGCCTGGCTTATACTATAGAACGTTTTTGGCCTGATAAAGAACATCACCTGGTTCCCCATATTTTAATGATACTCAATCAAAGTTCCGATGATCCTTTATACCGATTTTTTGATGATATTATAAGTGGCCAGTTGGACTGTGATAAAATGGATTATCTTCTTCGGGATAGTCATTACTGTGGAGTAGAATATGGGATTTATGATCTTGATAAGCTCATAGATTCTCTTCGAGTCGTTTTAATTAACAACAATCATGTTCTAGCCATTAGTCAAAATGGCATTCAAGCAGTGGAATCCTTTGTGTTAGCCCGCTATTGGATGTTTATTCAAGTCTATTTTCACAAGTACCGCCGTCTTTTTGACTATTACCTCAGCTCCTTTACAAAGGAATTCCTTTCCATAGAGTGGGAAAAAAGCGGACAATATCCAAAAAAATTAGATCACTATTTAGCAATGGATGATTTTTATCTTTTTGAGAAAATAAAATTTTATGCCAATAAAAAAAAGCCTGAAGCAAAAGAAAAAACAATCTGCCATTTTGCCAAACGTTTATATACCCGTTCCCATCATAAGGTAGTCTTTGATCCCCCCTATGCCCACTATGACAGCCGAAGCAAAGATGGAAATGAAGACTATAAACGGCTCACCCATGTAAAAAAGGAACTGGAAAATTATTTGGTAACAATAGAAAACTCAGAAAGCGAGAAAATATATATTGATTTAGCCACTTGCTCTTCCACAAAACATTTTTTTGACATAAAAGTATACAATGAGGAGCAAGATCCCCATTTTTCCTCTTCTTTAAAAGAAATGGAGATTCCTGCTATTCCCGTTCTTTCTAAACATGATGGAAAGGTGGAGGCAATACAAAAATATTCCTTTACATTGAAAAGTATTTCTGATAAAAAGATCAGCATTTTAAGAATCTATGCTGAAAAAGATATGATCCGCACAATACAGGATAAATGTGCCCATTGGTTCTCACGAGAATAGGAAGATGTCATGATAAAAACAAGACCAGAAGTTTTTATAACTTTTGGTCTATTTTTCAAATATGGGATCTCCTTCTATGTCTTTATAGCTCCGCCTTATTTATACAAGCTTTCATTACTAGCAATAAGAACATAGTATAAATAAAATACTTCAAAACAAAAAATAGAACATTTATTTTGTCTCCGTTCCAATAAGAAGTATAGTATTGTATTATATCATTAGTTGGTATAATGAATTTTAACTTTTCAATCCAGGAGGGCAAGTTTCCAACTGGCATCATGGCATTTGATAAAATAAGAAAAAGAAACATAATAGTAAGGCCAATAGATTGAACCATTACATTATTTTTTGTTATTATAGTAATAATGCTCCCTATTAGAAACATGGGAAATGAAGAAATTATGTACAAAAGAAAAAACATACTGCTAATAGCAAAGCTTGGAAAAGTTAAATGAAATACAAATATTGCAAACATTGAAATAAGTATTATCTGAATAATCATTAAAAAGAAATAGAGGGTAACCTTTGATGCAATAACCATTACAAGAGAAATATCAAATAATTTATATCGCAAAAATACACCTGCCTCATACTCCTTTGAGATACTGGCGGGAAAGGTCAACAGCGCCAATGGAGCAATTCCCAATGCTAACGATATGGGAAAATATATTTGAATAGCTTCCATTCGCTGCTCTATTGGCACAGCATTCATAGTGAAATACATTGCCAAGAGAGGAAAAACAAAAGAGAAAAAAAGACCCAAAATTGTTTTTTGAAGATTTCGTAATTCGATTATTATTATTTGAAAAGGTCTGTTAAACATACATTTCACCATCCTCTTTTAAATTTTTAAAAAATGTGTCTACTTGGCAATGACTCACTAGGTTTCCATTTTTCAGGCAGATGACATTATCACATAAGGCTTTTATTTCCTCAGGGTAATGGGAAACAATAATGAAACCAATATTATTATTTTTTCTATAGTCCCTGATATAGTTTAAAAGTTTCCATCGGGTCGTATAATCTAATTCTGTGGTGACTTCATCTACGATTAATATTTGATGAGATTTTGAAAATGCTAAAATAAGATTCAATTTTTGTAATTCTCCTCCGCTTAATACTGCAATTTTTTTATTAAGATTTTTTTCAAAATCAAACATATGAAGTAAGGTTGACAAAGAAGAAAGATCCCTTTTATCTAAAATTAGCTTAAGAATATCTTTCGTTTTGGCATAAGGTGGATAACTGTTCTTTTGCATCAATACTTGTATTTTATTTTTACATATGGAGCTTTCAATAGTCCCTTTATATCTTTCAATTCCTAAAATACATTTCACAAAGGTTGTTTTTCCTGCTCCATTCTCCCCAAAAATTGCTGTTCCCTTTGAAACATCAATGGATGCATTTGGAATTTTCAAAATAACTGACTCACCTTTTTCCACAATCAAATTACGAATTTCTATCATAATCTCCTCCTACCTATGTTATAGGCTCAAAGCAATGTCTCCATGATATAACTAATCTTTTTAATATTTTCTCATTCAGTATCTTTTCGCCTTTAAATAATCTAGAAATAAGAAATCTTTTTTTATTATACTATAAAAATTTCTTTTTATCTTTATTATGTCAAAAATCTGAGCCTTTTTGTCATATTTTATACATAAAAGGGGCTTTCGGTTAATACCGATTTTTGCCCCTGATATCTAACAAAAGAAAGTTCTATGGAAATTCAGGCTTTTGTAAGCTCCTGAATCTCCATAAGATTATTTCCTTCTGTCTGGCTCTGTCGTTTCAGGATACCTTTTTCACTCTGAATATTCTCCGTTTTCTCTTGTTTCCGTTCTTCCCACCATTCATTGCCTTTCATAACTTTGTTCTGGTCTGCATTCTTCTCCTCATCATATTTATATAGGCATTTTGTTTTATGCTCACAGCTACCACAATCCGTACATCCTGAAGCTGCGCTGTATGCCCTTTGACTTCCTGTAAATCAAGCAGGAGTATGTTCCCGTCGATGAGCATTTACGGGCATAAGCGGAGAGATTGAGCATCAGTATATGCTTCATCTTTTCTTTCATCAATGCCCTTTCTTCCTCTGTTACCTGCACAATCATTTACACGTTTTGTTTCCTATTTTCCATGAGTAACCCCCTTCCTCTAATAAGACATTTGCAAGCAGGTTTTCTACCCGATTTTTGATAATTTTTCTTAAATTTCTGACAATACCGCAAACAGCAATTTTGCCAAAAATTTAAGAAAAAAATTTTACATTATTACCAACTATGAAAACAAGACAGAAATGCCAAACATGTAAAAAAACCACAATTTTTTAATCCCAGTACATTTAAAGTGTCCATTGACTTTTTAGTATCAAAATGATAATGTTTTCATATATCACGACAGGAGGGCGAAAAATGATAGATAAACTTATGGATTGCATTACAAATCCAGTGAAATGTAAATTGCTGCTTGAAATACATTCACAGGGGAAAGCAACTGCGAAGCATTTAGCCAATACTTATCATGATATTCCTCAAGCTAGCCTATACCGACACCTCAAAAAAATGTTGAGGGACGGCATTTTACAGGTGGTGGATGAAACACAGGTACGGGGTACAGTAGAAAAAACCTATGCACTCGCATACGACATCAACAGCAATATGGAAACTATGGTTGAGAAAAACTCCGGCGAACTTTATATGCAGTATTTCATGCAATATATCTTTGGATTTGTAAAGCAGTTTCAAGATTATTGCCAATCTCCGAATATCAATATAAAAAAAGATATGACGGGATTTTCTCTTTCTCCCCTTTATCTTTCTGATGGTGAATTGACTTCCCTTGTAACAAGCATTTCCCAGATAATCAACGCAGTAAAAAACAATGGGCCTAACCCAGAACGTAAGTTACGGACGATAGGTGTAATCGTATCTCCGGCAGAAAATACAGACAAATAGAATGCCCGTCCCAAATCTAGGGGACGGTTTCTATTGACTTTATATTATTATTATAATAATATTATTAAAATGATACTAATAGAGGGTAAAATATGGAACACTTTATTTGAAATTCTACCTTTACTGATTCCTATCCTGTTGGTAGACATTGCTCTTGCAACGGCAGGGGTAAGACATATTCTGCAACATCCTCGCTATCGCTTTGGAAACAGAGCTATGTGGCTTGTGATTGTTGTAATTTTCTTGCTCTTTGGGCCAATTATTTATTTTGTCTTTGGAAAGGGGGAACACGAATGAATGTCCTCACAATACAAAACTTATCTAAAAGTTTTGGAAAGCAGAAAATCATTGACAATCTTCATTTGTCTGTACCCGAGGGAAATGTTTTTGGTTTCATAGGAAAAAACGGAGCCGGGAAAACTACGACTATGAAAATGGTATTGGGACTATTACAGCCCGACAATGGAGAAATCCATGTCTGTAATGAGCCTGTTTGCTTTGGACAGACACGGACAAATCAATATATGGGATATTTGCCGGACGTCCCAGAATTTTATGACTATATGACGCCGATACAATATCTAAAACTATGGGGAAAAATCACTGGGCTGTCAGGAACCGAAATTTCAAAAAGAAGTCAGGAACTTCTCTCTCTTGTTGGATTAAACGGTGTGACAAAACAAATCAGCGGATTTTCTCGCAGTATGAAGCAACGATTGGGAATTGCACAGGCATTGCTTACACAGCCTAAATTGCTCATTTGTGATGAACCGACGAGCGCCCTTGATCCAGTAGAAAGAAAAGAAATTTTGGATATTCTTTATAAAATTAGTGGAACGACAACGGTTTAATTCTCCACGCATATTCTTTCTGATGTGGAACGCATTTGCGGCCATGCCGCTTTTTTGAATGAGGGAAAAATCGCTGTCACTGGAACACTCGCAGAAATTAAGGCTTTGCATGGACACGACAGCTTGCTTTTAGAATTTTCGGCAGATAAAGATTTACAGCTTTTTAAGAAACAAAAACCTATAGAACCATTGTTGCTTCATTCCGAAGAAAATAACAGGGAACTTATTTTACATAGCCGCAATATAGTAAGTGTATAAAGATCCTTATTTTGTGTGCTTGGGGAAACAGGGATTTGTCCCATAAAAATAGAACTTATGGAGCCGTCTCTTGAAAGTCTGTTTTTGGAGGTAGTGAAATGAGGGGATATATTGCTTTTGTGAAAAAAGAATTTACGGAAAATATGAAAAATTATCGTTTTCTTATCCTATTTGCGGTCTTTCTGACTTTTGGTATTATGAGTACGTTTCTTGCAAAATTTACACCGGAAATTTTATTGGCTTTAGCCGCAGTTTTGCTTTGGATAGTCGGTTTTCTGTATTTGAGCATTCTGATGATTGGGTGCGTTATATTCAAGCAGACTTTCACAAGCATACTCTTTACGGGCGGTATTGCTGCCCTTATATCTTTGCTTGGAATGATTGAACCAATTGCTAAATTCAATCCGTTCATCTTAACATCAAAAAATGTAGATTTGATTTCTGGCGAAGTCATTTTGGCAGAATTTATAATATCTGTGTTCATTTCAGTCATTTTATCCATTTTGGGATTGTTAATTGCTATTGGGCTTTTCAATAAAAAACCGCTTTGAACAGTGAATATAAAAAAATTAGGACTTGCGATTACTTGGATTGTTTAGAACTATCTATTTCCTGACAGCCCCTTTCCAAAGGACAGCTAGGACAAAGGATATTTTCCTCCTTATCCCAGTACAACATTGTTTCTATTTCATAAAAACTATAACAAATTAAGCGGCCGGCCAAATGCCAAATACTGACCCAATAATACCGATTAGTAAAAGAACACCAATACATTTTAAAGGTGTAAAATTCCTTTTGGACAGCAAATAAAATAAAGCTAATGTAAAGGCCAAGGGAATCATGGAAGGGAGAATGCCATCTAAAATCTCCTGAATATCAATACTTATGTTCTTCCACTCTCTTTTAATAAAAGTAATTTCATATTTGCCATTATCCAATAAGGTAACAGAAGCTCCATCTTGTAGTTTTTCTGTCCTGTTTCCCTTTTCATCAGATGCAAACAGGAGTCCCTCATACTCCACCAGCTCTTCTGAAGAAATAACGGTTGTGACTGGCTGTAAAACATAGTTTCCCCCACTTGGCACTTGTATATCTAAGGTCGTTGCACCGTAAACACATGTCAGCGCACCAACAATAAAAATGCCAAAAATTCTTGCACTATGGGTTAATTCCTTTACGTGAGAAGTCATGACTTTGATGGCATCGGTTCCAAGCTTATATGACCAGTGCATAAGAGAAAATCGAATGGTAAATTGAACTATATTGAATAAAATTAAAAAAAGAAAAGGCGCTGCAATGTTCCCTTCAATAGCCATATTGGAGGCAATTCCAGCTGTAATAGGAACAAGGGTGAACCAAAAAATCGCTTCTCCAATACCTCCTAGTGAACCCATTAACGAAACTCTCACTGCCCGTATTATTGGAATATCCGCTTTATTTTGCTCAAGAGATAAAACAATTCCCATTACAAATGTTACAAAAAATGGATGGGTACTAAAAAATTCTAAGTTATGACTCATAGAGGCAGCCAAATCTTCTTTATTATCTTTATGTATTTTTTTTAATCCTGGAAGTATTGCATATAGCCATCCTGCTGCCTGCATACGCTCATAGTTAAAGGATGCCTGTAAAAATAAAGATCTCCAAACCATTTTATTTAACATCTTATTATCCAGTGCCTTAGCAGGCGTAGTATTTTTATATTCCTCAGGAATATTATGTTCCATCTTTATTACCTCATTCTTACTATTTTTATTTCCTTCTCATAAAATTATGATTTATTTTTCATAGATTCATCTATCTTTTTAAATTTTGTCTGAATCTGAAAGTCCCAATACGCCAAGGCAAAAGCTACAAAAGCCAATAAAAGAAGGGCGGAACCTTTTAAGCTTTGGGAAGCCATCACAATAACTGCAAGGGCAACGCCAAGGAAATAAAATCCCCACATGTCTCTTGAAACCATAGCCTTTAGTAAAATTGCAAACCCAACATAGCGCATCATTCCACCAGCTGCCTTCAGCCCTCTCATTAACCAGTCTGGAATTGCATTTGCAATCGTCTCACCAAAGGTTACTCCACCAAGAAAGAATAAGGTGACAATTGTTGCAAAAACAAAGCCTAGGGCTGCCATTGCCAAATAATTTATCCATTGAATTCCTTTATCGTCCCCCCTCTTTGCACACTTATCAGCAATTGCCATGACAGGAGACATAAGTGTAAAAATCAAAGTAATAACATACTGCCCTATTAATGCAAATGGAATTGCTGTCACTACTGTCAAAGAAGGCTCTAAATTAGCAGAAATTGCTAACACTGAGGCCATAATCCCACCAATTACTGCATTGGGAGGTTGGGCTCCTCCAATTGGCATATTCCCTATTGTCATTAATTGGTATGTCCCTCCAACGACCAATCCTGTCTGAAGGTCTCCTAACACTAGTCCAATAGCCGCTCCTGTCACAATTGGCTGATACAAAGATTCTAAAAAACTAAATTGATCAATGGCTACAAGGAAGGTTATTAAAAATATAAATACAATCTGAATTACTGAATAATCCATAGATACTCCCTCCCTTATTTTATTGCTTTCCTCATATGCAGCATTGTTTCCTTAGGTATGTCTGTCTCAAGATGCAGCCGAATATAAGAACAAGCATCTTCAAATTCCTTCTCAGATAATGTCTGTTTGCCAGCCAGTATATTCCATAATAAAGTAAAAAGAAGTCTTTCCAAGTCAGAGAAGGAGTAAATATCCACACAAAAAGCAGACTGGAAAGTTTCTTTAAAAGCTTCTTCCAAGTCTTCCTTCATGCGCTCCATATCATCGTAGCTTTTTCTTTTTCCATGATCCAACCATTCGCCTGTTGTTATGAGCCCTTCCCTTTTTTGCATTTCCTGCAATCTAGTGATTTCTTCTTGATGTTCTCTTTCCAAGGCCTCATAAGAAAGCTTATTTTTACATAGGAGTTCTACCCTAACACCAAGCTTTTGAAGATATTTACATGCCCGATGGTTAAGGATCTCTACTCTCTGTCCATGAAATGCCGAAGTACTCGGTTCTAACAAGACATTTATTTCCTCTTCTCTCTTCTTTAAGCCGCAGCTTACCCAGCCTATTAAGGTAGCATTTGCAAATGCATCTATAATCGTGTATGTAGAACTGTAAGGAAATAAATAAGCAGGTAATATTCTCATTGCCTGTATGCCATATTCCTTAATGAGGGTTTCCCTTGTATATTCTCCCAGCCTTCCTTCATAAAAAGATGAGTAGGAAGGTGGAGCATAGGTCCCTGATGCAATAGCAAAAGAAAATTCATCCTCTTTTAAGATACTTGCCCCATAAGCAATTCTCTTATCGTGTATATCTTTGTCCCAATTTCCTTCTATGGAAACAAAATGCAGTTTATTTTTTTTAGACATTGTTGAAATCTCCTTAAATCAATCATATTTTTGATTATTAACCCTGTAATTCCTAAAATCTTCAAAACTTATATCTGTCCTTTGTATTGTATCATTTGGTATCCCTCTCTTTATCATCTCTGCCATCTCATTCATTTTATAATTATCATATAAACAGTTGAATAATCCATATATAGCCTTTTCTAAACAAAATACTATAGCCTTTGCCACATCTTTAACATGTAATAACAGTCTCCATTGCTCACCGCCAAAAACGGTAAGTGACTGACCTTCAGCCGCTTTTCTAGTCAATGTATTTACAACGAGATCTAACTGATATTCGAGAATACGTATAGCCCATTCCATATAAAATCCCTAATCTAAATATAAGGGGATCCCTTCCATTTTTCATTACATATTTTTCTGCTTCTATCATTTAGTAGATGCATATAACGATAATGGATTTGGAAAAGTATATATTGAACAAGTAGAAGGGAAAACTATTGTACTGAATTGCTGTATCATTATTCTCATTTTATTAGTATCTTTTATATCACCATAAATAAATTTATTATAGCAAATTATCATATACCATTACATTCCACTCATCCTCCCTACTCAGTAATAGAGCTGTCAAAGCTTTACCTACAACCAATATTTCTTTCTTTTGTACTTCTTTTATTTTACACTATCCTATTAAAAATTTATAGTCTAAAGTTCTAAATTTTATAATACCCGAGTTGAACTATCCAAAAGTATCCCTTAATTCTTATATTTAGTTTCATCCAATGCTAAATATCTCTTCGCCTTATACCTATTTACTATTTTTAAAACTCACATTTTTAAAGCTTTTATCTTTAACAATCCTTTTATTCTCTAGTCAAAATCATATGCTAACTATCTGTATAAATAATTTAGAAGTACATTATCTTACTTTAATTTTCATTCGTTCACACATTTATTAATGCTTTTTATTGTATCATTATAGAACTTATTCTTTCTTCAAATGTAAAAAATACGACTAATCTTGCTATAATTTCAAAATATTCCGTATCTTTCTTTAATAAAAAATCAAATGTTCTCCTCACCTATTTATAGTAGTGATTACACATTAACTCACTCTATGGTATGCATATCTTTATATCTCCTTTCCTTTTTTCTATGCTCTTTCCACCACCTATCTAAATGGCCTTTAGGTTAAACTTCTTCACAAATTTTTTATGCTTGTCAAGTATTTTTTCTAAAAGGTTCCAAAAAAAGAGCATGGTACATATTTCTATATACCATGCTCTACAAGAAACATCCTTGCTGATGTCTTAACTAAATGACATTGCTATGATATCTCCCCATCAGTTTCCATACATCTGAAATCTTACTGTTTTTACATCCCATACAGATCAAATTTGTCCATAACCTGCTCCCTTATCCAATTTAAACTTAGATAATAGTTTTTTCAACAATGTAGCTCTGCTGGACATCTCCTCACTGGCAGTGACAGACTTCTCACTGGCAGAGGAATTTGCCTCCACAACAGAAGAAATTTGACCAACACTCTCTTTCATATAAGCAATCGTTTTGGCATTTCTCTGGCTGGCCTTTGCAATGAGCTTTACTGCCTCCAAAACTTTTTGGGAACTTTCTACCGTCTTATCTAAAGAATGGGAAACATTTCTTACGATGCTATTTCCTTCCTTAACTGAGTAAATAGAATTCTCAATCAAGGCTTTTGTGGCCTTCACAGCCTGATCGGACTTCGCTGCCAAATCCCGCACTTCATCGGCCACAACTGCAAAACCTTTGCCTGACGTTCCAGCCCGGGCCGCCTCCACAGAGGCATTGAGAGCGAGGATATTCGTTTGAAAGGCAATATCCTCAATAGTAGCAATAACCTTTCCAATTTCCTCTGATGACTTAGAAATTTTGTCCATAGCCTCAACCATTTCTTCCATATACTCTGCACATTCTTTAATTTGTTTCTCTGATTCCTGGGAATATTGCACAACCTCTTCACTGCTCTCAACATTATGTTGGAAATTATTAGAAATTTCACGTATAATAGCAGACAGCTGATTTACGGCACTCGTTTGTTCTGATGAACCCTGGGATAAATCATAGGCGCTTTGGGATACATATTCTGCACTGTTGGACACCTGTCCTGCACTTTCTTCAATCAAACGCAAAGTATCCGCCAGCATCATCTGCATATGGTTCAATCCTTCTTTCACTGTAGAAAATTCCCCTTTATAATCCTGATGAAGGGTAAACATAAAATTCCCTCCTGCCATTTCCTTAAGCACTGCGGAGATCTCAGAAATATAATTGATATATTGCTGCAGCCGCTCCACAAGTTTCTCTAAAGATGTAGAAACAATTCCAATTTCATTGTTTGTATGGGTTTGAATGGAAACTGTTAAATTCCCATCCGCAATCTCCTGAGTCGTATTTGCCAAGTGGTGCAAAGGGCGGATGAGAAGTGATTGCATATAAAAAAACAGAAGAAGGACAACGATTATAGTAAAAATAACACACAATATTGTTAAAAAAATACCTAAACGTTGAGCGTACAAAAACAAAGAGGATTCTGGAACGGTAACGACAATGTTCCATCCGCTTTCTGGTATTTGAGAAAACCAAACGTGCTGCTTAGCTCCGTCTAAAGTATAAGAGCCTGTCCCTTCCTTTTGACTGAGAATCAAAGAGCCTAAAGCAGATAGAGAGGGATTGTCCTCCTCCAAAATATTGGCGGTAAGAAGCTTTGTGCTATCCTCAATGGCAATATATGTACCTGAATCATCAATGAGAAAGGCTTTTCCAGCCCCATTATATACACTGAGATTCGTAATCATTTCCTGCATCTTTGTCAAATCAATATCTGTTGTGGCAACACCAATAAGACTGCCCTTTTGATCATAAATAGGCGCTGAGGAGGTGACCATGGAAATTTGAACAAAGTCATCATAATAAGGGGCAGACCACACAGAGCTAGAAGTAGTGTTTACAGCTGAAGTGTACCAATCCTGTTCTGTATAATAAACCCCATCTCCCAAAGAGTAATTATCAATATATGTGACTTTACCATTTTCCCTCATACAATAGGGAGAAAAATATTGTTGTTCCCTTTTATGAGCATAAGGCTCAAACCAAATACCGCCACCGAATGTTTCTGGGTTAGTATCAATAAAAGAAGTCAAAATATCCTCATAGGCGGCCTCTTTCCAGTCTCCTGGGCTCTCAGCGTCAGCTCTGGCATAAACGGCCTCTACTCCCCTGGCCAATGTTTCTGCCACAAGACGGTTATTCGACAGAGAAGCTGCAATAGCTTTAGATGCAATAGATAGATCTAGTTTCATTTCATTTTGAGCGTTGTTCTCTATCGTCTGCTTAGCTCCAAAATAACCTAAGAGAGATAAGAACACCATAGCCAGCGTAATCGTTGGCATAATCGTCATCATTAGGGATGTACGGATAGAACGGAATCTCATTTGACCCACTTCCTTTTCTTCATTTGTTCTAGATCACAACAATAGTAATATCTAACCATTCATACCCATGAAAGAACCTTTGATCACAAAAAAAAATCCATGGAATAGGATTGTATTGGGAAAAATATAACTATTTAGATCTATTTTATAATATCTAAATATATATAATTTGTCAATATCCAACCTATTTTTGTGTATGGAACACCCAAATCCTCCCTTACTCCTTAGTCTTTTCTCAGTAACTTTTCATAAAGAAGTATATGTTCCTTTAAACATTTTTTTTGAGAATAATTTTTCTCATATCGTTCATAGAAAAACGCTTTTTCTTCTTTTAATTTTTCTCTATTTCTTTCTAATTCCTCAATATAGTCCACACATTTTTTAATGTTATCTACCTCATATAAATTCTCTTCCTTGCCTACGACTTCCACAAGTCCCCCAGCCTTTGTCGAAATAATGGCACACTTACGGCTCATTGCTTCCACTGCTGCCTTCCCAAAAGATTCAAATTTTGAAGTCATTAAAAATACATCAACTGCGTAATAATAATCTGCCATTTCTGACTGAGATAAATCTTGGTGGTAGCACAAGTTTTCTTTTCCAATGCATTCCTCAATTCCTTTTCTTACTTCCTTTACTACTTCTTCGTCTCCTTGTTCAAAAACAGCCATGACAAGCTCCACCTTGTAGTGAATCTTTCGATCTGTCAACGCCCTGCAAATCTTTTGCACAAGGGGCCAGTTTTTCTCTTGACACACCCTGCCAGCAAATCCTAAGACAAAATCATTTTCTCCATATCCCTGCCTCTTCCTCACTTCCCTTCTTTTTTCTTCTCTGTACTCTTCAAATTCATCGCTAATTGTATTGGAGATCAAAGCAATATTGGAAAAGTTTGTATTCTCTAACCAGAGATTTTTGTTTAATTTAGTAGTACATAGTATTTGATCCCCATATTTTAGACTGTAACATAAAAGAGATATGGAATGTTTCCGATATCCATAGTACAATCCTCTATCTGTAAATACATATTTTATATTGGGAAAAAGACCAAAGGTTTTTAAAATTCCATAAGCTATAGCAGATTCTGGCATTTGGATGTGGACAATATCTGGCTTCACTTTGTTTATTATTTCTCTATAAGCGAAAATACGCAAAATAAGATTCCAAAACCTTACTATTTTTCTATTTTCTCTGTTCTCATAAGCCTTATAAGTAATGACAGAATAAGGGTAATCTTCTTTGGATTTTTCTAGTAAAGAAGGACAGACTACTACTGGTTCTATTCCCGCCCTTGCCTTCCTAAGCCCTTGACAAAGAGACTGTGTAGACATCTGAGCCCCTCCTGGCAAATCAATCGGATATTCTAATAAATACATGACTTTGCTCATCCTCTTAACCTCCTCCTTTTATGGGCAGAACCAGTTATTTTTTAAAAAAGGGGCTGCACTGCAAGGCCCCTCTTTAATCACATTTTCCCAGTTTTTCATTCCTTTTTCAGGATGTTTTTGTAATTCCTTTGCAGCCTTCAGCACATGAGCTGCCGCAGTCTTTGGATTCCACAGATCTACTATTTGTGCATATCCCTTTCTGCCGTATTCCCTTATTTTCTCCTTGTGAAGAAAAAGCTTTTCCAACTGTAATGCCAAGTCTTCTTTGTTGCCACTTTGAAAAATCAACCCATTTTCTTCATGGTTTATGAGCCAGGGCGTAGAACCGCAGCTGTGGCTTGCCACAACTGCGCACCCTCCATTAAGTCCTTCATAGATGACAGAACCCCACCCTTCTAGAAAGTTACTTGTCATTGTAAATATATGGGCCTTTTCCATTTCCTCTCGCACTTTTTTAGGATCCATAAAACCGTAGAAATCAATACATTTTCCTAAATTCTTTTTATATGCCAGAGCTTTTAATCTCCCTTCTTCTTCCCCATCTCCAATAATCGTCACATGGAAATCATACCCTTTCTCCTTCAATTTTGCCGCAGCCTCAATGAGAAGATCAATTCTTTTTAATTTTAAAAGTCTTCCAGCAGATAAGATTTCCACTCGTTTGTCACTTTTTTTCTTCATGAGCTCCTCTATATCATACTGGATTACTTTAGGAAAATATCCAAACTTCATACATTTTCCCAAATAGGAGCCCATCTTTCGGTAATCTTCTGATGCATAAGCACTGGCTCCTAATACATACACCTGACGGTTTCTATTTTTATAATGGAGTTTGTAAAACTTTTTTGCCAGCCTTGGATGGAACATTTTAATCATTCCCTCTTTCATGGGACGCTCTGTATAGCGAAAGGTAAGCTTATTTTCGAGGAGGCGGGAGTCAATGAACCTTTCTGGAGCTGTACCTATCATCACTGCATCGCTCTCCCTGCCCATGTCCATGGCCAGTCTCTCGTTCTCCTTTCCCTGATAAGTTTTGAGCACATAAGGAGGGATCTTTTCTCCTCCCCACCCCATCTTTTCCCTGAATTTCTCCATAGGTTCTGTCTCAATAAAATGGAATCCTTGGCCAAGACGCTCATAAAAGGCGTCGCAAAGGGCTTTTTGATGATGATTGAAATAATTGGAGTAAAAAGTTAAGGTCTTCATTTTTTCATGCCCTCACATCCGTTGTTTTTGAAATTCCTTTTCTAAGTAAGAAAGAATCTTTTCTTTTTCGAAATTTTCCTCAGAAAAAGTAAGGGCTCTTTCTCGGAAATTCTGTCTTTCTTCTTCTCCTAAATGATACATTCTCTCTGCCGCCTCTGCCAGACTCTTTGCGTCTATTCCACGACTCACAATGCCTAACCCTGACTCTTCAATGTACTCTTTTACTTCTCCGTTCACACATCCAAGAAGAGCGCATCCGCAAGCTAAATATGTCTGGAACTTGGCTGGAATGGTCATATCCAAAATAGGATCCGCCTTCATAATAATTAAGGCAGCATCCGCCTCCCTTAAAATAATAGGAACTAGGCTTTCCTCCACTGCTGTATAAAAAAATACATGGTTCTCCACTCCTTCTTTCTTCACTGCCTCTATTACCTGCTCCTTTTCCCTTCCGCCTCCTACAAGATGCCACACAATGGGCGAATCTTTTAAATAGGAAGCAGCCTTGGCCACCAGATCCAAACCTTGGGCTACCCCTATATTTCCTGTGAAAACAATATGAAACTTTTTCTTATCCCAGTGTTTCCTTATGTCGTAAAGCTCCTTTTTATTTCCAAACTCCCCAGTCCTTTCAGGAATATGACTAGCCTTTTCTACTACAGAATATTGAGGCCAGAAACATACTTTTTCCTTTGGCATGAAATTCTTTCTCCTTTGAATTTTACGGACAAAGCTTTTAGAAGGAACTAATACTAAGTCACAATAGCTATAAATATAATCGACTAATTTTTCTAAAAGTCCCAAAACGACTTTATTTTTCAATCCTGTGACAACGACTACATTTTCTGGCCACAAATCTTGAACATTAAAAATTAACGGCTTATGTATTCTTTTTTTCATGACAATAGCAGGCAACGCCTGGGTGATGGGAGATGTGCCAAAGGCGTAGATAAGATCAAAATCTGTATCCCTCATCCTTTTTACCTTTAAAAATCCACCCCAAACAAAACTTATATAATTCAAGAGAAGGAAAAAAGCCCCCTTATGCCTTGGGAGCATCCATGCCCGAAGGACTTTGATCCCCTTATACTCTTCCCCTCTTCTTTTCTTTGTGGAATAACCTTTGTAAAATTCTCCTTGGGGATAATTCGGTATTCCTGTCAGCACAGTAATATGATGACCTCTTTTTTTTAACTCTACTGCCAGGTCATTAATTCTAAAATTTTCAGGATAAAAATATTGGCTTACTATTAATATGTTCATTTTTCTGCCTTTCCATGGCTCTTTTTACTCAAAACAAAGAAGTTTCATAGAAATCTTCAGACCTCATTGTCTTCCTTATTTTCTTCAAAAGCCGCTGTGCTGTCCTCCGCCTTGAAAAGTACCATAACTGTTTGAAATAAAAGCTGGATGTCTTTTAAAATACTATAATTTTCAATATACATTAAATCCATCATAAGCTTGTCTCTTGAGGAGGTGTTGTACTTCCCATTGATCTGGGCATAACCTGTAAGTCCTGCCTTCATCCTAAGACGGTAACGAAATTCTGGCATTTTCTTTGTATAGTCATCCACATTTTCCACCATTTCCGGCCTTGGCCCAACAAGACTCATATCTCCTTTAATAATATTCAAAAGCTGAGGAAGCTCATCAATACGATATTTACGGATAAATCTCCCTACTGGGGTAATTCGCTCATCATCTTTTATGGTAGAATAATTTTCTACATTTTCTCTCATTGTCCGAAATTTATAAATCCAAAATATCCGTCCATGAACAGTCACTCTTTTTTGCTTAAATAATACTTTTCCTCCGTCATACTTTTTAATACATAAAGCACTCATAAAAAGAATAGGACTTGTGAGAATTAAAGCAAGAATGGAAATCGTTATATCCATAAGCCGTTTTACAATTCTTTGTTCCCATGTAATACTATGAAATTCTGAGGCGAGAAAACTCATGTCGTCTAATATGACCTGTCTGCTGTTCTGCTCTAAAATATCTGCCACTCTAGGATTAAAATAAATATTTTTTAAGTTTTGGTAACAAAAATCTACAATTTGGGTTCTCTCTTTCATAGGCAGGTCATAAAGAAATACTGTATTCACCTCAATAATGGCCTGTTCCAAGTGGGGGGAACGGTAATCCACAACCTGGGTAACCTTATACTTTTTCTTGAAAGTCCCGATTACCTCTTGGAGTTTCTTTGTATCCTTCCCCTCCTCTGTCACAATACAACATTTCTCCGGATCCCGTAACCAGAAATATACAAAATTTCCAAAATGGACCATGATAATAATGATCCATATTTGAATGGACATAATCAGCATAAGAATACTTACATATTCTATGCGAAACTTTTTATCATTGGCCTCATTGGTGTTCATAATGGTGAGCATAAAATAAGCGGCAACATCAGTAATGAGTACAGCAAGAACAAGGGAGAATATAATGGGTTTACTTTTTCGCTCACCTATATTATATTTTCCATAAATCCCTGTGAGGAGAAATTCCATCATAACAAAGGTAGACATTGTAACCGCCGCTGTCCGGCTCATATTAAACACTTGATAATGCACTATGGAAAAGATTCGAAAAAAGGTAAAAAACAGAGAAGCATATAAAGATAATTTTAGTAAAAAGAGGATGGTTTTCTCAAATTTCCTGCAAAAGGCTTTCATAAGTTAGCTCCTCATCTCTTGGTAAACTTTCCATACATATTCGTAAAACCTCTCCGTCTGATCATAGGCAAGCGCCTTTTTCCTACATGCCTCCCTCGTAAAAGGATTTTCCCTTCGTACTTTCTCAAGAGCAGCCATGACTCCTTGGAGGTTGCCCCTTGGAACAGCAATGCCACATGTTTCGTCCAACATTTCTTTGCTTCCCCCAGAAGTATAGGTAAGAACTGGAGTGCCACAGGCCAATGACTCTAGATGGGTTGTGGGAAAAGTATCTTCAAAAGTCAAATCCACAAGGATATCTGCGTTGGAGTAGTAAGAAACAAGCTCTTCTATCTGATCTGTTTTCCCAATAGTCCTGACTCCCCTTGGCAATTCCCTTAGCTGACTCTCTTTTAATCCTACCATAGTCACTTCATAATAATCGCTTATGATTCCTATGAGTTTTTTATACTCCCCATATCCTTTTCTCTCTCTCCATGGATTGGCAACTCCTAATATGACGAATTTATCCTTTTTTTCCTTTGGAGCGGGCCGAAAAACATCTAAGTCAATACCATTTGGTATGACAACAACAGGGTACTCCTGCAAAAAGGACTGCTTCACCTTTTGGGATAACCAAAAAGAGGGGGTTACAATGGTTAAATTAGGGATTTTTGTAAACCACTCTTTTTTTTCTTTATAGTTTTTCTTACTTCTATCTCCTAATATAGACTTTGGATACTCCCCTTTCTGTTCACAGTGATGGCATTTCTTCTGCCATTTCTGACAACCAATATATTCAAAATGTGTGCAGTGTCCCGTAAAGGCAAAACAGTCATGAAGCGTCCAAATAATTTTTTTCTCGCAAGTTTTTAAATACTCAAAAAGCAGCTTTAAGTTCAAGTAATACCCATGCAAGTTATGAAGGTGAATAATATCTGGATCAAACTTTTTCATTTTTGTTATCAGTCTTTTGGTGGCCATTTTAGAATATCCGCCATGGTTATCTGTTATGCGGCTTAATCCACCATGAATATAAACTCCTGTGCTGCTGCCAATAAAATACAGCCCCTTTTCTTTTAAAGCCTGTCCCCTGCCGTAAGCTGCCATACATTCGTATCCATTTTCCGAAAGCACCTTCGAAAGCCCCTCTACAATTCTTCCTGTACTTCCCAGCCCATATGTGGAATTTATCTGAAATACTTTTTTCTTCTCCGCCATATTTTATTCTCCTTCCTCCCCCTTTCCATATCTGGCTTTTACAAACAGTATCAGCTTTATTATATCATCTTTCTTTAGCATTGCCACTATTCCTGTAAAAATTACAGCCACCCCATAACGTAGAAGGATATGATCATATAAAAGCATAAATCCAAACCCAATAGCGCTTGTTCCCACAAATAAAACTATACGAAAGGGAGTGTCAAATATTTTTTCTTTTAACACCCATCTTGTTGCACTAAAGTGAAATAATAGAAGGAACATATAGCCTAACAGCGTAGTATAAGCTGCTGCCCTATAGCCCCATATAGGAATAAGGAGTAAGTTCAGCCCATAATTTACAAAAGCCGCCAGTATAGAACTAAGGGCAACCAAAGGCGTCTTCTTATGAAAAAGTTCAATATCCACATAATTCGTATAAAAATACTGACATAACGTTCCTAATATAATAGGGACAATAACCCATTTTGCAGGAAAGTAATCTTCTGTGCCAAGAATCATCAAAGCTTCTGGCCCTCCTACAATAAAGAGGATGGAAAGAAAACATCCAAGCTGCATCATTAAATTATTCACTGCTTTGATTTCCTTCTTCTCCCCCCTATCCATTTTGTCGTTAAACCAAGGAAGCCATGCCTGACCAATCGCATTGGTAAATATGGATAAAAGAATGGCGTAACTATAGCCAAACGTATAAATTCCAGCATCTGACTCCCCACATATATCTTTAATCATAATTCTGTCAATTTGCACTAATATAACAAGAGCCAAATTGTGGGGAATAAGGGGAAGGGCAATTTTTAAGGCATAAATCCAATAATCCCAGTTAAAAAGCACCCTTCCCTCCTTCCATATTTTCCAGTAAAAATAAAGGCCCATGAGAAAAGTAGGAAGGAGGGTTCCCAATATTTTTCCCACATATCTCTCCTCTGAATATACAAGCATAAAAGCAATGGACAAGGAAACAGTTCCTACACAAGATAAAAAGGAAATCATAATATTTTCTTTATATTTATACTGGAACCTGTATTTATTTTGCATGTAATCCACACTTGGAGAAAAGATTAAATAGACGAATAAAAGGAGAATCAGTCCTTTGCTATATCCCATAAGGGAGGAGACTGGATCTAAAAATACATAGACTATCCCTAAGATGACAAGGGCAGCCCCGCTGGACAAAGCCTGGGCCGAAGACAGAAATGCATCGTACTCATTGGAAAAATCCAGCTTTGCCCTTCCCACACAAGAGACAAGACAAAGGCAGGTAAAAATATTCATTAGACTTACCCATGAATTGTACGTATTGGCCATACCATAGTCAGCTGTTGTGAGCATCCTTGTATAAATAGGCGAAGAAATAATGCCAATAGCCCGGATGCATATACTGGATACAGTATACCAAATACCAGATTTTAGTACTGTTCCTGCGCTCACTTCCCTTTTCTTTCCCATGAAAACCTCCATATATATGTGAAAAACCGAACGACATCTTTCAAGATAGCTTCCCTATGGGGAAAATGGATGCTCCTTGTCTAATCGGCTAAGAGCTTTGTCATAAAATTCATACAATGCATTGATTTTTTTCTCATACTCCTCTGTCATAGGTTTCTTTCCCTTTAGTATTTCCTCTCCCTCTGTCATCATGGAAAAATAATCAATTTCCACTCCTGCCTCCTTGACTGCTTCTATATAGGCGGCGCAGGAATGGATGTTATCCTCTCCTTCTTTGGCAAAGTTTCCAATTGCCTCTGGCAATTCCTCAAAGGAATGAACCCTTGTTACCCCCTCTATAAGAGAATAAGGCATGTCAAAAAATAAAATGGATTTTTTCCCTAACAAAGCCATCTCGTAAGCCGTGGAACCTAAAAGAGTTACTGCGCCCCTTGCCTTCATAATCCATGGCTTTGGATCTTTATAATAATTAATCTGCACCATTTTTGCATTGGGAATTTTATTCACTTCCTCATAAAAGCTGGGATCCCTCTCCCCTAGCATAGCCTGATGCTCTTTTACATACAAAACCCATCCAATGGGCAGGGACTTAGCCACTTGTTCAATGACTTCCAATTCTTTTAAATAGAACGGAGTTTTTACTACAGTAGCTGACTCTGGAATAAGGTGGAGGGGCATATACACATAGTTCTCCCCCTCCACTGGGTCATGAAAATATTTATTTTTCTTAAAGAGCTTTCTTTTTCTCATTTCTAATCGAAAATAAAAATATATATAGGGAATGGAAGGAGAAAAGATCATAGGACAGGATTTTTTCAGCTTCCTATTTTTCTTCGTTATGTCCTGGTTCCAGAAATAATTCCACTTTCCCCTCATAACCCGAAGCACCCATAACAGGGAATCTCTCTCATAACTTGCTGTACTTGTCCCTTTAAATTCCGGGGGCATAATATCTGTCTTTTTTCGATAATCCTCTATATAAGCATACGCTTCCTTCAGCTCTTCTCTAGAAAGCCTTTTCTTCTTTTCATAAATAACTTTAAAATAGCTGTCTAATCCTGTGCCTAAAATGTATGTGGGATACTTATAAAAAGCATATCTGGGATGCTCTACAGAAATATAAGGCACTTGATTTTTATAAGCTACTTCTATCATAATATTTCTTGCAATTTCCTCATCCTGATAATCTAAAATAAAGTCAGGCCGAAAGTCTTCCATAATTCGGATGCAATTTTCATAATTTAACTGGAGCCAGTACATATTTTGCTCATAGGAAGACCAGACATAATAATTCCTGTAATGGTAATATCTCGTTGTCATTTGCGAAGTCATAAGCTGTAAATTTAAATTTTTAAAATGCGTATACTCTTTTTCCACCTTTTTCAGAAAGTCCATATTTATGGAAGGATTTTTATAGTTTTTGGCAAAGGTAAGACAAATTTCCTTCACATCATACATGTTTACTTCTGGCAGCTCCTCCAAAAACTTATAATAAGAATTTTCATTAAAATAACATTTATTATAAGAGCATTCTGAAGAATGAACAAAAAAGGCAGCCACCTCATTGTCTGGCAGCAGCTTTTTTGCGAGAAAGAATAAGGGATAAGAATAGGTTTCCTTACACATAAGCAGTATTTTCTTATTTTTTAAATTACCGTAATTCATGAAAAACTCCCATCTGCTCCCTTTTAGGGGCATCAAAATCTAAGAAAAGATAGTACTTTTAATTATTCTCCTCCCTCTTGTTTAAAGTAAGACCTGAGTAGGGAATGAAAGTTTCCAGACTTTTCTTTCTTCTTTTTTTCGTTAGGATTTCCAAAAGTCTTAGGCTGAACATAGAAAGGAGTACCTTCCCTTTAATCCCCATGGAGACTTTACCATTTTTTAAGACAGCACCCCCATGTTTTTTTACATATTGAACATACTTTCTGTCCTTCTCCTTATTATAGGTTCCAAAAAGCATATTGTTTTGTATAACACTAATAGTCTCATATACTAGGAAATAGTCTACTGCCTCCTTAAGCTTTGGAAACCGTTTTCCAATATATGCGCACATTTCCTTATCCGCCTCAAGGGACAGAACTAAATTATCTGCAACCCGAGAGCCGCTGTCTTCACTTACCCGAAAGTGGATTTTCGGTTCTCTGCCATAAATAATCTTTTTTGCCCTTCCCAAAAGCTGATATCCTATTCTCCGATCTTCAATTCTCTCTTCCACTGGAAACTGTATATTGTCAAAGATTTCCTTTCGAAACAGCTTATCCCACAGGTGAAGAAAAAATCCCTCCTGATATAAAATCATTTCAAAAGCTTCCTCTGGGGTCATGACATGAACTGTTTTTTCATAGGAACAATCTGTTCCATTTACATATTCCAAATATTTCCCACAAATAGCAATGTCTCCCCTATTCTCTTCCATTAGATGATAGAGGTAAGAAAACATGTCCTTTGAAGCCCAGTCATCCCCATCTACAAATCCAATATAATCTCCTGTCACAGCTAAAAGTCCTCTGTTTCTTGCATCAGCTACTCCCTTTGGAGGACTTTTCATAACCTTAATTCTCGGATCTCTTCTTGCATATTCGTCACAAATCTCTTCACATCGGTCCCCTCCCCCCACGCCTACTACAAGAATGATTTCCAAATTTTCATAGGTCTGGTTTATAAGGCTCTCAATGCATTGGGACAAATAAGGCTCTACTTTATATATAATTGTAATAATGCTAATCTTCTCCTGCACACCGAACCGCCTCCAAATATGCGAACCCGCTTTCCTTATCTGGCTCTAAATAAGCTCCTTCCCCCCATTCGTTCCAAGCATTAATATAGACAAAATCTTCCTTTCGTCCTTCCACCTTTTCTTTTAACCTCTTTAGGCAGCTTAAAAACTTTTCTGGGGAAGCTCCTTCATATACTAATCCTTTATAGCTTCTCCTTGGAGTATTATCCCACTTAGGAAAAAGACCTGGGTACACCTTCTCCTCCCCTTCCCTTTTTGCAATACGTGCAAAAATAGTGTCAATAGAAATCCGCCTCTCTAATTTTTTCCTAGGAAAAAGCTTGTTCCATATAGTCCTCCACAAAACCTTACTTTGATACTCTATGGATGCCAGTTTTCCAAAATCGTGCTTTAATGTGTAACCTGGCTCAAAGGTGTAATAAGCGTCAATAAGTCCTTCTCTTGTCTCCTCTTCCCCTGCCGTACGTCCTCCCACAATGAACATTCCGTCAAATCCATTATTTTTTGCTAATTTATGGAAGCAGGCAAGCATCTTATCTAAATGTTTTATATCTTTTGTCCTGTAAATATGAAGCACTGGCCGATTTCCCACTTTCATGTACCGTTTATCTAAAAAGAAAGGAAGCAAGTAGGTAAAATGCCTCTGCCAATCTTTCTCCACCCCATATTCTTGTCTCATTAACACTTGATCTGCCAGTCCATACCAGGTTCTTGTAAAAGACTCGTTAGCCCAGCAAATACTATAACGCAGATTGATTTCTGGATGGGCCAGAAGTATTTCCATTGGTTTTTCCATAAGCTGTTTTCCACAAAACCAATAGTGATAAAAGCAAAACCCATAAATTCCATAATCCTTAGCTAGGCTTGCCTGCCATTTTAAAGTCTTAACCCCCTCCTTTTCCAAGTCATAATACCAGTCCTCATAAGGATGTTTTGGCTGGGCGTGCCCTTTATACAAAGGAACCGCCCTTTTTACGGCAGTCCACTCTGTGTATCCTTCCCCCCACCAGGCATCATTTTCTGGAAACCTGTGGTATTGGGGAAGATACATACATATGACTCTCATTTTAATACCCATTCCTTTCCAAATCTTATTTACTGTAAAGGTCTTCAAAACTTACGAATCTGTCTCCTTGGATGGCTGGACTTCCAATGTAGCACATCTTCCCACAGCAAACCAGAAAATAGGGGCGGCAATCTGATATGTAATAATATTGCTTCCTACACACTGGAGAAGGGCTGCGCCAATAATTCCTAACTCTACATAGTTTTCCTTTATTTTTTTGTATCCATTAGCCCCTGATCGAATCATGATATAAAGGAAAAACGTAGTTCCAAAAATCCCCATCTCGCAAAATAATTTTATAAGTCCTCCATCTGCCACAATAAATTCTGTGTATCCAATAGCCCGATGGCCATTTGCACCCAATCCATTTCCTAGCCATATATTCGTTAAATTGTTGACAGCTGCTATCCAGGACTCACTTCTCTCCCCAATAGAACGAGGGAGGGATTCGATTCGATACCAAACTTTTAATAGAGCTTCAAAACGCACAATGGCAAGAAGTAAAAGAGCAGCCATCCCCCCCAGCCATTCCATGAGAAAGAATTTTTTTGGCAAAATAGAAAATCGATAAAAGATTAGATAGTTTAAATATAAAATTACAAGAAAGGCCACAGTCATGGCGGAGCGCTGATTGCACATAAAAGCGGAGAGAAGACAAATGAAAAAAGCTCCCTTTCCCCTTTTTCCTCTGTATTCCACTAGATAGTAGATGCTAAGAAGCATACCGGCCACAGTGAGAAACCCTTCTGGAATGCTGCTAATAAAGGATAGCATACGCACTTGCATGGTAGGGGCATCTGGCTTGGATATATAACTCATCTCATATGCCCAATTAATGTAAAAATCAGGGGCCCAAAAAAATAAAAGAATACCTGAAAGAAAGCAAAACAAAAGGGCTAACAAACATTTTCCATAAAAAGTTTCCTTGTTCTCCTTTGTCACACTTTTTCCTACAAAATAAAAGACAATGGGCAGGACGCTCACTGCAAACTCATCAAAAAAAACTTCCATAGGGATATGACTGTTATTTACAAGCCAGTATATGGAAAGGATATTGTAAAGAAAATAGACTAAAACAAAAAAATCGGTGACACTGGCTTCCCTTTTCCATGCTGTCGGGAGAGGAAGCCTTCTCTTGACCAAAAGCTCTATCGCTACAAGGAGCATGAGGATCGTTCCTACAACTCCCGGATGGGTATGTTTTGTAAACATACTGAAAAAGTAAGCAAGCATGACAAGAATATAATAATATTCATAAAGATTTCCTATTGCCTTTTTTCTCTCCATTCCTTCCCCTCCCTTCTCACATTAGCTCTTTTACTACATAGAACCAGCTGCTTTTGTCCTTACCCCTATTTTCTGCCTTACTTTTCTTTCTTTTTAGCCTCCCTGTCATAATATCTTCCATATAGGCTGCCAATGTTTCTTGATCAAAGGGCTCAAAATACTTTACATTCTCATAGCCTTCCAAAATTTCCAGGCAAAAGGGACAGTGGGAGGCCAGAATCATACTCCCTGCCATTTTTCCTTCTATTAAGGGCAGACCTAAAGTCTCAATATAAGAGGGAAAGATCAATGTTCCCTTCCTGTAAAAAGAAAACAATTCCTCAGGCATAAGCTTCCCAGCACAGACAATGTTTCCATGACCACTGTCATAAGAAATATCAGTCACTGATTTTAAATCTTTTAAAGTAAACAATACCTGGAAATCCTTATATCCTTTCTTATTTAATATTTGACATGCCTTTACAACAGTCTCATGATTTTTATATAAAATGTCTCCAGAAGGGAAGAAAAACAAATGGTTGTCAAAGGCTTCCTCCTCTTCCTCTTTTGGACAATATTTGTCCTCTATATCTGGGAGTATATTAACGATTTTTTCATGGTCCATTCCTGTCTTATCCAATATAGCGTCCCTCATCCATTTTGTCTGAACAATCGTCTTATCTGCCCTTTTAATAGAAGCATTGATAAGGCTTCCTATCAGATATTGGTATACAGCATATTCCCTTTCCTTTTTTTTGAGAAAAGAAAATTTCTTTACTTTTTGAAATCCAAGGGGCTGATGTACATAAACAATCTGCCTTCCTTTGTAGCCAAAGGTAATGGTATTTTGCAGAGAAAATACCACATCTGGATTCCATTTCTTAATATAATTCTTTCCATTCCATAAGTCAAATGTTAAACGGTTTAGCCAGTTCCTCTTCACCTTTTCAAGAACCTCCACTTTGATGTGCTCTTTCTCCTCCAAATAAGGGGCGCCTAAGAGAAAAATCCATTCATGCTCCTTCTCATAACAGTCTACATAATCATAAAAGCTTTTTAAAATAGTCAAGGCTCCTGTCTGGCTGGCCGCTATATTGTTTACAACAATTCTCACATACTCATCCCCACTTTGTTGTCTATTTCATCCATATTGTTTGATTCACAATCTTCGTATAACTTTGAATAATTTTTACTACTTTTGCCGAGACATTGACATCTTCATAATCCTTTGGCAAGGGAATCTTCTCTTCCCTTTGAAACATAGTAACCGCAAGCTCTACTGCCTGCTCTATGTCTCTTTCTTTTATGCCTCCCACAACAACACTTCCCTTATCGAGAACTTCTGGCCTTTCTGTAGACGTACGGATAAGTACTCCCGGAAAATTTAGAAGAGCTGATTCCTCGGACAAAGTACCACTGTCTGACAAAACGCAAAAGGCGTTCATCTGCAATTTATTATAGTCTAAATAGCCAAAAGGCTTCCTATTGACTACAAGAGGATGAAATGTAAAATTTCTTGCCTCAATAAACTTTTGGGTACGGGGATGGGTAGAGAAAATTAATGGCATTTTGTACTTTTGAGCAATGTGATTTACTCCCATCATCAATGCCATAAAATTTTCTTCCTTGTCTATATTTTCTTCTCTATGGGCTGAGACAATCATGTATTCCCCTTTTTTTAGTCCAATATTTTCCAAAATATTACTTTTCTCTATATGATATCTATGTTCCTTAATCACCTCTGCCATAGGAGATCCTGTGACAAAGATAGTTTTTCCATCTATCCCTTCGCTTAACAAATATCTTCTAGAATGTTCTGTATAAGGAAGGTTAATATCGGAAATGTGATCTACAATTTTCCGATTGATCATCTCTGATACATTCCAGTCCCAGCACCGATTCCCTGCCTCCATATGAAAAATAGGAATTTTCAGCCTTTTGGCAGACAGAGCCGACAAAGCAGAATTAGTGTCCCCTAATAAAAGCACTGCCTCTGGCTTCACCTTTTCCATCAAAGCATAGGATTTCGCAATAATATTTCCCATTGTCTCTCCTAAATTTTGTCCAGGACTGTCCAAGTAATAATCTGGCTCTCTTAAATGCAAATCTTGGAAAAAGATTTCATTTAAAGTATAATCATAATTTTGTCCTGTATGTACCAGAACATGGTCAAAATACTGGTCACATTTTTTTATGACAGCACAAAGGCGTATAATTTCTGGTCTTGTGCCTACAATAGTCATGACTTTTAATTTTTCCATAATCCCTCCCTTTTTACACTTTTTGAAAATAGGTGTCTGGCCTTTCTATATCAAAAGGTTCATTAGCCCACATAATCGTTACCATCTCTTCCTCTCCCTCATTTTTAATGGAATGAGTGTAACCTGGGGGAATGTCCACTACTTCCAGTTTCTCTCCTGAAACATGGTAACTGATTACTTCCTCCTCCCCTATTTTTCGAAACTGTATTAATCCCCTTCCTTTCACAACTAAAAACTTTTCATTTTTTGTGTTATGCCAGTGTTGTCCTTTTGTAATTCCAGGCTTACTAATGTTGACAGAAACCTGTCCTCTCTCTTTTGTTCGAAGAAATTCTGTAAAGGATCCCCTTTCATCTTTATTCATCTTTAAAGGATAAGAAAATTCCTCTTTGGGCAAATAACTTAGATAAGTGCTGTACAATTTTTTTTCCAATTCATTGCCCATATTAGGAACTTCCAAATTTCCCCTTTCCTTAGCAAAATCCTGGAGTTTAGAGGCAATGGAGCCAAGAGAGGCACTGTAGCTGACTGGAACAGAACAGAACCTTCCTGTTTGATTCCCTTTTCCTTCCATAGCCCTTAACATTTCTTCAACAAGGTCGTCAATATAAACTAAGTTCATAACAACAAAAGGATCATGGACTTTTATGGGAAGATGATGGGCAATGTTATGGCAAAAGGTAGCGATTGCGCTGTTATAATTGGGGCGGCACCATTTTCCAAATACATTGGGAAGGCGATAGACAAACACCTTTGCCCCTGTTTCTCTTTCGTAGTCAAAGAGCATATCCTCCCCTGCCTTTTTACTCCTTCCATATGGATTGTCCAGATCAGCCTGAATGGAAGATGTGACAAGGATTGGCGCCTTGTTCCCATTCTTTTTTAAAGCGTCGAGTAAAGAGCTTGTAAGGCCCGCATTTCCTTCCATAAACTCCTTTTCCTCTTTTGGCCTGTTCACTCCCCCTAAGTGGAAAACAAAGTCACAATCCTTTGTATATTCCATAAGGCGTTCTATTGGCGTGTCCCTCTCATATTGGTAAATGTCTTTGTGTCCTATATTTTTTAACTGGGCAATAAGGTTTTTTCCAATAAACCCCTTTGCTCCTGTTACGAATACTTTCATGTCTTTCTCCATTCTTGTAATTGCTCTTGTATATAGGTTAAGGAGAGAAGTTTTTCTTTTACTTGTTCTACATTTAAAATATCTGTATTATTGGAGTTAAACTCAGAAAGTCTGCTCCTCCCTTTATTCCCCACATGAAAATACTTCTCATAGTTTAAATCTCTCTGATCTGCCGGCACTCTGAAAAACTTTCCTTCATCTATAGCTCTGGCACATTCTTCATTTGTGAGGAGTGTTTCATACATCTTCTCTCCATGACGGATACCAATGATTTTTATTTCATTGTCTACTTCAAAAAGTTCCCTTAAAGCATGGGCCAAGGTTTCTAATGTACATGCCGGAGCCTTTTGAACCATAATATCCCCTGCCATGGCGTTTTCAAAGGCATAGAGCACTAATTCCACTGCCTCCTCTAAGCTCATAATAAAGCGGGTCATCGTAAGCTCTGTGACTGTTAAAGGTTTTCCTCCTTTTATCTGCTCAATAAATAAAGGAATGACCGATCCTCTGGAACACATAACATTGCCATACCTAGTGCCGCAAATCAACGTGTCTTTTGGATCTACGGTTCTTGATTTTGCCACAAATACTTTCTCCATCATGGCCTTGCTTGTCCCCATGGCATTCACAGGATAAGCTGCTTTATCTGTTGAAAGACAGATGACTTTTTTTACCCCTGCTTCTATAGCCCCTGTCAGGACATTATCTGTCCCTATAATATTTGTCTTCACCGCCTCCATAGGAAAAAATTCGCAGCTAGGAACTTGTTTTAAGGCAGCTGCATGGAACACATAATCTACCTTATGCATAGCATCTTTTACACTAGATAAATTTCGCACATCTCCAATATAATATTTGATTTTATCCTTTTTATATTGATGGCGCATATCATCCTGCTTTTTCTCATCCCTGCTGAAAATGCGTATTTCCTTTACCTCTGTATTTAAAAATCCATCCAATACTGCATTTCCAAAGGAACCTGTTCCTCCTGTAATTAACAGGGTTTTGCCTTCAAACATCCTTCTCTCCAATCTGCCCTTAAGGGCGTTTATTTTCTCTTTTTGGGAAAATGGGATTCCAAAATGGCAATAGAGCGGGAGACATGGAAATTCTCCTCCAAATACTGCCTTCCCCTTGCCCCCATTTGAATTCTTACATCTTTGTTTTCCGCTAAATAACGCACATTTTTTTCAAAAGAAGTCAAGTCTCCTGTCACACTGCAAAGGCCACAGCCTGCCTCTGCCTCTATCAGTCCCCACAAGTCTGTCGTCCTGTCAATAGTTGCCAAAATAGGCATAGCCATGGACATATAGGCTAAGGTTCTTGAGGGGTAATTAGGAATGGTAAATCTTGCGTCTAAGGATATGATTCCTACATGGCACTCTTCCATTAAACATTGATACTCTCTGGGAGGAAGAAAGGGAATAAAGGCTGCATTTGTTCTTCTTTTTATATTTTCTTTTACCCACCCTTCCTCACTTCCCTTTCCTACGAAGAGGAAATAAGCCTTTTTATAGCCTTCCATTGTGCGTACTCCGTTTACAAGAAACTCCAATGCTTGAGGCTTTCCCATATTTCCTCCAAATACAAAAACAACAGCCCCCTTTGGCACTCCCAGTTTCTCTGTCTGGATATGTAATGCCTCCTTTTCTATATAAGGGGGAACTTTCATAGTATTTGGAAAAATCTCTATCTTTTTCTTTGATATTTCTGGATGATGTTTTTGTATATATTCTGCATTTGCCTTACTCATACATCCAATGAAAGTGGAGGCTCTATACAATTCCTTTTCCTTTTTAGAAAATATTTTATGGATGAGACTCCTTTCCTTAATAAGCCCTATGTCTACAGCATTTTGAGGGAAAATGTCTTTTAACATTAGATAGTTTAATGAGCCAAATTGTTTCTTACAATATTTTACTACTTTTCCAAAGGTAATAGGGGGGGTTGCATATAATACTAAGTTAAATTTTTCCTTACGAAAATATTTTTTTACAGCCCTTTTCATTTTGGGCTCTAGTAGAAGAAGATTTTTTCCCTTTTGAAAAAAAGAAACCCCAAACTGACGTCCCACTTTTACTGTAAGAATCCTCACACCTTTCTCTTCTGTCAGAAAAGTTTTTTCTGCCTCTCCATCTGCATACACAATAGTCAGCTTATGCCCTCTCTCCACTAAAGCATTTAACAAATCTGCATAAATTCCTGTGGAATGAAGCTCTGGATTACTTAAGGTCAAATACAATACGTCCATAGTTTTGCCTCTACCTGCTCTTTTATTTCCCTTTTCTTTTTTATGACTACACTATCATACATCATCATTAGCACATCCTCTTCATAATTGCCAAACACTGGCTCATTTTCTATTCCGTTCATATTATTCTCAATTAATTTAATAAAATTTACCCCGCAGCCATAGGCATGGAGATAAGCTCCCCCAAACCTTGGGTTGATTTCTGATAAATAATATTCCCCGTCTCGATAGAAGAAATCCATATCAATGGGACCATTAAATTCAAAAAAAGATACAATATGTTCAATGGTCAAAAATAGCTTATTATCTTTAAAAGACAATGTCTTATTTGCCCCTCCTATTTTTGTCTCTAATTTCTTCTTCGTAAAAATGCTCACAGCCCTGTGACTTATGGTGTCTACATACACATCGGCATCCAAATCTTCTCCCGTCATATATTCCTGGATAATCAAAGAGCGGTCATGACGAAAGGCAATCTTTAATTCCTCAAGGCATTGTATCATCCTTGCTCCCACACTGCCGCTTCCTGTTCTTGGTTTTACAAAAACAGGAAACTGAATGTCTCCCTTTTCCAGGGCTGTCTGAAACTCCTCCATTCTTCCATAGGTTTTCGCTGTTAAAATTCCATGTTTGTTTAAAAACTGATACATAAGATATTTATCAAAGCAAAGAGCTGCCGACGTCTCATAAGGAGCCAGCACTTGTACTCCCATTGCCTGAAACTTTTCTCTGTGCCTTGCCAGCACTGCAATTTCTGGATCAATTAGGGTAGTCACTGCACCAATTTCCTCTGCCCTGCATATTTCCAAAATAATAGGCACATAATTTTCCTCATTGATCTTAGGCACAATGTATTGACGGTCTGCGAAATAAAGGCCTGGCGCTGTGCTGTTATTATCTGTTGCCACGATTTTAGAGTTTCTATCCAAAGACGCTCTAAAATCCTTTACTAAATCCCCTCGTCTGCCTACGCTGCAGAATAAAATATTTTTTCCCATCATTTCACTCCATTGCATGTCCCTTTTCTACAAAATAATTCTCTCTCTTAGGGGTCATATAATCATCTCCATATATCATCTTTAAATATTCTTCCCTGTGGACAGGGGCCAATAATGTCCCGTCTTCAAAAGGAATCCTCTCCACATCTTTAAAAAGGCTATCTGGAAACTCAAGAGATAGAAACTGGTAGAAATCATTGCTAAAAAATGCCATTCCTGAATGTTCATGCCTTCCATAAGCGCTTAGACTCATATATAGCTTTAATTTAAAAGATGTTGTCATTAGTCTTCCCATGGAGGAAGAGAAAAATACCAGTATTTTCCCTTTTAAATCATAAGAACGATAGTCTACCTTTTTCTTCATCATTCCTTGGAGAAGCTTCATGAAAAACCTCTTTCCCTTTCTTTTCCATCTTGCCTTTGGAAGGGGATCTATAAAAAAAATATCCACATGAATTTCCTCCCTCTCCAAAAGGCATACTTTAGGGACTCTGTCTGTCCATTTTAAAAAATATCCTTTTTTCTTAAGCTCACCTTTGGCACACTTTAGAAATTTTTCATACGCTTCTCTGTACATGGTAATGTCCCCGTCGTTATCCCATGGAATAAATCCTTTTTCCCTCACTGCTCCAAGAAGAGTTCCCCCTTGGATAAAATACGTAATATTATTTTTTGTGCAAATATAGTCAATCCACTTTAATATTTCTAAAATATGGCCTTGTGCCTCTCTTATCCCTTTGTCTCTCTCCATTTTGTCTGATCCCTTTGTCATTCCATATGACTAAGAAGTCCTGGGAGCTTATCAAGACTTGAGATTTTATACATTTCTCTTACCCCTTCTAAGTAAAGGCTGTTTTTATAAACTCCCTCTTCCCTCTCCACTCTGACTGTATGAATAGGATATATTTTTTGTATATAAAAGTCTTTTTCTGGATTATCCCCTACATAAACCATTTCCCGATAATCAACTCCCAAATCTCTTGCCATTAACTGGAATGACTTCCCATTCGGTTTCCAGTAATCTCTTCCAAGCTCATCTGTGACTATAATTTTGTCAAAATCCTGAAAAGCTTCTAATGCCTCTAACTTCTTTTTCTGGGCTATAGCAGGACCATCTGTTATAATTCCCAATTTCATCTTTTTCTGCCTTAACTGTAAAAGTACTTCTTTTACTTCTTTATAATAAAAAATATCTGGTTCATGGTTTCGGTATTCTTCTACAAGAGCTTGGACATCCATGAGCTCAAATTTTAAATGATAAGACTCAAATAAACGGTTAAATACCCGTTTGTTATTTTCCCGAAACAAGAGCATCAGCCTTGTAAATATTTCCTCCTTTGTTAAAACCGCCTCTCCCCTTACAGAAAGAATCAGTTCTTCCAATACACTGGCCACATGGCGATACCCACTTTCCACATATTGCATTTCTGGAGTCAATGTATCATCTAAGTCAAAGATTACTGCTTTTATCATGTTCCAACTCCATTCTCTCATTCAGCATAATACAGCTGTCAAATCGTAAAAAAGTTACCCTGTCTCTATATTCCTCGTTATACTCAAGTTGTTCTCCTAGAAGAAGGCGATATAAGTTTTCACAAGAGTCTGCACCAGCCATAATGGACATAGGGGCTCCTCCTCCAAATCTTGGGTTGATCTCAATATAAGCAATGCCCTTTTCTGTCTTCTTGCACTGGACAGTAATATGTCCAATTGGCTTTAATACGTTCATAAGGCGAATGACATCGTCCATAATTTCTCTATCTTTTACAATTTCACCCTTTGAGATTTCCCCACTTCTTGTAGCTATACGGATTCTAGGCACAACGGTTATAATCTTTGCGTGAAAGTCTAAGAAAACATCTACTGTGTATTCTTCTCCCTCTAAATATTCTTGTACAATAGGATTTTTAATGAGCTTTAAATATGTTTTTAGCTCCTTTTTATTGTTTACTTTAAAAGCATTAATACTAGAGCTTCCATCAATAGGTTTTAAGAATAAAGGGTAGGGGACGTCCTTTTCCTTCAAATCCTGTTCTGAATACATTTTTGGCATGAGAAACCCATTCTCTTCCATAAATATTTGAGTCTCTTTTTTATTTCTGCAAATACGTATTACATCTATATCTGATATTAACACTTTAGCTCCTGTAAGAGCCTCAATCCTCTCTGCGTTTTCTGCCAGTATTAAAAGCTCTGTATCAATAGTGGGCACAAGAAGAGAGACTTCTTCCTTTTTACAAATGTCAATAATAGCTTCGATATAATCGCCAGACTTAATTCTAGGCAGCATAATTCCCCTGTCCGCATAATAAAGGGCCGGAGCCAGACCAGAACAGTCTACCCCAATAACATTGCCCTGTAATTTCATCCTTGCAGCCGCATCCTTAAAGCACTGAATCAGTTCTACCCTGCGGCCTGCACTCAATACCAGTATATGAATTGGTTTCATTGCTACCTCCGTCTTCCTTTGTTCCAGTAAAATACTCCATGGTCGCCCCAGCCTCAGGACCAATCCCCTCTCGCTTAATGACATTGACCACAGTCTTCCATAATATTTTCACATCTAAAAGAAAGGTTATATTCTCTGTATACTGAACATCATACTCAAACTTTTCTTCCCATGAAATGCCGTTTCTTCCGTTGACCTGAGCCAGGCCAGTCAGTCCTGGCCGCACATCATGACGATGCTTTTGTCTCTCATTGTATAATGGCAAATATTGAACTAAGAGAGGTCTTGGTCCTATAAGGGACATATCCCCCTTAATAATGGAAAAAAGTTCTGGCAACTCATCTAAACTGGTGGAACGAAGAGCTTTCCCAAAAGAGTTCAGTCTTACCTCATCAGGCAGCAGTTCTCCCTTTTCATCCCTCTCATTGGTCATGGAGCGGAACTTATACATAGGAAAGATTTTCCCATCTTTTCCCGGCCTGTCCTGATGGAATAAAACAGGGCTTCCCAGTTTCCAGCGGACAAGAAGGGCTATTAGTCCGTAAATAGGAAGAAGGAAAATGACTGCTGGCAAGGTCAGGAGAAGATCCAACATCCTTTTTCCATATTTTTCATAAAACAATGGCATCACTCCCCTTTTTATGAAAAGAATCCTTTAATAACTCCTATAATTTCTTCCATATCTTCCTCTGTATTTTTAATATCAGAAGGTAGACATAAACCTCGGCAAAAAATGTCTCCTCCTATGGATTCCTTTTCTGTTACTTTAATAAAGTCCTTATTCTTATACACTGGCTGAAGATGCATAGGCTTCCAAATAGGCCTGGATTCTATATTTTTTTCTTCTAAAGCCAGCATAATATCTATAGGTTTTACATTACACCCTTCTTTTATAGTCATACAGGAGAGCCAGAAATTAGGCTTTGAATCTTTCAAATAAGGATTCATCTCAATCTCCCAGATAGAGTCAAACGCTTGTTTGTATCTTTCATAGATCCCTTTTTTTCGCTGGATATGCTCATCTAGATAGGAAAGCTGTCCTCGTCCAATGCCAGCTACAATATTGGACATACGAAAATTATAACCTACCTCTTTGTGCTCATAATGCCTCTCTGGCTCCCTTGCCTGAGTTGCGAGAAATACTGCTTTTTTTGTATATTCTTCCTTGTCTGAAACAAGCATTCCTCCCCCTGAAGAAGTGATGATCTTATTTCCATTAAAGGAAAAAATGCCTATATCCCCAAAAGTTCCTGTCTGCTTTCCTTTATAGATGGCGCCTAAAGATTCTGCCCCATCTTCAATGAGGGGGGTATGGTGTTCTTGACAAATGTTTCGGATTTCCTCTAATTTTGCTGGAGTGCCATAGAGATTTACTACAATCACTGCCTTTGCCTTTGGATACTTGTCAAATGCCTTTCTTAATACTTTAGGATCCATATTCCAGCTTTCTTCTTCACTGTCCAGAAACACTGGGACAGCCCCTAAATACATAATAGGATTGCATGTGGCAGCAAAGGTTAAATCTGTAGTAAAGACAATATCCCCTCTTTGAACCCCTAGAAGTTTTAAGGCGAGAAAAATAGCATCTGTACCACTAGACAAAGCCGCCCCAAAACCTGCTCCCACGTAGGAGGCCAGCTCTTCTTCAAATTTTGTAACGTTCTCTCCAAGGGGCGCTACCCAGTTTGTGTCAAAAGCTTCCTGTATAAAACCCATCTCTTTATCATGCATCGTAGGAGATGATAAAAACAGCTTTTTTTCCCTCATTGTATTTTTCCTTCTTCCTTTAGTTTATATGTGGGAACAATGACCTTTACCCATTTACGAATGTCTTCTGGTTCCCTTTTGGATAGTTCCTTTAATTCTTCTAAACGGACGAAAAATTCCGCCTCTTCAAAATCAATGGGTTTTCCAATGTGTATTTGCCTGTTTGCTGTCTCCTGCATCCCCTCTTCTTCCATTAAAAGTTCTTCATAGAGCTTTTCCCCTGGGCGAAGACCTGTAAACTGAATCTCTATGTCCTCTCCAGGAATATAGCCTGACAGACGTATTAAATTTTTTGCCAAATCTAAAATACGCACTGGTTCTCCCATATCTAAGACAAATATTTCGCCCCCTTTGGCATAGGCCCCTGCCTGGAGGACAAGGGAAACTGCCTCTGGTATTGTCATAAAGTACCGAATAATTCTTGGATCCGTTACTGTGACAGGGCCTCCTTCTGCTATTTGTTTCTTGAAAAGGGGAATTACACTTCCATTACTCCCTAATACATTTCCAAAGCGAACTGCCACAAATTCTGTCTGACACCGGTCATTGTATGCTTGTATAATCATTTCACAAATTCGTTTGCTTGCACCCATAATATTTGTAGGGTTTACCGCCTTATCTGTAGAAATAAGGACGAATTTTTCTGCCTTGTACATGGAGGCTGCCTCTGCCGTCTTCCATGTTCCCAGCACATTGTTTTTAATAGCCTCATTAGGACTGTCCTCCATGAGAGGAACGTGTTTATGAGCAGCTGCATGGTAGACAATATGAGGGCGGTATCTTTCAAAAATAACGTTCATTCGGTTTGTGTTTCTCACGGAAGCTATGAGTACTACTAAGTCTAACTTTGGCCAACGCTTTTGCAGCTCCTGTTGAATAGCATAAGCATTATTCTCATAGATATCTACAATAATTAGCCGCTTTGCCCCATATCCTGCTATTTGACGGCAAAGTTCGCTCCCAATAGAGCCGCCCCCTCCTGTTACAAGAACGACCTTTCCCTGAACATAACCCATAATGGAATCTAAGTCTACAGCAATAGGCTCCCTTCCTAAAAGATCTTCCACATCTACTTTTCGCAGCTGATTTACATTAACTTCTCCGTTAACCAGTTGATAAATTCCTGGAAGTGTTTTCAATTCACATTTTGTCTCTTTACAAATATTCAATATTTCCCGAATAGACGACTTAGGAGCAGTTGGCATAGCTATAATAATCTCGTCAATATTATATTTTGCTGCGTTTTCAATAATCTCCTCTCGGCCTCCCACCACTTTGACTCCATGAATATAGTTGCCAATTTTTCCTTTGTTATCGTCGATAACGCAGAGGACACTTTTTTGAATAAATTTACTTGTGTTCATTTCCCGTATGAGGGAATTTCCTGCATCTCCTGCGCCAATGATCATAACATTTTTGCTCATGGCTTTGGACGTCCTTTTTTGGACAAAGGTGCGAAAGCCTCGATACATAAACCGGCTGACTACAACTAAAACGACCAAGGTTCCTCCATAGTAAAAAGGATAGCTCCTTGGCAGGGAGTAAAGGCCGTATAGACGACTTCCTAAATACTGAAGGATGAAGTACTGGACAAAGGTGGACAGAGCACATGCAAAGAAGGTACTGTACATTTCTGTAAAGCCTGCATAAATCCACAAGCTTTGATACATACGGAAAAGGAAGAAAATAATGATTGTACAAATCATATTAAAGGGAATGTATGTCCATGCTGCATCAATATAATAAACAGGTATATCTTGATATACAAAGTCGAAACGTACCATAATTCCCATAAGGCTTGCTATCAGTACTGCAAATATATCATACATGATAAGTCCAGTCCTGCGGATAAATAATTGTTTATTTTCTATGATTTTTCCCATATGTGTGCATCTTCCTTTTGTCTTGACTGGCTTTGTTGTCTTGAATTTTATCTTCTTTCTCTTTTTTTGTATATATAACCATAGTGGATGACCCCTTAGTAAATGGCAGCTTTTGGGAACTTTCCTTGTATTATATCAAATCTCCCCTCTAAAAACAACTTGGCCTTCTTTATTCATTATTCATTGTCCCACGCTTCCAATTTATTATGAGGAATAAGTAGAAAAATATCATACTATATGGGGCTACGATGAAATAATTTTCAAAAAAGCTGGCCACGAGCATGGAAAAAATTCCTGCCATGGCAGTCTTTGCCAGTTTATTTTGGCTGGCCACCTCTCTTATCCCTCTTAACCTTCTCCACAAAAAATAGATAACAAGGCAAAAACAGACTGTGCCATGTATAATTAGAATATCTAACAGCCCATTATGGACTTCTAATCCCCCTTCCATATAATATACTTTCATCTCATAAGAAGAGCCAATTCCTGTTAAACTATTTCTTAAATAAGCCCCTGCCAGTTCAAACCAAATAAGCTCCCGCCCAGATAAAAATCTTTTATACATAAAAGGCATGTAGAAATCCACTCCCAGGCCGCTCATGACAATATATGCAGCAGCAAAGAGAATAGCTCCTATTGTAGAGAAAAGTAGGAGCAGTTTATAAAGTCCTTTTTTCTTAAAAATTCCTCTAGGAACAAAAAACAAGACCGCAAATACTAATAAACCTACCCAGGCGCATCGAGCCCTTAACCAGACAATCCACACATAGCCAAAAACCATTGCCAACACTTGCGCTGGAAACAGAATAAAACATTTATATTTCTCTTTTAACATATCCAAATACAGCACAGTCAGAATAAGCATTGTCAAAATGACAAGCCCTGTCTGGTTAGAACCATAATCCCATTTTATTTCCAATGTCCAGAGTAGAAAAAAGAAAACCCCTATTGCGCAAAACGTTCTCATCTGGGCTTCTGTCATTTCCACTTTATCTGCCATGTAAAGGAGGAGAAGGAGATTCCCTATAGTGAAAAAAGCCCCTAATCCTGAGTTTACATATAGAAGATTAAAAAGAGCAAGCCCATCTGCCACTATCATAAGCCAAAGCTCTTTATCTTTTTTCTTTAGCAAAGATAGGAATGGTATTTTATTGAAAAAGAGAAGGCCCAAGGAGGCAAAAGCCCCTAGGCTGGCATAGGGGATAGCTTTCTCATAATTGTCATGATTAATGAAACATAAAAATAAGAATGTAATGGTAATGAGCAGGGACGCCCAATCTATGTATTCTCTTTTTCTCATATTTGCCAACACTTATCTCCCTCTAAAATTCATAGCTCTAAAGACTATAAGATTTTTAAGTTTCTATATTTCCAATACAATAATTTTTTTGTACAACTCTAAAAAGGATTATTTGTACAGTATGTCACATTGCTTAAAAAACTTCAAGATTTTCTTAAGTTTTTCAAAGGATTTCTTCAAAGAAGAAGACTTCTTCCCCCATGATGATTAAAGGAAATAGTAAGGGCAAGCCATCATGTCTTCCATGTTGACTCGCCCTTTTACTCTCTGGTCTGGCATAGCTCTCTTCTTATAAACGATGGATGCTGCTTGTATTTCCAATATTAAGACAAATATATCTTAGTTTGTATAAAATTTCCTTTTTTGGAGAACATCTTTTTCCAATTCTTCTTTTATTGCAATAAATTCTTGAAGGAAACCCCAGAGACGTTTTGTCAAGGAATTTTTAATCAAATTCACAAAAAATTTACATTTCAGCGTAAAATAATGGAGCCGGAAACCTGTTTTTAGACTCCCAGCTTATTATTGCCCTTTACACATTCTGATCTGTTTTCAATTTTCTCACTTCGTCAACAGAAAGACCAACAAATTCTGCAATCTTTTCAAACGTTATTGTTCCATCTTCCAACATTTTCTTTGCAGCATTTATCATTCCCTCCTTGCTCTCTTTGAAAAATCTTACCCTTTCTGCCAATGTCCCATAGTACACATCCGCTGCATCTATGTAAGAGAAGGCATGTATTGTCTTCCCGATTGGCGTATCTCCACGGTAAGCACCATTTACATATAGTATGTGAGAACCATCCTCAAATCTTTCCCCAGTTCCTAAAAAACACCTCTCAATGGGATAGAGTGACAACCCTTTTCCCATTACGTCATTCTCTGTGATAAAGATTACCCACGTTTTCGGCAATTTGTCAAAGTCTTCACCTTTCTTCAAAAGGTTTGCGTCCACTAGTCCACTATGCTGCTGTTGTACCTTGCTCTTTTTCTCCCGACTCCTTTATGAGAGCGCTGTACTTCCACATTCCGTTTTGCTCCTGTGCTGTCCGTAGCCAGGATATCCAGCCTCAAAAACGGTTCAGCAGATTCTCCACAAATACTTGAGTACGAACATCCAGTACCTTTAAATCCGGCTTTTCCAGCACAATCTGTAATACCAGTTCTATGCTTGCCGTATCTCTCTCAAAACACTTTGTAAAGAAATCATCATCAAGCAGGCGAAAATCTCTTAGCCTTTGTAAATCTTCCTGATGTTTCCGGTCTATCTGTTCCATCACGGTCAATCTTCCTACCTGCTTTCCCTTCCGTTTTTATATCACTATACTACCATACAACCAAAATATTTTCAATCATATCCCCATTGTCTGCACTGAAGAACCAAAATAATCTATCCTTATCTTGCCAAATTTTCAGCTTTAATCAAGGATGCAATATTTGAATTATTAAATTCATTATCATTTCCAATAGTAGCACTTTGATCATAATGGATGAGTACATAAATATGATTCACTAATTCTTTCCATTCTTGTTCACTTTTATTATCCACATCAATGTCTAACTCATCCAAATTTCCCGTAACTTGTTTTCGACTTTGGGAAAAATATTAAAAATTTGTGGCATATTTCGTTGTATCTCATCTGTTTGTATGACCTTTCGTCATCAAATTCCTGTAATAATACTTTTGTACTCTTTCATGCTGTCTGTGTACCAATGCTTCTATTTGCTAAATCTTTCATTATCTGACTTTTAGCCATCAAAACCACCTCTCCATCCAGAGAATAATATCTTTTATTTTGTTTGTCTAGGCTCAGCCTTTTCTGCAACATTGGAATTTGTAAATTTATTTCCATCACCTATTTGTATTCCCATGAATCAGTTCCTTCTTACTTATCAAAGAACATAATCTATCTTCTTATATAATACTAAGACGAATCTTCCATTTTAGAAAATCTAACATTTACTGTTTGCGTATATTCGTACCCTACTTTAGTTCTTAGCTTAAAAACAAATTCCAATACTATCATTACTATCATTTAGGTTGAATTGATCTAAACATCTTATTTCCTCACCTTTTATCAGAGAAGTATTGTCAAGTGTGCTTGTAAACGTTTTACAAAAAAATATTTCGTATTACCCTTAAATCTATTATTCATTACCCACAAATTCTATGTGGAGTTCTTCTCTAATAATCTTATTAAATTGCTCTTGTTCTAATAACTCAATATTATTCAAATCATCAGTTAATATCATTTTATCCTCATTAATTTCAACCAAATTATTTTTTATTCCAAGGCATACTTCAAAATTATGAATATCATAGATTTTATCTAGATTCTCATTAAATTGATGCAAATCGGAAATACTATTACCACCTGTTATGAAGTGACTTTTGTCAAGAGGTAGATCTTGAAAAAACAAACTTTTTTCTTTCCGCTCTGACAATACTCACATTTTTGACTGACAGCATCAGGAAAGAGCCCTGATTTAACAGTTCCCGGCATTTGGCCA
>CAJUTQ010000075.1 GCA_910589265.1 uncultured Lachnospiraceae bacterium
AATGAGCAAAGAGACTGTGGTTGGAGCCTCGTATGAACCATCAGGTGGTAGGAGGTGATGAACCAATCCACAGTATCTTAAAACAGCATAGCCGAACCTATAGAAAAGGTAAAGAATGGCTATGACAATACTAATAGTAGGAGGTTAGGAGTGAAGGGAATTTTATTATTTCTTTTTTCAGTGTTCATCGCAGCTATATCCCAGATCATGCTGAAAAAAAGTGCAAATAAACAGTATAAAAAGAAAATGGCCGAATATTTGAATCCATTGGTTATAAGCGCCTATGGGATTTTTTTTGTGTCCTCACTCCTGACAATGGCAGCTTATCAGTGGATTCCCCTATCTATAGGCCCGGTTTTGGAATCGACAGGTTATATTTTTGTTTCCGTCCTTGGGTATATTTTCCTTAAGGAGAAAATGGGAAGGAAAAAAATGTTCGGTATGGTAATGATACTCATAGGAATTCTTATTTTTTATGTAGGCTATTAAGCAGAGGAATTTTGCCCTTTGGGGCAGGAAAGGTGGAGGTGTAAGGTGGATCAAATAACAATCAATAAAAAAGAGTTTTATAAAAAAGTAGTTTTTCTTGTGCTTCCTATGGCACTTCAAAATTTAATAAATGTTGGGGTGACAGCGGCAGACGTCATTATGCTTGGGAAAGTAAGTGAAACGGTTTTGTCAGGTTCTTCCTTAGCCGGACAGGTGCAGTGGGTGATGAACCTTATTTTTTTTGGCATTAGTTCCGGGGCGTCCGTATTGACTGCCCAATATTGGGGAAAAAAGGACGTGGATACAGTAGAAAAAATATTGGGGATTGGCCTTGGCATTTCCATGATGGTAAGCATTGTTTTCTTTTTGGCAGCCCTTCTCTTTCCCATGCCTCTTATGAGAATTTTTACAAAGGAGCAGGCAGTTTTGGAAGAAGGGGTAAAGTACTTGGGGATTGTAGCCTTTTCTTATTTGATTATGGGATTTACAAACAATTACTTAAACATTATCCGCAGTGTGGAAAGGGTAGTGATTTCAACGGTTGTCTATTCCATTTCTCTTGGAGTGAATGTTTGTCTAAATTATGTGCTCATTTACGGAAATCTAGGAGCTCCAGCCATGGGCATTCAGGGAGCGGCTATTGCTACCTTAACAGCGAGGATAATAGAGTTATGCATTGTTTTATTTTATGCCATACATATCAACAAGGAGGTGAAGGTACGCCTCAAATATTTCTTTACAAAAGATAAACGGTTGTTCCGAGATTTTCTGTTTTATGCTTTGCCTGTTATTATCAATGAGCTTTTATGGGGAGCCGGTTACTCTGCCAATGCTGCTATAATAGGAAGACTGGGCAGCAGTGTTGTGGCAGCTAATTCTGTTGCCCACGTGGCCAGACAGCTGGCAACAGTGGTGAGCTTTGGAGTTGCAGGGGCATCGGCTATTATGTTAGGAAAGGCTATTGGGGAGCACAGGGAGGATTTGGCAGAAAACTATGCGAAGAGATTAATAAGGCTCACGATTGTAACAGGGCTCATAGGGGGAACCGTCATTTTACTTATTCGTCCCCTCATTGTTGGCGTCATGGGTCTTTCAGGGGAAACAGTAGTCTATATGAAATTCTTTTTATTTGTCATGTCCTATTATGTTATAGCCCAAGCTTTGAATTCCACTTGGATTGTAGGTATTTTTCGTTCAGGAGGGGACACTCGGTTTGGGTTAATCTTAGATGTGGCTTCTATGTGGGGAGGTTCCATTTTTCTGGGAGCCATGTCTGCATTTGTCTGGAAATTTCCCATTCCACTTGTATTTATTATATTAATGAGCGATGAACTGATCAAACTTCCCTTTTGCTTTTTACGTTACCGAAGTAAAAAATGGCTGCGCAATGTAACAAGGGAGGATGAGGAAGCAATCGAATAAATGTTCTTGTATTCTGTCTATATTTGTGATAGAATAGAACAAACATACGTTTGTTTGGAGGTTTGTCATGGAATATAGAGTAGAGGAGAAAAGGTCAATTATAGATAAGCTTCGTATTTTAGGAGATGGGGCAAAGTATGATGTGGCATGTACTAGCAGCGGAGTTTCCAGGCAGGGAGACGGAATACACATGGGAAATACAGTTTCAGCAGGCTTATGCCATAGCTTTAGTTCAGATGGAAGATGTATTTCCCTATTAAAAATTTTGTTTACCAATGAATGCATTTATAATTGTAAATACTGTTTTAATCGCAGCTCCAATGATATTGAGAGAACTTCTTTTACCCCAGAAGAAGTATGCTATTTGACCATGGAATTTTATAAGAGAAACTATATAGAAGGTTTGTTTTTAAGCTCTGGCATTTTATACAATCCCAACTATACAATGGAATTGATTTATGAGACTGTCTATAAACTACGGAAGGAATATGGATTTTTCGGATATATCCATCTAAAGGCTATTCCTGGGGCGGACGCTGGAATTATTGAGAGGGCAGGGCTTTTGGCGGACAGGATGAGCATTAACCTGGAATTGCCTACATCCGAAGGCTTGAGAAATCTGGCTCCTAACAAATCAAGGCAGACCATTTTAAAGCCTATGAGAATGATTCAACAGGGAATAAAGGAAAATAAAAACGAAATCATGCTTTACCGCCATGCCCCTAAGTTTGTCCCAGCAGGACAGAGCACCCAGATTATTATAGGGGCTACGCCAGAGACAGATTTTCAGCTTGTGTCTGTGGCAGAATCTTTGTATAAGAAGTTTGAGCTAAAGAGAGTGTTTTATTCAGCTTTCGTCAATGTGAATCAAGATAAAGATCTCCCTTCTACTTTAGGAGGGCCTCCCCTTCTAAGGGAACACAGGCTTTATCAGGCTGACTGGCTTATGAGATTTTATCATTTTCAGGCAGAGGAGCTTTTATCTCCAAAGAAACCTTATTTTAACATGCTCTTAGATCCAAAATGCGACTGGGCAGTCCGCCACTTGGATTTATTTCCAATAGAAATTAATAAGGCTGATTATGAAACTTTACTGCGTATCCCAGGAGTGGGAGTGAAATCAGCTTTGAGAATTTGCCAAGCAAGGAAAATGGCTCCCTTACGTTTTGAAGATTTAAAAAAAATAGGGGTCGTGCTAAAGAGAGCGTTGTATTTTATTACATGCAGTGGAAAAATGATGTATCCTACAAAAATAGAAGAGGATTATATTATAAGAAATTTGCTCCATGAAAAAGAAAGGTTACCAGAGCCGAAAGGAGCCTACCGTCAGCTTTCTTTGTTTGATGAGAGAAAGGAAGAGACGGCCTGCCAAGGAGGAGGGGGTTAAGGTGGAAGGAGAAAAAATATGGGTTTGTGAAGACAGCCAGGAAGGAATTTTTACAGGAATATATGACGCTTGGGCTTCTGGCCATAAGAAGGAAGAATGTGTGATTCAAGTAGGAGAGATAAACAATTATCGTCTTTTTGCCCAGTATTTTTCTGTTAAGACAGATGAGGAAAAGGCTAGGAGGGTGGCAAATACCATTATAAGAAGGATGGGGGAGAGAGCCTATCGGCATATAAGCAGCGCAATTTCCAGTGCAGATCAAGAAAAGGGAAATGCGGTGTTTCATACATTAATCATAGGATTTGCCATGAAGGAGGGAGCTAAGGCAATGACTTATTTATCCAATCCTTATGTGGGGAAGGTCTTTGCCCTTAGCAGGCAAGTATATAATGAGGTTAACCATTTTATGGAGTTTTTAAGATTCCGCCAACTGAAAATTGGAATACTATTTGCAAAGATCCATCCGAAAAATGATATTCTGACTCATATCACCCCACATTTTGCAGACAGGCTTCCCATGGAGGATTTTATTATTTATGATTCCATGAGGGAGAAGATGGCACTGCACCCAAAGGGAAAGAGATGGAGTATTGTCCATGATAAGAATTTTATGATAGAAAAGACGAAAGAAGAGTCCAAAAGCGAAGAGGAAATACAAGAACTGTTTCGAAGTTTTTGCAAGACAATAGCAGTTAAGGAGAGGGAAAATAAAGAGCTTCAGAGGCAGATGCTTCCCCTTCGGTTTCGGGATAATATGCCAGAGTTTGAAGAACAGAAAGGTACTATCCATTAGGAAGAAAAATCTGATTAGAAAATAGAAATTTTGGCAGTATTTTGGATTTTTATTAGAAAGTGACAGAGAAATTTGTGTAAAAAGAAAAAATGACAGGGGAGACATACTAAAATATTTAAAGAAATTTTTTTTTTTTGCAAATAAAAGGAAAAACTTCTATACAAAATAACTAGGAAAAGCTTTGGAAAAAGAAGGTCCCTCTTTCTCATAAATATTGACAGAAAAAGGATTTGGTGTATAATAATGACACATTCAGGAAACAATATTTCTTGAATTTCATATATAAATAAAGTGGTGAATAGTGTTGTATGCTGAGAGGAGATGTTGTTATGAAAGAGCGTAAAATTAAACTAAATAGCCAGGATGTGGAAGAATTTGTAAAAATAGCCTCCAAATGTGATTTTGATATCGACGTTTTTTACAATCGGGTTGTCATTGATGCAAAATCGATATTGGGAGTATTGGGACTTGACTTTAATAAAACATTAACTGTAAAATATACAGGAGAGAATCCTGTTTTTGAGAAAATGCTTCACAAGTTTGCCATTGCATCATAAGATGATATGCATCATAAGATGATATGCATCGCAAGATGATATGCATCGCAAGATGGGATACATCGCAAGATGAATGATGAACACATTATAGATGAATAATGGAAAAGAAAAAGTTGTCAAAAAAGAATAATGTGGCAAAAAACTCCATGAAAGTTTCCGTTAGAGGCTTAGTGGAGTTTATTTTGCGTTCTGGAAGCATTGATAACCAAAGGAGATCAGGGGGAGAGGCTGCCATGCAGGAGGGAGCTAAGATTCATAAAATGATACAGAGAAGTATGAATCAAGATTACCAGTCGGAAGTTCCTCTCCAATGGACTCTGGAATGGGAGGAATGTACCATTTTCGTAGAAGGAAGGGCAGATGGTATTATTCATAAGGAAGAAGAGGGAAAAACAGAAGTAACCATTGATGAGATTAAAGGTGTTTTTAAAGATTTAATTTATATAACGGAGCCAGTTCCCATACACCTGGCCCAGGCAAAATGTTATGGTTATATGTATGGAAAGAAAAACGGACTTGAAAAGATAAATATCCAGATGACATATTGTCATATGGAAACAAGAGAGGTGAAAAGGTTTTTAGAGGAACAGAATTTAGAGGAGCTAGAGAAATGGTTTTTCCATCTAATAGAGGAGTATAAAAAATGGGCAATTTGGAGGAACGAGTGGAAGGAAAAAAGAAGAGTCTCCACGGTTGGACTGTCGTTTCCCTTTCCTTATAGAGAGGGGCAAAAGGAATTGGCTGCTCAAGTATACCGAACCATTTATCATAAAAAGAAACTGTTTTTACAAGCTCCTACTGGAGTAGGAAAGACCATATCCACCATTTTTCCAGGGGTGATGGCTATAGGACAGGGACTGGCGGATAAAATCTTTTATTTAACAGCAAAGACTATTACTAGGACAGTGGCAGATAAGGCATTTTGGCTTTTAAGAGAAAAAGGACTTTCCTTTAAAACAGTAGTAATATCAGCAAAAGAGAAAATATGTTTTTTAGAAAGCCCGGATTGTAATCCACAAGCTTGTCCGTATGCAGAGGGGCATTTTGATAGAATTAATCATGCCCTTTATGAACTTCTTAATTCCGGAGATTCTTTTACAAGGGAATACATAGAGGAGTGGGCAATAAAATGGAAAGTATGTCCTTTTGAACTTTCCTTAGAACTTTCAGAATTTGCAGATGCAATAATTTGCGATTATAATTATGTCTTTGATCCAAATGCAGCGTTGCAAAGATTTTTTGCGGATAAAGTAAAAGAAGACTATTTGTTTTTAGTGGACGAGGCCCATAACCTTGTGGAACGGGGGAGGGAGATGTACAGCGCTAAATTATATAAAGAACAGTTTTTGGAAGTAAAAAAAGCAGTAAAAAAGTATGATAAGATATTGGACCGGCTCTTGGGAAAGTGTAATAAGGTAATGCTGGAATATAAGAGGCAGTATGAAGAAAAGAGGGAAATGGAAGACATTGGAGATTTGATAGAATGTCTATTAAAAGGAGGAGGGCAGTTGGAACTTTTCCTGGAAAGTCAGGATAAGGCAGACAGGGAGACAAGGGATGCTGTCTTACAACTTTATTTAGAAATTCGCCATTTTTTAAACATATATGAGAGAGCGGATGAAAACTACCTTTTTTATACAGAGCTGGAAGAGGGGGGGAAATTTTTTCTAAAGGAATTTTGCATGGATCCCTCAAAGAATTTAAAGCAATGTTTGGAAAAGGGAGTGAGCACTATTTTTTTCTCAGCAACTCTTCTTCCTCTGCCTTATTATTTTTCCCTTTTGGGAGGAGAGGAAGAAGATTACAGGGTGTACGCCCAGTCTCCCTTTGAACAAAAAAAGAGGATTTTATTAATAGGCAAAGATGTGAGCAGCAAGTATACAAGAAGGACCAAAGAAGAGTATGTCAAAATAGCTCAGTATATTCATGAAGTAGGGAAAACAAAAAAGGGGAATTACTTTGCTTTCTTTCCATCTTATTCTTTTATGTATAAGGTTTATGAGTCCTATGAAACCTTCTTTCAAGATGAAGACAGGGAATGTTTTGTTCAGTCTCCTTCTATGACAGAGGAGAAAAAGGAGGAATTTCTCAGAGAGTTTATGGGAGATTATTCCTGCCATGGAGAGGGAAAAAAGACAAAGATAGGGTTTTGCGTCTTAGGAGGAGTCTTTGGGGAGGGAATTGATTTAAAAGAAGACAGTTTGATTGGGGCTCTTATTGTAGGAACAGGCATTCCTCAAGTTTGTTTTGAAAGAGAACGAATAAAAGAATTTTTTGAAGAGAAGGGAAAAAATGGATTTGACTATGCCTACCGCTATCCAGGAATGAATAAAGTTCTTCAAGGAGCAGGAAGGGTCATACGAACATCCCATGACAAGGGAGTTATTGTGCTCTTAGATGACCGGTTCCTGCAAAGTTCTTATAAAAATTTATTTCCAAAGGAATGGGAGGACTATAAAAGGACAGATATAAAGTCTATTGGAGAAGAGATTCAAACCTTTTGGTCATTATGGGGAGAAGCTCCTTAACAAGGCGATTTCCTCTTTGTAAGGGGGAAGGGTTTTTTTTGGATCTTCTAAAGAGGGAATGTAAGGAGTTTCTAATATTTTGGGGATAGAGAGAAAATCTTTGTGGTGGACAATATAGGACAATGCCTTAAGGCCAATGGTTCCTTTTCCTAGATTTTCATGGCGGTCTTTAGCCGCTCCCCTTTTATTTTTACTATCATTAATATGGAAAACAGCAATTTGATCCTTTCCAATGAGACGATGGAAGGATTCCATGACTCCATCAAAATCATGAACAATATCATATCCGGCATCGTTTGTGTGGCAAGTATCAAAACAAATGCGAAGCTTGTCATTATAAACAACCTTATCATATATTTGTGCCAGTTCTTCAAAAGATCGGCCTATTTCACTTCCCTTACCTGCCATTGTCTCCAAGGCAATGACACAGTCCGTATCTTTTGTCAGTACTGCGTTGAGTCCTTTGGCAATCTGATTGATGCCAGCGTCTGTTCCAGCTCCCACATGAGCCCCTGGATGAAGAATGAGGATGGAGCTGCCCATAGCTTTTGTACGTTCCAATTCCAAAGCCAGGAAGTCGACAGCTAAAGTAAAGGTGTCTTCTTTCACAGTATTGGCAAGATTAATAATATAGGGAGCATGGATGACAAAATCAAGGATTCCATGCTCCTTCATATAAGCCCATCCTGCAGGGATATTTAATTCTTCAATTGGCTTACGCCGTGTATTTTGCGGGGCGCCTGTATAAATCATAAAGGTATTGGCTTCATACCCTGCCGCCTCTTTGGCAGAGGCAAGAAACATTTCCTTCCCGCTCATTCCAACATGGGAACCTATTTTTAACATATGTAAATCCTCCTTTTACCCTCCATGGACAGGGGACATATGGTGTGTGTATTCCCTTGACTATTGAGGGTATGTTTGTCTCATTATAACAGATGGAAAGATGAGAAGTAAACGAAAAATCTAAAAAGAATGAAGAGATCTTGCTATGATAGAATTTTCACAGCATCAGATGGAGCATTATGCACTTTTCAAGAAAAATGATGACTTTAGTGGCAGCATTAGATCCTATTTCCGAGAGCGAAATATATGGAGGACTTCTGGTTCTAAGCTATATTTCTTCAAGGGAAATAAGGGACTGCGAAGCTATGGGCAGTCCCTGAAAGAGCTCGAGGATATGGAAAAGGAGAGCGTTGCCAGTGCACAAAAATATAAGCCGAGTATCGCCTTTTTAGAAATAATTCCAGTCGTCAGCAGTATGACAGCGATCCCTATGGTTTCCGAATCTGGGGACGGATCTGAGCATGTTTTCGACATCTGGGTATCAGTGTAAGGATGGATCCAGGGGAAAATGAGAGCATTGTGAAGAAAAAAGCAGTCGTTGCCCTTGCTTTGTTAACTTTTTCTGTAGTGTATAGATAAATGTAACTATTTAACAGGAGATGGCAGATAGAAGAATGGTAGGCCAGGGTTATCGATTAACCGATAAGGTATCATATTATTAACATAAAACAGAGATAGAGAATATTTTATGTAAAATAAAAAAAGTAGAAATTTGAAAAATTTTGCAAGATTTACGTCATAATAGGAGTAAAAAGGGGAAAAGAAGAAAAGATATTCCCTTTTAGAAAGAAGAAATAGGCAGCCTTTTGAAGGAATACATGCAAATAGAGAAATATTGTAAATGTTTTATGTAAATCTTTTATGGATGTCTAGACTTTCCAACATATGGGTTGTATGATATAATGTATAAAATATGATGTTGGGGTCAAAAAGTATTTTGACCCCTGATGCCAAGGGATTGCTCCGCATTTCATGCTTCCGCAATCCGAAGGCGCCTCAAATCCCCTCATTTTCCTGGGAAAAATGACAGTTTTTCGGTGTTTTGCGGGTTCCAAAGTCATGCATTGACATGCTTCTATGTCATACATGACCTTATGACCTTGGCATCATACATGATGGAAGTAAGAAAAATAAGGAGGACATAGCGATGTGGGCATATGAGAGTGTATTTTATCAGATTTATCCCCTAGGTTTTTGCGGGGCTCCCTTTGAAAATGACGGGGAAGAGAAAGCAAGAATTTTAAAGGTAAATCATTGGATAGATCATATTTTAAAATTAGGGGCAAATGCAATTTATTTTTCTCCTGTTTTTGAGTCAGATACACATGGATATAATACAAGGGACTACCGTAAGATTGACGTAAGGCTGGGAACCAATGAGGACTTTGCAAAGGTGTGTAAAAATCTCCATGAGGCAGGCATAAAAGTAGTGTTGGACGGAGTCTTTAATCATGTTGGGAGAGGCTTTTGGGCTTTTCAGGATGTTCTGAAAAATAGAGAGTCTTCCCCTTATAAAGATTGGTTTCACATTCATTTTTCCGGGAATTCCAATTATAATGATGGCCTTTGGTACGAAGGATGGGAAGGACATTTTGATTTAGTAAAGCTGAATTTGAGAAATGAGGAGGTCATCTCCCATATATTTTCTTCTATTCAGGGCTGGGTGGAAGAGTTTGATATTGATGGGCTGCGTCTGGATGTAGCTTATTGCCTTGATAAAGATTTTTTAAAAAGGCTTAGGACTTTTTCCAAAGGCTTAAAGGAAGACTTTTTCCTCTTGGGAGAACTCCTTCATGGAGATTATAATCAGTTTGTAAATGATGAGATGCTCCATGGGGCTACCAACTATGAATGTTATAAAGGGCTTTACTCCAGCTTTAATTCTATGAATATGTTTGAAATTAATCATTCTCTGCTTCGACAGTTTGGGCCAGAAAATTGGACTTTGTATAAAGGAAAACATTTGCTTTCCTTTGTAGATAATCATGATGTGACCAGGGTGGCAAGCATTCTTGCTAATGAGAGGCATCTGCCCCTTATTTATGCCTTAGCCTTTGGAATGCCTGGCATTCCATGTGTATATTATGGAAGTGAATGGGGAGCAAAGGCGGATAAAAAGGAAGGGGATCCAGCTTTGAGGGCATGCTTTGAAGAGCCAGTCTTTAACGAGTTAGCCCAATGGATTGCTTCCTTGGCAAAGGCAAAAAAGGGAAGTAAGGCCCTATGTTATGGAGACTTTTCCTCGACAGTTCTCACAAACAAACAATGTATTTTTGAGAGAAAAGTAGAGGGAGAAAGGGTATTAGTAGCTATTAATGGAGATGATCAGCCATATGTAGCTCATTTTAATGCCAAATGCGGTACAGCGAAAGATCTAATTAGCGGTTCTCCTATTGATTTTGGAGGTGGGCTAGACATGCCTCCTTACAGCGCTATGTTTCTGCTAATGGAAAAATAGCAAAGGCTCTATGATGACATAATCCTTGCTGTTAAAAGAGGGGGAGTCTGGAACCCTCTTTTGGCAGTTTTAAGAAATGGGGGATAGCAATTTTAAAATTCCGCCTTTCTATGACTACATATTCATATAACATATCTACAAAAATAAACGAGCATTTCTTACATAATTCTATATAGAAATACATATTCAGGACGAGGGGAGACATGCTGACCCTCTCATACACCAATCATTTTTTCGCTTTGTTCTCATTTTTCTATCTATCCCTTCAAGTAATAGAAAATCATTTAGAAATTCTTTTAGCATTTCTTATCATTCTTTTCTTTTAACAATTCTTAAAAATTCCTATAAGTATTTATAAATTGGACATAATAATATAGAAAAGTTTTTTTGTAAGGGGCGGGAGATAGAGAGTTCAAAGTATATTTCCTTGGTTAAAAAAGGGAAAGAAGGGAGAAAAAAATGGCAATATGGCAGTTTCAATGTAACATAGCGCCAAAAAGAGAAAACATGGCTCAACGAAATGGAGAGGAAAAAATTTCCTGGAAGGGAATAGAAAGTCCACACTGTGAAATTGTATTTTTGACAGAAGAAAAAAGTTGGTCAAAGGACATTTTGCAGTTTGGGAAGACAGATGAAACATGTATTCAATTCATTTATACAGAGAATACACTAGATAGAATCAATTGCAGACTGGATTTACGTTCTCTGACAAAGGATAAATTGGAGAAAATCTTACAGTATGTGGAGAGTATAAACGCTGTTTTCATCTATGAAGAGAAGAGTTATCCTCCACAAATGAAAAAGATAGATGAATTATTAAAAAAGTCCAAGGCCTATGAATATTGTAAGGACCCTGTAAAATTTTTAGAATCCATAGAAAGAAATCATTGGGTTGAATAAAGGCTGGTAGAAAAGTTGAAAAAAACTTCTAACAGAATTTATGGGATGTTTTGGGGATGACATCTATTCTTTTTTTTGAACAAGAAATGTAAGGACAATTTGTACAGCAGATTTCCCATATTTTTTACCTATAGATTTTAAAACAGGATTTCCAGCCTTCATTGTGCATCTAACGCAATCCCTTCTAGGGAGCTGATAAACGCCCAATCCTAAAAGGGACATTTTCACTCTGCTATTGGAAAAAATTACATGTTACTTAGTACCATTCATGTTTTTCATTCCTATCCAGTTCTCCTATCTATTCCATCTCCTTTTCAGCCAATGAAAAATGGAAAATATCTAAGTTTTCTTTGATATAGCTGGGATTGCCAGAACCAGGAATAACAACAACTCCTCTTTGTAAGTTCCACCTAAGGATCGCTTGGGCTGGCGTGACATCATGGGTTTTCCCTATTCTAGAAATCACCTCATCCCCAAATAATTCTGCTGTATGCCCTCTGCCCTCAAATGGAAACCAGCCTTCTATAACGATTCTCAAAGACTGAATATAGGGAACCACCTCTTTTTCCTGATAATAGGGATGGATTTCGTTTTGGACAACAGAGGGAGTCATTGTAATTTGGGGAAGAGATTCTTCCAGTTCTTCAATATACTAGTTGGACACCCCAATTCTAAAGTTTCAAGGGCTTCTTCAATAGCTTTTGCTGCGTTGGAAAACTGGCTGGGATAAAGTTTTGTAGCAACAAAGATTTCTTTCCTTGGCACATGACTGCTTCTGATAGCCTCGCCTACTCTTTTTTCCGTCCCATAAAAGGAGGCAATATCAATTGACCTTCCGTTATTTTTCAATAAAGCAGTAACAGAGGTCATGCACTCTTCATGGGACAGCACCTGTTTCAAAATCAAAAGGGTGATGATTTTTGATATACTTTTACTTCCTGATTAGAGCCTTGATGGTATTCCAGACTTTTTTCATTGCTTGAAGGGGGACTTTCTCATCCTTGGGGGATTATGGATGACTGACATTTTTCTTGGTATGGCTGCAGGCAGTCAAACATAATAAAAGAAGTAAAGCTGACAACAAATGTAGATTTTTTTATCATAAGAAAACATCCTTGTCTTGTATATTATTTCTCTTAATTTTCTATAAAAAATATATGTATGATTCCTCCTTTTTTCCTGTAACCAGTGTTCCACAGTTCCTGTAGATTTAACCACCAAAAGTTTCCGTAGGTTACAGCTTTCACATAAAATTCCGTGTCAAATATTTCATACCCAGCTAGGTTGAACCAATGCCACTGAAAGTCTTTCAAAGCGTAGTTTTTATGATAAAGAAGGAGAAAGGGAACGAGAATATCACTGTCAATCTGCTCTTGAATTTGTTTGGCAGCTTTTTGCCATGAAAGGGTTCCAGACAAACCTTCTGTCTCCAAAATATTTATTCCTGAATGATGAAAATAAGCCCTTAGGCCAGCTAGATAACGCTCTAGAGTATCTATTCCCTGCCAGCTTGGATGGAGATAAGATTTCATAATACTGGAAAACTCAAGATAATCTTTTTTGTTAAGATTGTATGCATTATAAGGGTATAGGGCATTCATCCCCTTTTGCCTTGCCAGATGGATACACAGATCGCAGGCTGTCACTGCCCCACATCCTCCATCATACATAGACCAGTCTAAAAACCAATTTTGGTTCCATCCTAACCCATTATGAATATGAAAATAGTCTAACTCTTTCTTAATATGGCTCATTACGTTTATCTACCTCATTCTTTATATATTTTTTATTATAAGGTTAAGGTTTTGGAATAGCAAATACCTGGATTAAAAATCATGTTTTACCTTAAAAGTATAAGAAAGGGCAGTTTAAAGAGGAGAATGCACCTATAATATTTATAAAAAAGGAATCCAACGCATTTCCATGGGAGACATGGAAAGATGGAGCTTTCGTTCTCCATCAATATAAAGATCGGTCTCTCTAGGAGATTTACAATTATTAATGACCACAATTTTGCCTGTTTTTTCGTATACTGCAACTTCAGTGTCCACATTGGTGACATAATACTTTTTCATTTCTTTTTCTGCATGGGCAGCATAGTAAATGGAGCGAAGGAGTATCCGACAATTTTTTGGGGAATAGGGAAGCCCTGTAAAATATACGCTTCTGCCTTTTCCATATTCATTCACAACGAGACGGCTGTAATTTCCATCCATATTTAAAATCTGATAATTTTCTCCATAAGCATAAATACGGCTTTTTCCTTCTCCAAAATCAATCTCTCCATCTACATCCTCAAGAATAAAATGGTGATTGTCCATTTCGTTATATTTGTCTGTACTCATTGTAAAGCCCATTTCTCTATCTACTCCAAGAACATCCCTTAGCTGGAAAAACTGTCCTTCATACTGACAGGCGCTAGGCTCTCCTACACCTATAAAACCTCCTCCATTGTCAACAAACTGTCGAATTGTACAGACGATATTTTCATCTTTCCAGTTGTCCGCCCCACTCCATGATGTATAGGCATCTCCAGCGTTAATGAGTACTTTTATTTCAGGAGGGATTCCCTTTTTTATTTCCTCAAAGGTAATGAATTCTACATCTAGAGGCATTCCACTTAAACATTCGATGACTCCCACATAGGAATAGATTTCCCGATACCAAAGGGCATGATGGACTTGATTGGCCATCCACCTTCTTAAGTTACCCCAACAGTTTAATATGCCTACTTTAAAAGGGGCGTTATAAGCTTTTGTCCCTTGGATGTTTTCATGTATTTGGCGAAATTCATTGACCACTTTTTGAATTTGTTCAATAAAACCAGGCCATTCCTTTGCCAGTTTTAAATAGCCTCCATAGCCAATTCGGTCTAAAGGTGAGCGGAGAATAGCCCTTCTAGCTTTGATCCAGTTATCTTGTGCTTCTCCAATAGGATTGCCCCCTTCTTTAAACACGTCAGGAAAGAAATAGGGAAGGAGTCGTCCTTCTGTGTAGTTTACCCCTTGAATATCCGAAATCATGCGTAAGGTGACCCCGTCTCCCACAGAGCCAACGACAGCATCCAGACCAATGTTTGCAAAATATTTGCCAAAGGGTTCTGTCCCAATCCAGTGATCTCCTAGGAACATCATGGCTTCTTTTCCATAACTGTGGACAATGTCTACAAGTTCTTTTGCCAGTTTGCTCACCTCTATTTGCTGAAATTCTATAAAGTCTAAAAATTCCTTTGAGGGTACTCGGAAAATGGAATTATGGTATCCTTGATCCACGATGAACTCGGGACGAAAAGCATAGCCGGCCCATTTTTCAAACTGTTCTAAAATATAAGGGCTCACACTTGCACTGTACCCAAACCATTCTACAAATTTTTCTCTTTTTTGTTCATCAAAGGTTAGTGTGAATTGATGAAAAAAGGTTGTAAAACGGACGACATCTACATCGGGATTTTCTTCACACCATTTTTTTAGTTTTTCCTTCACATATCTTTGGGTTTTCGGCTGCCTTACATCATAGGTTAATTGATGAGGGGCAAATTTCCAATCATTAGTAATAAAATTATACATATGGACAGGGTCCCAGATCAAAAAGGCAAGAAAACTAACAGTATAGACATGGTAGGGTATGGACTTTATAATAACTTCTCCAGATGCCTCATTGTATTCCCACTGCTCAGGAGGAACAACCTTACCTGAGGTTCTGTCCATAACTTCCCACCAGCGCTTTGGGGAATCAATAGTATTCACTTTCAGCTGTTCAGTGTGAAACCCCTTCATAAGTTTTATGGAAAGGGTAGTTCCTCTAGCAGTGATCCGGTCGCTGATCAAATATTCTTGTTGAACTTCTTCGGGGTTTTCCCTGGCCCATTCATTATCTTTTCTTGTTGTGTAGTAGGTGGCGTATATTTTCACATTTTGGCTTAAAAGCTCTTTAGGCATTTGAGTTCCGTCGCAATCTCTAAAAGCATCGGCTTGTAGCAGTTCTTTTAAACGGATTGTTTCTTCAATCATGTCTACATCTGTAGGAAGTGTTAATCTTCCTTTATTTTCTTCATTCATTTTTTTGACCTCCGTTATTGGTGATATTATTGGAATTGTTGATTATATTTTTTTAGAAGAAAGAGAAGTCCAGATAGTCCGGCCAACATTATGAAAAGTCCCCTAGGACCTATCTGCCTCTGCCCTAAAAGGATACATGCAATACTTGTAATGAATAGTACAAAATATAATAATAGAATACTCCATTTCATGTCTTTGGGCCTCCTTTTAACCTTTTAATCCTCCAAGGCTCATTCCTTGGGTTAGTTTTTTCTGAACAATGATGTATAGAATCAATGTAGGGAGCATGACAATGACAAGTCCTGCATAAAGTTGTCCGTAATTTGCAGCTGCCTTTTGAGCCTGCATAAGCTGCATGAGTCCTACTGGCAGGGTTTTTACATCTTTTGTAAGCAATGTCATAGAAATGATATATTCATTCCAAAAAGAAAGAAAATTAAACAAAATAACTGTAATAATACTAGGGGTAGCCATAGGCAGCATAATTTTAAACATCGTTCTAAAATAACTGCTTCCATCTACATAAGCCGCTTCCTCATAGTCTTTTGGGATAGTTACAAAGAAGCCGGATAAAAGATAAATGGTAAAGGGAAGAGCCGTTGAGGCATATACAAGGGCAAGGATAAGAGGATTATTTAATAAGAAACGATTTCCCCCTAGTCTTACTAAAAAATTATCTCCTTCTACAAACATTAAAAAAATAGGAACTACAATGTAGTTTACGTTAATAAATAGGCCCCCCATGAACAAAATGTTCAAAAGCTTTCTCCCTTTAAAGGGGAATCTTGCAAGGGCATAGGCAGCAGGAAGAGACACCATAAGGAGGATGATGAGGGCCAGTGAAGTGACAAGAAGTGAATGGAAAAAATAATCGCCCATCTTTGCTTTATGAAAGGCGTCTATAAAATTTTGGAAGTACACTCCTTTAGGCATAGTCCAAGGATTTCCATAAAATTCGGAATTTTCTTTGATGGATGCAAGAATGACCCAGGCTACAGGAATGATAATGGAGACAGCCAATGCTGACAGGGCGACAAAAATAAAAATTCTATAAAAGATATGAAAACTCATTTCTTTTTTCTTTTTCATAAAAAACCTCCCTAAAATTCCAGATGCTCTCTTTTTGTTACAAAGTGGATAATTCCTGATAAGCCAAAAGAGAATAAAAATACAATAACACCGATTGCCATACCATAGCCGTAAGAGGAATTCGTGTATGCCTGTTTATACATGTAACTTAAAAATACTTCTGTAGCCCCATCTGGTCCGCCATTTGTAAGAGCTTTTACAAAAAGAAAACTTAAATTGATAGAACTTATGACAAAGAATGTCAAGGTAGTCCTTATATTGGTCCATATGAGAGGAAGAGTGATAGAAAAAAACTGGCGTATTTTTCCTGCTCCTTCTAAACTTGCAGACTCATAAAGACTTTCTGGCACATGGGACATACTGGCCATATAGATAACCATATAATAGCCAATTGCCTGCCAAATCATAGCAATAGCCAAACTGTAAATGACCAAGTTTTGGTTTCCAAGCCAAAGGATAGGAGTGCCTGTCTCTTTTATAAAAATAGAAAGAATGCTATTCAAAAGGCCGTTTGCAGGATCATAAATTGCGGAAAAGACAGCGGAAATAACAACGACAGATAAAATATTTGGAATATAAAATATAATTCTAAAAAAGTTTTCTCCTTTAATACGTTCCCTGGAAAGGATAGCCGCAAAAATAAGGGAAAGGGACATAGTTACAATTGTAACTAGGACAATGAGGAGTATGGTGTTTTGGAAAGAGCGAAAAAAATTCATGTCTTCCATTAAAATCTTAAAATTATTGAGACCTACAAATTCCTTTTTATTGGAATATCCGCCCCATTTATAGAGGGACATTTTAAATACCTGAAAGGTAGGAAGGAGCATAAAAAGAATATATAGTATAAGTGCTGGAGTTATGCATAGCCCAATAAAAATTTTTCTTGCCCTGCCCTTTTTCACATTGTATACCTCCATTCTATAATTGGAGCAATGGAATGATAAAAGTCTTCCAAAGGCAAAAACCTTTGGAGACTTTATCAAGTCCGTTTATTCCATTGCTTCTCTTAACTTATCGCTAACTTCTTCTACAGATGTCTGCCATTGGTCCACCGTTTTATCACCACTGACAATACTATTTACCGTTCCAAATAAAGTATCTGCCATGGATACGCCTTCAACGGGAGCAGTAGCAGCAAATCCTCCCATTACAACATTTGCGCCATTATCATAGACACTATAAAAAAGTTTATTGTCATCTGTAAGGTAATTACTAATGCCAACAATAGGCTGAATGGCAGGAGAGGCAGAGGCTGCAAAGATTTTTCCTGCTTCATCAGAATACATGTAGGCTACAAATTCTTTTGCCAGATCCTGGTTTTTGGCGGCAGCAGGAATCCACATTTGCTCAAAGAAACAAAAGGAATAGCCAGACTCCCCTGCATTTACTGCAGGAATGGGCATAAAGCCCCAGGAAAATCCTTCAGCTCTTGGTGCGTTAGCCATTTCTCCAGGAAGCCAAGTACCGTTTGGACAGAAGATGGCCTTGTTGTCAAGAATGAGCTGTTGATTTTTTGTAAAGTTATCATCATTGGCATTGGCAACCGTTGTTTCTTCTGTGTAGGTGGCTAGTTTGCCAATGATCTGGAAAACTTTAGAAGCATTCTCGCTTTCCCAAATACCATCCTCATAAGTCATACAACGGTTAAAGAAATCTATTCCTCCTGCGGAAGCGAGAACGGCATAGGTAAAGGCATCAAAATATCCAGTAGTAGGGTATGTAAATAAGGAAATTCCATCTTTGGCAGCCTCGTCGCCTAAAGCCCACATGTCTTCCCATGTAGTAGGAAGAGACCATCCTTTTTCTTCAAAAAGTCCAGCGTTATAAAACAAGCCACAAGGACCATAGAACATAGGGGCATAATAAGTTATGCCATCTCCATAAGGATTTGTGGCCAAAGTGTCAAGAAAACCAGGAACTATTTTATCTTTCACTTTCACCTCTTCTCCAGGTACCATCATGTCAAGAACGTCTGTTAAAGGAAGAAGGGCTTTTTCCTTTGTTAAAGTTTCTGTCAGTCCTGCTTCACGTCCTGTTGCAAGGTGTACAACATCTGGATAATCACCTGCTTTCATGCCAGGGCTAATCACGTCTTCAATTTTTTTATCAATGGTAAGTTCCACAGTAACACCAGGATGGGACGTTTCAAAGGCGGCAACCACGTCCGTCCACATATCCGTTCCATATCCTCCTTCAAATACAGCTACCCTCAGCACTTGTTCCAGTGTAGATTCTTCTTTGGTCAAGGCCTCTTTTTGACTACTTGCATTTTCACTATCTGAATTACTGCATCCTGCTAAAAGGCAAATGGTCATGGAGCCTGTGAGTAAAAGGGAGACACCTTTTTTTCGTTTCATAATAACCCTCCATTCTGAACATATTTCCACATGTTATTTCTGCGACATCAAAATAAATACAAAAAGCACATAGCTCATTTACTTGTCGCAAGCTCTTTTATTGTGGCTTTAGTATAAAAGAGAAGCATCAAAAGAATCAATCTTATTATTGCTTCTTTTTTTATATATATTGCTTTATGCATAATTTTTTATATTTTACTATTTTTAAAAATTTATTTATATAAATATAACATATAAAAGCTAGTTAAAAGTAGTATTATTATTTAAATTGCAAAAAAAAGAAAAGAGGTTCCCATTTTTTATTTTTCCAGTTTGTATGTTATGTGGATATAAAAATTTATATATTTTGCAGCATTTTCTTCATTATAGACAATATATATAAATTTTGCTATAGTAAATCTATTATCATGTAAGTCTAATAGTTTGTAGGTATCCCTTGAACAACCTAAATACATTATACAAGGAGGGACTAAGCATTATGGGAAATACAAGGCATCGTTTTGAAAATATAAGATATTCATTATTTGAAAAATCAAGACTTTTATATGTGTCAACATCAAAATATGAAGGAGACTGGCAAAGCATCCTTCATTCCCATCCTTTTAGCGAGTTGTTTTATGTTGTAAAGGGAAATGGTTTGTTTGTGGCAGAGGGAAAGGAGTTTCCTGTAGAAAAAAATGATATGGTCATTATCAATCCCCTTGTGGAACATACAGAAAAGTCATGGAATACTTCTCCTTTGGAATATATTGTCTTAGGGATTGAGGGGCTTTCCTTTTCTTTTGAAAAGATTGCTTGTACTAAGGAAGGGGTTTCCATGAATACTGCTTATGCTCCAGTGTATAAATATAATATGTGCAACTCCAATGTTTATGCTTATTTGAATATTATGTTAGAGGAAATTTCCCATAAGGAAGCCAATTATGAAGTAGTATGCCAGAATATTTTGGAGGTTCTTCTAACTTGTATGCTGCGTAATAGTCATCTTACAATTATTCAGGACAGACAAATGATCTTAAACAGAGAGTGCGCCCAGATCAAGAATTACTTAGATTCTAATTATTCGGAAAATATTACATTGGATACATTGGCAGCTTTAACTCATCTGAACAAATACTATATGGCCCATGCCTTTACAAAATATGCAGGGCTGTCTCCCATCCGTTATCTTATTCAAAAAAGAATACAAGAAGGAAAATTTTTATTAGAATCTACAAGCCATTCTATTGCACAAATTTCTGCAATGCTGGGATTTTCCTCCCAGTCTTATTTTGCCCAGGCATTTAAAAAGGCTACAGGAAAGACGCCTATCCAATACAGGGATGAGTTTTCCAACATCTCTTAGAATCATATGATAACTGCCAATGCTTAGGCAGCTGGCAAAAATTCCAGATAAAGGCCCATAAAACATCAATGTAAACCAGGGTCTTTTTTATTTGTAAAAGGTGGAATTACTTTCAGATTATAGGTGAAAAGTATAGGATTATCAGCCTAAATTCTTATTAAAAGTTTAATTATTTCTAAAGTCTATTGACAAAATAATATTATACAACATATAATATGAGCAAGAAGTAATATTATACAGAATATAATATTAGATAAAAAATATTTATCCTAGAAAAGGGAGTGATAGCATGGTCTTTAACACGGGTGCGGCCTTACTGGACGCCATAGTATTAGCAGTTGTCATTCGAGAACCAGAAGGAACCTATGGCTATAAAATAACCCAAGAGGTTCGCGACGTACTGGAGATATCAGAATCTACCTTATATCCTGTGCTGCGCAGGCTCCAGAGGGATGACTGCCTGGAAGTTTATGACATGGAATATGGGGGAAGGAACCGGCGCTATTATAAAGTGACAGAAAAAGGGAACATACAGCTTGGCTTATATAAGGCTGAGTGGCGGAATTATTCAACCAAAATTTCAACGATGTTTGAGGGAGGTTGCGCAGGATGAAGCGGAAGGAATTTATGGAGCGCTTAGAAATGTTATTATATGATGTTCAGGAAGAGGAAAGAAAAGAGGCGCTTTGCTTTTATAATGATTATTTTGATGACGCAGGAGAGGAAAATGAGGATGAGGTTATTCGGGAATTAGAAAGCCCGGAAAAAGTTGTTGCTATGATTAAAACAGGTTTATTGGAAAAAGAAAACATGTCTGGAGAGTATTCAGAAAGGGGATACAAGGATCAGAGGTTTGAAAGTTCCTATCCTTTACAAAGCAAGATAGAGGAAGAAAAGAATGATGAAAGACAGTATGGAAGAGGAGATATGGGAAAACTTGTTCTAATTATTCTTCTGGGAGTTTTCATAAGTCCCTTAGTTTTTGCTGTTGCAGGGAGTATTTTAGGAGGATTGGCAACAGTACTTTTAACAGCGGCTGGGATTGTTTTAGGAAGTGCTGTTTTAACTGTGGTTTTGCTACTAACAGGTTGCATTCTTTTTGGAATAGGAATTGTTTCAGTATTTTCCGACCCTTTTTTAGGGATACTTCTTATAGGGGTTGGATTGTTTATATTTGGGCTGGGATTGTTTTTCTTATGGCTTACCGTCTGGATATGCGGATCAGCTGTTCCAAAATGTGCAGCAGTATTTAGAAGAGGGATAGGGAGTTTGTGGAATAGGAGGAAGACAGCATGAAAAGATTTACGAGAATAACTTTGTGGCTGAGTTTGATTTTTGTTTTGATAGGGATTGCCATAGCTGGAACAGGGGTGGTTTTAGGAGGAACTAGGATATCATCTGTATTTCAGGAGAAGGTGGGTGTTGCTTCTTTTCTTTCCCTGCCCTTCTATGCTATGAATGATAAGATGATAAAGGAACATACAGAAGACGACACAGTAAGAGAAACAGGAGAATTGGGAAAGGCAGAAGAAATAAAAAAGATTAATTTAGATATGGAGGCTGCTTCTTTTCGCCTTGTTCCTTATGAAGGAGATACTTTCAAATATGAAAGTAATAAAACAGGATATTTTATATGGGAACAAGATAAAGATTCGTTACAGATGGAGAGTAAACATAATTATTGGAAGTCCATTTTTAGAAGAGATATTCGCTCTGTTCCTCAATTCATCCTATATGTCCCCCAAAAGGCTGAACTGGAGGAGGTAGAAATTTATTGTGGAATGGGAGAGGGGGATATAGCAAATATATATACAAAAGATTTGTATGCACAAGTAGGCATGGGCAATATGAAAATAGATGGAAGTTCTGCTGCAAATAGTAAATTATATGTGGATGCAGGAGAATTGATCATGACAGGGGCTACATTAAACAATACAGAAATATCCGTTGTGGTGGGAAACGTACAATTTGAAGGAAGTGTAAATGGAGATTTACGTGCAGATTGCGACATGGGAAGTATCAGCATGTATTTAGAACAGGAAAAAGAGGATTTTCAATATGACATTCAATGTGATATGGGTACTGTTCGAATAGACAAAGAAGATTATTCTTCCTCTTTAAGAGCTAGATTAAAAGACGAAAATGGAGGAAGACAGAAAATGGAGATAGTCTGTGGAATGGGAAATGTTGATGTTATGTTTAATAAGAATGGAGGATGAATATGGGAGGCTCATTTAAAAGATTAACAAAGTCAAGGAAAGATCAAATGGTATGTGGAGTATGTGGAGGGGTGGGAGAGTATTTTAATATAGACCCGACCATTATAAGATTACTTGTAGTAGCGCTGACGTTGGCCGGTGGAAGCGGTATTATTACGTACATTATTGCGGCTATTGTTATACCATATCCAGAATATTAAAAAAAAGGGGCTGTGAAAAAAGTCTCTTAACAAAAAAAGAACACTTTCAGGAATAAAACCTGGAGGTGTTCTTTTCTTTTTGGTATAATTTATCTGCTATGAAAAACAATACCGAATATTATTATAGTCCAAAGCAGGGAAGATTACCACTGTTTCTTGCAGATAGTTTAGATATGTGCGAACCGGTATTGGCATTTGACCAGCTCATGGAGGAGATCGGAATAGAACAGTATCTCAAGCCTGAGTCATTATATCGTTATGGCAGGCCTGGATATAATCGTGTCAACATGCTTAAAACAATCTTATTTGGCTTTATGGACACAGGATACGCAAGTTTAAGAGAAGTGGAAGAGCGGTGCAGAGTCAATATCCGTTACATGTACCTGATGGATTATGAAACGCCCAGTTACCGTGCCTTCGGATATTTTATTAATGAGGAAATCAATGGAAATGCCGAAGACATTTTCCGCACTGTTATGGAATACATCCAAAAGGAAGACGGAGTGGATATGGAACATCTCTATATAGATGGCTCAAAATTTGAGGCAAACGCTAACAAATATACCTGGGTATGGAAAAAGAGTACGGAAAAATTCAGATACCAGCTGTTTGCAAAGATTACCCAGCTGCTGAACCAGATCAATGAGGATCTGGTTGATACCGGATTAAAGGTAGAAACGAACGCGGAATATAGTCCGCAATGTCTGGAAATGCTCCTAAGCAGGTATGCTTTCAAGTGCCGGATTGACGAAAAGGAGTTTGTCCACGAAAGAGGCCACCGGAAAACCCGGGAACAGCGTTACTATGAGAAGTTGAAAGAATATACGGAAAAGCTGAAAGAATACGTGGAAAAAATCCGGATCTGCGGCTCGGACCGCAACAGTTATTCCAAGACAGACTATGACGCCACATTTATGAGGATGAAAAAGGATTCTATGGGAAATGACCAGCTTCTCCCTGCGTATAATATTCAGATTGGAGTGGCAGATGAATACATAGCGGTGGTGGATGTGATGCAGTACCGCTCAGATATGGACTGCTTCATACCACTGATGGAGAAGTTTAAGGAATTGTATGGATTTTACCCGAAATATCCGGTTGCGGATGCCGGATATGGCTCGTTCAACAATTCTATTTACTGCCAGAACAGGGCATGGAGAAGTACATGAAATTTCCCATGTACAAAAAGGAAACAAAGGAAAAAGGATATCACGATGATCCGTTCCGGGCGGTAAATTTTAACGTGGATTCGGATGGCGATCTGGTGTGTCCCGGAGGGAAGAAATTCCATTTTGCCTATAGAAAGGCTGTAAGAGGAAACCAATATGGCCGTCAGGAGGAGTACTATACGTGCGAAGACTGCAGCGGCTGTCTATACGCATCCCAATGCAAAAAGACGAATAAAAACAGGACGGTATGTATCAATTCGGAACTGAGTTCCAGGCACAAGGAAGTATTGGAAAACCTGGAAAGCATCCAGGGGGCGTTGCTGCGAATGAATCGATCCATCCAGGCAGAAGGAACGTTTGGTGTCATGAAATACGATCGCTGGTATAAACGGGTGGTAAGAAAAGGCCTAAACCGGGTGAAACTGGAATGGTTACTGGTTTCTATTGGTTATAATCTCTCTAAATTCAGGAATAAAAAGATGCGTCTCCCGGAAGCAGCATAAAAAGCAGAGGGGTTATTCCAGGGGGAAAGGGCAACATCATAAACTTAAGAAAAATCTAAAGGAACCTGTCAACAGGTTCCTTTCTTTATGTTAGAATACAGACAGGGGTGCATATGGATAAATCTTATAAAAGAAGATTTCAAAAGTTTTCCGAATCATTATCGGATCCAGAACTTATAAACTATGCAAGACAAAATGGAAAAAAT
>CAJUTQ010000076.1 GCA_910589265.1 uncultured Lachnospiraceae bacterium
CATTTTCATGCATATGTGCATCACCTTGCTCAATGCTGCCAATGACAGAATCAATGGTATCTGAATCTTTTACATAGTTTCCATCAAAAAGGGTATTTTTGACAAGGAGGATGTTTGATATCCTTATATGACTTCCATCAACAGTGGCATATTTTTCATCCAGGTTGCTTTTTATGTAACTTTCAGTAATCACATCTGCCACTACCTCATCTACCTCATCTTTTGAAATTTCCATATCTTCAGTAATGTCATGATATTCAATGCCATCAGAGGATTTTGATTTTTTATCATCCTCAATGTTTATGGTAGCAGTAGAAGAAAAAGTGACTTCTACAGAAACATTTTTCTCAGGCATGGAAAAGGAAAAGGCATTATCCACTGTGTCTGCCTGTGAAAGTGTTTTGCCAGTTTCAGAGTCTTTTAATGCCAGTGTTTCCACATAATACCCATCATCAGGGATACATTCTATTTCTACTTCATCCCCTGCCTTGAATGCCCACAATGAGCCATCATTTTCAATTTCTTCCATCTCTCCGTCATCATTAATGTGCATCATCTGATAACCATCCTGGGATGCAGATGAATTGTTCATGCTGTCCTCAGAAAACTGGATCAGCCCATTCTCTGTATCAGTTAATGTCACTGTATAATTGCCATCAGAGTTACTTTCAACAGCATGTGAGACATTCACAATTCCTGCTGGAACACACATCAGAGAAGCTAACAGTGCAGAGGTAGCCTTTTTCAAAAACTTAATCATCAATTTAATCTCCTTTCATATTTTTTTAGTCTTTTCAATTGTTGTATCTCAATGAATATGTAACTTTTTTCTTTGAAGGGAGGGTGGAGCAGTGGAAATAATCAAAAAAACAGTTCCCTGCTTGAACAGAGAACTGTTTTTTTTTAATAATACCAATTGTATGTGCCTCCTGCATGTGTTTCTTTGCAAACCTTATATACGCTCTCACAATGCTCATTCATTCTGAGCATATTCCCAGACATGATAGCTGCACATGTATTACATACGAAATAAAGCCCTTTCTTTTCCCCAGATGTTTTTACTTTGATAGTTTTAGTCTTTCCATAGATAATTTTTCCATGTTTTCCCTTTGTATAAGCTCTGACTTTAATTGTGTGATTTCCACCAGGAGTCAAGCCTTTTATGGTATATGTGGTATTTTTAGTGGTTTTAGCATAAACAAGGGGAGTCCTCAAACCTTTTATTTTCTTCTGATAAATTAAGATTTGATAGCCTATGGCTCCCTTAACCTTATTAAATCTGATTTTGATAGAGCTGTCATTTCTATACCCATCCCATTTGCAACTTGTTTTCACCTTCTTCAGCCCTTTCACCTGCCCTGGCTTTTTTACTTTGGCAGATTTAACAGCTTTGGCATCCTGGGAAACCTTGGCACTGCCAAAAAGGTTTGACTGTCTATTAATCACACCATCTGGCTCTGCCTTAGGCAGTGTGCAGAATTCAACAGCAGTTACAGAAGTCAGTAAAAATACAAATACCATGGCAATCACAATGGATATCAGGGTTGAATGTTTCATCTTCTTCATTTTTTTCAACATTTTTTATGTCCTCCTTCATAAATTATTCATTTTTTATCTATATTATAAACTTATTGTTGAAAAATATCAACAAAAAGAGAAATTAAAAGAATTTTGGAAAGAAGGAGAACAAGTTGAGTCCTCCTTCTTTTTCTTTTTCCTTTTTATATTCTTTTTTAATATGGGGAAGAGAAGGAAAGAAAATTCCATCATTGAAGATGCTTGTTGATTAAAAATTGATTATGTCTATAAATCAGAAGTTTTTAGGAAATAAAAAAAAGAGAATTCTTTCTCCTTCTTTTTCTGTTCTTTTTCTAAAGGTATATTGGGTCTACTGCATCCTTTACTTCTGCTTCATAGTCAATCCTGATGACAGCATTTCCAATCTGCCCACCACTGTTTCTTGTAAACATCCCAAGCACAATATAACCAGTTGCTTTCCCTTTTTCTGGCTTATTGTCCTGCCTGTCAATTACCTTAAGATAGATTTTCCCCCTGTCACCTGGCTCCATATCTGTTACATTTGGAATATCACTGCTTTGACTATCCTCTGCATTAAAATCTGGTATTGGTGTTGACACATGGGCACAGTTTGCACCAACTGTCCCAATTTGCTTAAGAAAAGCAGCAAACTCAAGACTGTCAGCATAACTGTCAAAGAATATATCAAATGGGTTATCTCTACCCACACCATTTCCAAAGGATATATCTGTATTGTTTATCAAAGCATTCATAAAAGCTGTTACATCAGCATTATTGTCATTACCTGTCCAAGCTATCCACACATTTTCCAAGTGTTCTGAGTGTTGGCTGTCATTCCCTACATGCCAATATTGAAGGCGAATAGGAATAACCCCACCCCATCCTTCTGTTGGAACATCATCAAGACTATCTACAGTTATTTTTTTCTTTGCTGGCATCCCTGCACCAGAATTGAGCATCTGTGAAGGAGCCCCAGCTTCTGATTTTTCCATAAAATCCAAAAGTTCATCAGACAAAGCATTCTCATCTTCAGTAACTTCAATAGAATTAACAGATGCAGGGGATACAGCAACTACTAACTCACCTGTTTCTGGATTATATGCATAAGCATCCTTTTTCATAGGGAACCCATTGACAACAACATTCAAATTTTCTGCATCCATGCCTTTTTCAACATTGATAGAAGTCTGCAAGGAGAAAATCTCCTGGCTATAGGAAGAAAGCTCCACTTGTTCTTTATCCTCATCCACTGAAATTGTGTGAAGCTCAGATGTCATAGACTCATCATCACTCCTGCTGATTTTGTTGAAAACCTGCATGAACTGGATTTGTAAATATAGGAAAATATCTTTTCCTTCCTCACCCATGTACAAATCTTTTGGGATATACAGCAAACCAGTTTCTTCATCATAAA
>CAJUTQ010000077.1 GCA_910589265.1 uncultured Lachnospiraceae bacterium
ACTCAGTCATTGTGTTTTCCCTCCGTAAAGTTCCTTCACAATCCTTCGTTCGACTTGCATGTGTTAGGCGCACCGCCAGCGTTCATCCTGAGCCAGGATCAAACTCTCTTGTTTTGTTTCTTTCTTCCTCTGTCTCTCTTCGCTGTCTGCTTCCTTCTTCTTCTTTCTTTCTCTCTTGTTTCGGGTTCGCATTACTGTTCAGTTGTCATGGTCCTTCTTTTCCTGCCCGTCCTTCTCTCGCAACGGGCAAGACTTATTATAGCACCCTCCTCCCTCTTTTGTCAACGCCTTTTTTCATTTTTTTTCTAGTTTTTTTTTAATGCTTTTTTTATGCTATATAGCAAGAAGAACTTTTACCTTTCCCATCTAGTTTTTATCTAAATGAGTCTCTATATTTCTCACGAAAATTTAGTCTGTTGAAAAATGTTGGTTCCTAAGATTACTAAAAAAATATTCCAAAAGGAGTAATCTATTCTGAATAACTGCCAGAATGGCAACTATTCTCTTTTTTGCGCATAATACTCTTCTAATATTTAAGAAAGTTTTTATTGCATCCAAAAACTTCAAGAGAATATTTGACTACACGAAGAAAGTGGGCAAGCTCGCATCAGCTCTCTATCCCCTCACTCATGAGGGACTTGAATACTTTGCTGCTCCCGGTGCGGTCGCCTTAGGGACACAATACCTTTTACACGAGTGTGCATAATATTTTTCTGTCGTCTATCATAGGAAAATTGACACTTCATCACTCCACAGTAACAAGGTAGTTCCTATAATAAAAAAACACTGCAATTATTGCAGTGTCATTGTTGCTGTGTTCATTCCACTTTTTATAACAAGTTCTATTTGTTGTATATTGTCAAAAAATTCTTGTGTATCTTCCACTACAAGGACAGCCTCTACTTTTCCACCTGCTGGCACTATTGTCTGCAGTGATTTTAAATCATTCAATAAGATCGTCGTTAGAGCATTTTTTGTATTACTTCCATTAAAAGTAAAACGGAACCTTGCATCTGATGAAAGAACGTCACAAGTCTGATCAGCCTCTGAATTATTTAAAATAGAAAATGTAAAAATCCCTAATGTTTTTCCTTGGGAAGCTCCCATAGAAAAGAAACTGCTCATATCTGTTGTAGGATCAATCCCTGAAACTCCCGGATTTTCTGTTCCTTCTTCTGGGAGAGCTCCTTCTGTTCCTTGACCAACTGTTGGGGGATACGATTCATAAGTTGAAAATCCTTCATATTGTAATGTCATGCCATTTAAATTTAAAATTTCATCTACCGAAAGGCTCGTTTCCCCTTGAGACTGACTATTTGCTTCCTCTGCGGCCTTCTGCTGTTCATAAAGAGCTTCTGCTGCCGCAATGTCTTCCTCTAAGTAATATTTTCCTGGCGGTAAATTTACTAATGTATTTTCATAATTTCTATCATACTTCAAAAGTAGATTGGCTGTTGTCTGGGCAACCTGTTCTGTTTCCTCATTTGTCAGCTGCATCATATCACTATAATTACATCCTGTTAACATTAATGCTCCTATGATAGAACAAATTACAACACTCTTTTTACATTTCATTTCTTTTTCTCCTAAACCCCTATAATATTCTTTTCTTTCACCTATATAGATATTTCTGCTCCTTTGTATACAAATAAGGATCTTGAAATCAGAGATTCCATCTTCCTTTCCATACTGTCCTAAAAGTACAGTGAAAATTTCAATGGAAAACTTAGAAAGTCTCATTACACTTTCTATTTTACAATTTATGCAATCTACAGTCAAGCTCAAACCAAAATTCTACACCATTTTCGTAATTTTTTACTCCATATTTCTCATTAAAAGACTCCATAATTGCTTTTACAATAGAAAGTCCTACTCCACTTCCTCCGTACTCTCTTGTTCTAGCTTTGTCAACTTTATAAAACTTTGTCCAAATATGCTCAATGGCTCCTTCTGGAATAGGCTCTCCTGTATTAAATACAGAAACTCGAACCTTTTGATCTTCCTGCCTTACTTTCACTTCAATAACCATTTCATTGGCAACATGATGAAAAGCATTGCTTAAATAATTCATGAATACTTCTTCTGTCTTAAACTCGTCAGCCCAGACAAAATATGGTTTTTCTTCCCGAAAAATAATTTGGGCTTCTTTTTGTTTTGCCAATATATCTACTGACTGAATATAATTTTTTATCATATCAGTAATATTGAATCTTTCCATTGTCACAACTTCATTGCCAAATTCCAATTGGTTTAATGTGAGAAGGTTTTTTACCATCTGGTTCATTTTATCCGCTTCGTCCATAATAACATCACAGTAAAAATTTCTACTCTCCTCATCATCATTGATTCCTTCTTTTAAGCCTTCTGCATATCCTTGAATAAGGGCAATGGGCGTCTTAAGCTCATGGGACACATTGGATAAAAATTCCTTTCGCATTTCATCCATTTGTTCCTTCTTTTCAATATCACTTTTTAATTCATTGTTTGCCGTTTTTAATTCACTAATAGTTTCCTCCAAAGTGGAGGAAACTCTATTCATATAATTTCCTAGCAATCCAATTTCATTTTTATCATCGCTCTCATATTTTGCCTCAAAATCCAAGCTAGCCATCCTCTCTGCCAAAGAAGCTAATTCCAAAACAGGTTCTGTTACTTTTTTAGCTACCAGCCAGGCTACAATCCCACTTAAAACAATGGCAATGGAACCTACATAAGCCAAAAACCTATTGGCCAATTCCACGCTTTCTCGAATGCTTTCCAAGGCAGTTCTCATAATAAAAAAATTTCCATTTTCCAACGTGCCCAGCATTTCAATATAGTCTGCATTTATTCTCTTATCCCTTGTTATTTGAATCATATACTTTTCTGATTCATAAACAACCTTTGAGCGTTCGTTATCCTGATTAAAACTATAATCTAAAATTCTTCTCGCCAACAAGCCTACATCATTTACTGACGCCATAACCGTTTCTGTACTAGAGTCAATGATCAAAACACTTAGATTATTCATCGTCCAAATTCTTTCAAATTCCAAGGCAAATTCTTTAGAATGAATACTCCCGCTTTCTGCCGCTTCATTGATTCGATGATAAGAATTTTGCAGAACAGTCTGCTTATTATAAATATAATAATTTTCTAACAATGTACTGTTAATAAACCAGCATATAATAATAGTGCCTGCTATTAATGCCATGAAAATACAGGTAAATTGCCTTTTAATTGAGTGTTTCATTTTTATACCCACGCCTCTCCCATGAACCATCTAAATAAAAGAAGGCCTACACTTGAAGTTTCGTATAGTATTAACCTTTTCTCTCACATTTTTCTTTGGCGTCCACCTCAAATTTATACCCCATTCCCCAAATTGTCTTAATGTAATTTCCTTTCTCTCCCATTTTACTTCTTAATTTTTTTACATGGGTATCAATTGTTCTGGCGTCTCCAAAATAATCATAATTCCATACATTATTCAGTATTTTTTCCCTGGACAGAGCAATTCCTGCATTTTCCATAAAATATGTGAGCAGCTCAAATTCTTTAAAACTTAAATCAACAGATTTTCCTTCAATACTTACCGTATGAGCCGACTTATCAACAATAATTCCCTTTATCTCCAATATATCTTCTGTATTATAAGCATTTACTCTTCGTAGAAGAGCCTCCACTCTTGCCACAAGAATTTTGGGACTAAAGGGCTTTGAAATATATTCGTCCACTCCCAGTTCAAATCCTTGAAGCTCATCTTTTTCATCGCTTTTAGCCGTCAGCATAATAATAGGAACCTTTGAATATTCCCTAATTTCTCTGCATACTTGCCAACCATCCACTTTAGGCATCATTATATCCAGCAGTACAAGAGCAATGTCATTTTGTTCAAAAAAAATATCTAAAGCTTGACTCCCATCCTCAGCCTCAACTACCTCATAATTTCTTTTTACCAAAAAATCTCTTACAAGCTTCCTCATTCTACTTTCATCATCTACTACAAGAATTTTTAACCGTTCCATATTTCCCTCATTTCTGAGCGTCTTTGTCTTCTCATCTCATACTTATTTTTATTTTTTTCAGTATAGCCATAAATTATGTTAAAAATGTGAATTATTCTTCTCTTTCCTGTGTATTCCTTTTTAATTCTCTTTCTTTTAGTTTCACTGCTGCCTCTCTTTCCTTTAACTCTTGTTCCCACTCCGCATACCGATTTTCTAAAGCAGACTTATAATTAAGTATATTAGGGTTATCTGCATTTAAGGCAACAACAAACATAGCTATAAGCATACAGACAAACAGTATATTCAAGGCAATGGATATTCTAAGCCGCCTTTTTATATTTGGTCCTTTTTTCCCCTCTATTCTTTTACGGCTTTTTTTTGGCGCTTCCAATCCCTGGGGGCTATATACATTAAAGAGAGGGATTTTTGGAATTTGTTCTTTGGATATTCCTTTACTTTCCACTAAGAAATTTTGAAGCTTTACTAAGTATTCATGCCCAACTGGCGTTACAAACAGTCTATTTTCTAGTATTTTTTTGTATATTTGTAAGACAGACTCTGGTTCTTTATAATTCATTCTCGCTTCCAAGTATGTAATTTTTTTCTCCTCTTCTCTAGCAATCTCTGCATCCTTCTCTGATCCAAAAGTATATCCCCCTACGCTCCACTGTTCCATAGCCGCCTCTCCTCCCTTGCCATGTAAATCTCCTTGTTTTGAAATCCCTTTCAAAAAATCTTTTATTGTTATAAAGGAATTCCAACATTTCCTGAACAGTAAAAATAACATTGAATCCAAGTTGAATTTCAATGTTATTTCTCGTGGACCTGGCGGGAATCGAACCCGCGTCCGAAAGCCCTTCCATTAAGATTTCTCCCATCACATTCCTTATATTATCATTCCCTCGAAAAAGCGCCTAAGGACAGGCTCTTTTTTTTAGTAGCTTCATTCTTTCTTTTATTTCCTCAAAGCTTTGAAAATAAAGTGCCTCGCAAAGTCGATGCCGGATACTTAAGCAGCGAGTGACTTAAGACCGACAGCTGCCATTAGGCAGCGTAAGCTAAATTATCTTCAGCGTTTATTTTTAAAATTCCGACTGTTTTATGCGGAATCGGACCGCAGATGGCTATCCTAACTTCGAAACCCCCGTCGAAACCAGTACAAGCCCTGGTTTTATTCTATTTAAGTATAATTTTTTTTTTCTTAAATGTCAAGTGTGAGAAGAATATCGAAACTGCCAATATGCGCCAGCTAAGATATTCTATTTCTCACTTTGTATTCATTTTACTGCTAGTTATAACATTAAGCTCCTAGCTGGGCCATCAACACCTTTTTTGCTTCCTCCAAAGCCTTGGAAATTCCTTCTGGGTTTTTCCCTCCTGCTTGGGCTATATTAGGGCGTCCGCCACCACCGCCGCCTACGAGTCCTGCAATTCCTTTAATCAAATTGCCTGCATGAGCTCCTTTCTTCTGGGCTTCTTCTGTTACCATGACCATTAAATTTACCTTTCCCTCTTCACTAGAGGCAAGTACAATAACACCTTCCCCTAATTTTTCTTTTATTTGGTCTCCTAAATCCCTCAATCCATTTTTATCTACCTTTGATAAACTTGCCGCTAATAATTTTACTTCCTTTACTTGTTCTACCTTCGTCATGACATCACCCAAAGCATCTTTAGCAGCCTTACTTTTATAAGATTCATTCTCACTAGAAAGAGTCTTTAACTCAACCACTAAATGTTCTAATCTCTCCACTAAATGTTCTGGGGAAGCTTTTACTATTTTTGCTGCTTCTTTTAATGTCTCCTCCTGTTTTTTGTAGTAGCTAAATACTCCTTCTCCTGTCAAGGCCTCAATTCTTCTCACTCCTGCGGCTACTCCACTCTCGGATAAAATTTTAAATGCAATAATAGATGCTGTATTTTCTACATGGGTTCCTCCACAAAGCTCTATGGAAAAATCCCCCATTTGTACAACTCTCACAGTCTCTTCATATTTCTCTCCAAATAGAGCCATTGCCCCTGTCTTTTTTGCATCTTCCATAGACATGATCTTTGTTTCCACTGGAATAGATTCCCTGATTTTCTTATTAACCATCTCCTCTACTTTACTTAGCTCTTCTTTTGTCACTGGTGAAAAATGGCTAAAGTCGAAACGCAGTCTGTCTTTGCTTACATAAGAACCTGCCTGTTCTACATGGGCTCCTAAAACATCTCGCAAAGCCTTTTGTAATAAGTGAGTGGCACTGTGATTTTTACAAGTATCCCTTCGATTACTTTCTTCCACCTGTAAATTGACCCATTCTCCTTTACACAGCATCCCCTTTATTACTTTTCCTACATGTCCTATTTTGCCGCCAGGAAGCTTTACTGTTTCTTCCACAACAAAGTCTCCATCTTTTCCTTTGATGAGCCCTTTGTCTCCATTCTGTCCTCCCATTGTTGCATAAAAAGGTGTCTCATGAGCAATAACCGTTCCTGTCTCTCCTTCACTTAAGGAATCTGTTTCTTCGATCTCTGTTGTCATGACTGAGATTCTAGACTTATGAGAAAGTCTGTCATAACCTACAAAAAGAGAGGTAATCGTAGGATCCAGGGATTCATATACTGTTTGATCTGCACCCATATAATTCGTTTCCTTTCTGGCGCTTCTCGCTTTTCCCTTTTGCTCTTCCATTGCTGCATGAAATCCCTCTTCCTCTACATCATACCCTTTTTCTTCTAATATTTCCTTTGTCAAATCAAGGGGGAAGCCATAGGTATCATAGAGTTTAAAGGCGTCTGTACCTGAAAGCTCTCTCCTATTTTCTTTTCTCATAGTATCTTCCATTTCAGAAAGAATGTTTAGCCCCTGATCAATCGTTTTGTTAAACTTTTTTTCTTCCTGGGTTAAAACATTGAAAATAAACTCTTTCTTTTCTTCTAATTCTGGATAGCCATCCTTACTTCCTTCTATAACTGTCTCTCCTAATTTTGCAAGAAAGCCTTTTTCTATGCCAAGAAGTCTTCCGTGCCTTGCTGCCCTTCGAATGATTCTTCTTAGTACATATCCCCGTCCCTCATTGGTAGGCATAATCCCATCTGAGATCATGAAGGTGGCGGAGCGGATATGATCGGTAATTAATCGGATAGATACATCTTTTTTATCTTCTTCTTTATATTTTATGTCTGCTATTTGGCAGACTTTATTTCTAAGCTTCTCTATTGTATCCACGTCAAAAATAGAATCTACGTCCTGAACAGCTACAGCAAGACGTTCTAATCCCATTCCTGTATCAATATTTTTTTGTTCTAATTCTGTATAATTCCCCTGGCCGTCATTGTCAAACTGGGTGAATACATTGTTCCAAACTTCAATATACCGATCGCAGTCGCAGCCAACCGTACAGTCCTTCCTTGTACAACCATATTTTTCTCCCCGGTCAAAATACACTTCCGAACAAGGACCACAGGGGCCTGAACCATGTTCCCAAAAATTGTCTTCCTTGCCAAAACGAAAAATGCGCTCTTTTTCAATTCCTATTTCTTTCTGCCATATTTCAAAAGCTTCTTCGTCTTTCTCGTAGACAGAAGGATAAAGACGATCCTTATCTAAACCTACGACTTCTGTTAAAAACTCCCATGTCCATTGGATTGCCTCATGTTTAAAATAGTCTCCAAAAGAAAAATTTCCCAGCATCTCAAAAAAAGTACCATGTCTGGCTGTTTTTCCCACATTTTCAATATCTCCAGTGCGGATACATTTCTGACATGTTGCTACCCTTCTTCTTGGAGGTATTTCCTGCCCTGTAAAATAAGGCTTTAAAGGGGCCATGCCAGAATTAATCAAAAGCAGACTGTTATCGTTTTTAGGCACTAAAGAAAAACTTTTCATGATTAAATGGCCTTTGCTTTCGAAATAATCTAAAAACATCTTCCTCAGTTCATTAACGCCATATTTTTTCACTTTTTTTTCCTCCAAATTTTTTCTATCATTTCTCCAGTTTTTTTATCTATGTATGGTTGATCTAATTCTCATTGATGAAATTATAAGAAGAATCCTAAGACTTGTCAACTAATCATTGGGCCTTTGATAAAAATGTCCATTTACCTGTTCTGTCTTTATAATATTTGTAAAAGCCTGAGAGTCAATTTCTTTTACTTTGGATAAAACTTTACGGGTTTCATCAGAAGAGACAATGGAATATATAATATTACACTCTTTTTTCTGATAACACCCTATCCCTTTGATTAACGTTGCATCGTGATTTGTAATATTTTTAATGGCTTCGTATATTTTATCTGGCTCATTCGTCACAATAAGTAACGTTTTTTTCTGATAACGCTTATATAGGATTGTTAACACCTGAGTGGAGGTAAACTGAAAAATGATGGAATAAAGCGCTTCATTCCATCCAAATAAAGCACCTGCTATGAGAAGCACTCCCATATTCCCTAGTAAAATATAATTCCATGCATCAATCCCAAAACGCTCTGATAAAAAAATAGCAATGAAATCCGTACCTCCACTTGTAGCGCTGGCAAAAAGACATAAGCTAATCGCCAGCGCATTCATAATACCTCCAAAAATGCTAACAAGCAAAGTGTCATGGGTTATGGGATAGGCTGGAAGTATATCTGTGAATACACTCGTTAATATAATCATGATACAAGAATAAATGGTAAACTTTTTCCCAATAAATCGAAAGCTAATCCATATAGGTATACTATTTAAAAGAAGGTTAATGGCAGTAAATGGAATTTCAAAATAAAAAAACTCCTTTCCAATTTGCTGGATTAATAATGTCAATCCGTTAAATCCTCCTGGAATGAGCCCTCCTGTCTGGACAAAGCTGTTCATATTCATTGCCATAATACAAGCTCCTAGGAAAACAAGCGCTGTCCTTTTTAAATCTTTTACAAGAAATTTCCCATTGTTCATTCCTGTTTCTATCCCCCTATGCACAAATCCAGTCCCTGTCACACAAATATTATACCCTATACTCTTTTGTAAGATTTAAAAACTTTTCTTCTTTTTCTTCTAAAAATGTTTCAAAACTCATCTCTTCTTTCTCCAACTCTTCTAAAAGCCTTTGTATAAATTCTGGTATTTTATCTGCTGGCAGTGTTCCATAGCACTGCCCCATCTTACTTTTGCTGCCTTGTACCTTTCCACCAGCATACATGTCAAACACATTCATCATTGTTCCTTCAACTTTTTTCATCTTTCCAGCAAAGCCTAAACTGCTTACTTGATGTCTTGCACAACTATTGGGACAGCCGCTAATGGACAAAGAAGGGAGCCTTCCCTCCTCTTTTTTTCCTTCTTCTATTTGATGAATAATATTTTTGCAAAGCTGCTGGCTCTGCTGTACTCCTATTTGACATGTAGGCGTACCAATACAGCTGACACTTTGGCCAATTTTTGTATCCATCATTTTGTCTTTCATTATCTCCCAGAGTTCTTTAGCCCTTTCTAAGGACAAGTTTCTAATATACATATCTTCAGAAAGTCCAAGACGTATTTCCTCTTTGTTCTCTTCTTTTAGAAAATCGTAAATCTTGGATGCCTCATCCACCCCTAGCTGTCCGCAAAGAGGATGGAGAAGAAGGGTATAAGTTCCTTTCTGCCTTTGGGGAAAAAGAATATGAGAATGCTTTTCTTCCTCCCACTTTACATTATCCGCAAGCACAGGGGCTATCTCCTCTAATTTACAGCTGTCTTTCACTTCCTCCACGTATTTCTCATAACATTGTAAAAACTCTTTGTCCCCCATTCTTTTAGGGATAAATCGAATTCTTGCCTTTGATCTATTCTCATAATCTCCCTCATTCACAAAAAGGCGAATTAATGCTTCTACATAGTAAAGTACGTCTCTTGGGTCAATTGCCTTCTCATAAGGAATCCCTAAAGCAGCTCCCTGCCCCATGCCTCCTGCAATCCACATGCGAAATACAGGAATCCCCTTTTCCAAGTCAGCCATAAAGCCTAAATCATTAATTCCAGCCCCTGCTGTATCTTTCTGTCCAGAAGAAAAAGCTACTTTCACCTTTCTTGGAAGGTGATAACCTGTTGCATTTTTCAAAAAATAATCTCCCACTAAGAGAGCATAAGGGGTTACATCAAAGGCTTCCCCTCTCTCCACTCCAGCCATAGGAGATAACGCCACATTTCTTGGATAGTTTCCGCCCCCTCCTCTTGTAAATAAATCATGGGCAATGGCATCTTTCATAATATCGCATACATCATCTATTTCCAAGTCATGAAGCTGTATTGCCTGCCTTGTCGTCAAATGAATTCTTTCCAGCTTATATTTTCTTGCATAAGATAAAATGAAAGTAAGGTGAGGTAAGGACAGAAGCCCTGAAGGAGTGCGAAGACGAATCATAAAGGTTTTTCCATCCCTCTGTGCGTAGCTTCCCATGCCTCCTGAAATCTTTTTAAAGTCTCCTTTATTTATTTCCCCCTTTAAAAATTTATGTCCCGCCTTTCGAAACTCTTCCACTTCTTCTAGTAAAACCTTTTTGTATCCTTCCATTTCACTCCTCCATTCCATCTTCATTTGGGAAAGGGGTCACCACATATTTTCGAAACCCTGTGTCTACCCCTTTTTTTTCTTTTATAATATTATCTCCTGCTATCTCTAGCCTTCTCTTTGTTATTTCACTGACCTTTCTAAAGCCTTTTTTATAGGCGTCATGCCTTTTTTCAATTTGCTCTGGCATTTGCACTATAAGAAAGCTTCTCTCTCCTCCATCCATTGCATTTGCTTTCATAACACCATGGGCTGTCGTTGCCGATCCAGCAAAAAAATCTAAGATTTTATCTTCCCTTTTTGAAAAATTTAAAATGTGCTCTGTGACTATAGATAGAACCTTTGGCGTATCAAAAGGAATACCCATGTCCTTTAACAGCAGATCATCACTGCCTCCATAATAAATAACAGAAGGAATGTTTTCATATTGATTATCTTTTAATAAATACTTTCTAGCTGGCTGAACTGTTTCATCTTTTCCAAAAACTATCTCTCCCTTTTCTAACAGCTCCTTCATCTTTGCTGGGGAATTTCTCCATCCTCGATGAGGTACTGGACATTTTTTTCCTGTAACTGGATGAATAAGAGGAATAAAGTAATCGGCTGGAGGCTTTTTTTTATTGGGCCAGGCCATGGACACTAGACGATAAACTTGTCCATCCTCATCTAATTTGTGATAAGCTTTTTCCCCTCCTGAAAAACTTTGCTGCTTTGCCATCCATCTGGCAAATTCTTTTCTCCCTTCCTCTATTTTATTTTCCTCTTTATATTTATTATAAATATCTTCTGCTGTTTTTAATATTTTCTGGGCGTTTTTTTTCCTCCGTTTTAATGGATTGGATTGGAGATATTCTTTTTTATTTTTTGCATAGATGACAATATACTCATGCTGAATGGCAATTCCTTTTGCATCGCCTTTTGGATTCCTTTTATCCCAAATAATCGTTCCTAACTGATTATCCTCTCCATAAATTTCCTCCATTAGTTTTTGTAAATTTACATACTCATGCTCATCAATATTGATGAGCATAATTCCATCTTCTCTTAAAAGATTTCTAGAAATTAAAAGTCTTGGGTACATCATAGAAAGCCATTTTCTATGATAAGAGCCTCCTAATTTTTTCTTTGTTCCCATCCTATTTCTTTCTTTCTCTGCATAACTGTCTTGGTATACAAAGTCTCTGTTTGTATTATACGGAGGATCGATATAAATCATCCCTATTTTTTTACAATAGTTTTCTTGCAATATTTTTAAAGCTTCTAGGTTTTCTCCTTCAATAAATACATTTTTTGTTTTCTCCCATTCCCTACTCTCTTCCTTTACTGGTACCAGGCAGGATTTTTGCGGCTCCTTTGAAAGAAGATAAGCCTTTTTCTTTCCTGGCCAAGTAAACCCATAAATTTCCTCTCTTTCCTTCTCCTCCAAAAGCTCAAGAAATGCTTCCACATCTATTTTTCCATCTTTTATACATTCTAGAAAAAGGCATTCCCACTTCTTCCTTCTCTCTTTTAGCTCCTCCATCAATTCTCACTTCCTCCTTGACAGCACAAACTTTAGCAGTCCTTTCTATTTATTTACTTGGTCTTTGCATTTTGAGTCAGATATGTTAATTCTCCTGCTACATCTGCTACTGTATATTGAGAAGTTAAGTCTTCTAAAAGTTTCGAAACTTTTTCGTTGGCAATTGTATTTTCAATTGTCTCATTTTTTGTTTCATCATAATATCTTTTTACAAACTCTACTACATAATATTGACTATTGGTCTCATCCGGCAATGTTGTTAAATCCCCACTTTTTCGTTTCTCGTCAAACAGCCACTCACTCAAGGCTACAGGAGTTCCTCCATAGGAGCTTCCTTCTGTTAAACTTCCCTTACCTTCTGCATTTTCATACAAAGACTTTTGCTCTTCATTAGCATTTTCAATGCATAGAGCTTCAAAATCTTCCCCAGCCTTTCTCCTCTCTTCCATTGCTTTGGCTTTTTTCTTTATATCTTCCATTGCTTTATTTTTTTCTTCCTCTAAAGTATCCTCCCCTATATTTGAAGAAAAAGCAAAGCTTCTATAATCTACAGAATCGTAAGTGTTTTTATTTTCTTCATAATATTTTTTTACTTCCTCTTCCCCTGGCCTGTTTTCCTCTGTAAGACTTTCTCTGTAAGCAGCAGCCAACAAATTTTCTTTTAAGAAAGGCTCTATATTGTTTACTGTAGCGTAAGAACCATACAGCCCTTTATAATATTTTGACATGGTCACTGAGGATGCTTTTGCTGACTCTTCCATACCCTGAATCAATTGCTTATACTCTTCATCGCTATTATAAACAAAACCATTTTTCTTTGCCTCATCAGCTAAGGCTTTCACTTCCTTTATCTGGGTTACTGTCTGCTCATCATAAATATCCTTCATAGCATCATCTCCCCCATTCAAATTGCTCAATCCTAAACTAGATAAATAAGAATAATAATTATTTTCTATGCTTTTATAATAATAGTCATATTCTAGCTTTGTAACTTCATGATCTCCTATTTTTACGTAAGTATTCTTCAAGACGAGATTTTTATTATGGAAAGTAAGTAAAATGGCAAAGATAATTCCACCCACAGCAAGGATTCCTGCCCCGGTACCTCCTATTTTCAGCCATTTTTCCTTTTTTTCTTCTTTTTCTTTTTCTAATTTCCTTCTTTCCATTTTCCGATCATACTTTGTAATGATCTTTTCTGTTCCTTCTGTTTGCTTATTTTTTTCCATCCCTGTCCTCCATTTTCCTATCTTTCTATCCATGTAGTATGATTATTTTACGAAATCCATAAACTTCCAAAAATATCCTATAACAAAAACCCCTGTATCTAAAAAAAGATACACGGGTTTTCTATGCGGGAGATGGGACTTGAACCCACACGTCTATACAGACACAAGATCCTTAGTCTTGCCTGTCTGCCAATTCCAGCACTCCCGCTTTTATAAGGCCCTTATAAAATATAAGAGCTGTTCTAAAGAACTTCTAAAACTATATCATAGAATGCTCCCCTTGTCAAATGTTTTATCCTACTTTTCTCTTTCCCTCTTCCACATTGACTTTCTTATTCCATCGTTTTATAATATTTTACCAAATATTATTTTCTTTCCCAATAGGAAAGCAATAGATAAATGCAAAATTTTTATGGGAGGTGAGCTATGTCCATTAACAAAGAAAAGTATTTAACAACAGGAGAATTTGCTCAAATTGCTGGAGTCAGTAAACATACCTTATTTCATTACGATAAAATAGGATTATTTTGCCCAGACATTGTTCTTGACAATAAATACCGATATTATTCTGTTTATCAGCTTGATTTATTCTTTGTTATCTCCCTATTAAAAGACATGAAGATGCCCCTTGAAGAAATCAAAAACTATTTAAATAATCGAAGTCCCCAGGCATTGGCAGCCCTTTTAAAGGAAGAAGAAAAGGTTATTGAGGAACGATTTAAGGAGTTAAAGAGAATAAAAACCTGGATTTCCCAAACCCATCAACTTATAACAGAAGCTCTTAAGACAGATACCTCTCAAATAAATACTATATACCTAAAAAAACAGTTTCTTGTTACAAAAGCTTTAACTGCAAGAGACGAGAAATCCTTTGCTAAATCAGCTGGTCAACTATTCGCTTATGTAGACAAATACCATTTAAAAAGCCCTTATGGAATTGGTACAATACAGAAAAGAGAACATATATTTTCTGGCCATCTCCATGATTATCAAAACATTTACCTTCTTTTCGATCATATTCCAAAGGGAGTTCATTATAAAGAAAAACAAGAGGGTACGTATCTTTGCGCTTATTTTGAGGGTGATTTTCCTCAAATAGGCAAAGCCTACAAAAACATCAAAAAATATATTGAAGAAAATCATCTTGTCCTTGGGAGTGATTTTTATGAAGATGTTTATTTAGACAGTTTGGCTGTTCAAAATCCCTCCCACTATCTTACCCGAATTACAGCCCTTCTCTCCTAATGAAAACTCCCCTTTATAAATGTACGTCAATGCTTCCTGCCATTTCACCAGACACAGGAATTCCTGTATCCAACATGCCACTTTCTAAAGACCTTTCCCCCTCTAGTAATCCAGAACTTCCTATTCCTTCTGTTGGAGTGCTAGCTGGGAGGGAAATAGGAGTGTTTGTTCCTGAACCGCCGTCATTCGCTCCCATGCCCATTTGACTTTCCTCTATATCTTTCTGCTCTCTGTTTTTACGAACCTTTCTTCGAAGCGCAAGCTCCCTTCTTAGTTCTTCCTCCATCTTTTGCTGCTTTGCTCTTTCTGCGTTCTTCCTTTTTTTTTCAATATTTTCTTCTTTTTTTAATTTTTTTATCTTTGTTTTTACTTTCCCAATGACTTTTTTTATTTTATTCAAAGCAATTTTAATATCCTCTGCCTGAGCCCCGCTTGCTTTTACCATACGGGCCTTAAAAAGAAGACGAGAATGAATGGCTTTTAAAGAAGGTTCTTTTTCTGCAAAAGCAATGGCCATTAAATCAGAAGTTGCATCATAAAGGTTTTTCTTCTTCTTGTCAAAGGCTTTTTCCATAGACTGGGATTGCGCTTTCATTCTATCTATGAGTGCCTGCATCCCCTTCTCTTCCTCTTCCTGCTTTCTGTCATATGCCGACTGCCTGCTTTCTCCCTGGTTATTCTTAGACGGTTCTTCTTCCCACAAAGACATTGGTTCCCCATTTTCCCATTCCTTTGTATCCAGAGAACGGACATCCTTTGAAGAAGAATTTTTGTAAGAATAAACAGATGTATACTTTGTATTTTGAACTGAATACATAAAATCCCACCTTTACATGAATACAAATAAAAGAATTTCTAAAAATTATATCGTCAAAAAAAGGGAAAAACCATAGCTTAACTATGATTTTTCCCAACTAAGTTTTTATATGTACATTTCCCTTTTAATTGGCAGAATCAAACTTTAACTCTCTATGCACTATAACTTCCTCATTCGTTCTAGTTGGATACCGCATATACCTTATCTCCCTAGGGGCATCATAAAAAAACACAGCTAAATATCCTAAAAATCCTATGAGAAGTCCTAAAAACATAGATAAAAACTTAGAAATTCCTCTTTGCCTTTTCACTTGTAAAAGACGGACAATTCTCTCCTCTATCATCCCTTTCCCTTTGCTAAAAGATATCATAAAGCTATCTTTCTGGCAGCCGGCAGCTTCCGCCATGTCAATAATCATATTTCCATATTGAACCCTTTTTTCCTTCTCCATGTTGACAGCCATTGTTTCGTCGCAGACCATCTCGCTTGTTGTTTCTAACTCTTTCCATAAATAATAAACAAGAGGATTATACCAATGGAGGGCTATGACGACAAAACAAATTGCTTTGAACAAAGTATCCCAATGTTTTATATGAATAAATTCATGAGCATATGCCAGCTCTTTTTCTCCACCATACGTCTGTATGCTCTCTGGAACTACAATAATCGGATTTATAATTCCCATGGTAACAGGGCTTTTTACATATTTGCTTTCCTTTAATAATACCTTTCTCAATATATGCTGTTTTTGTTTTATCTCATTGGTAAACGTAAGTTCTCTTATATCCGCCATGACAATACTGCTAAGCAACAACATTTTTTTCTGCATACAGTAATGCCTCAAACCAAATATAAAAAAACAAAGAGCAATAAAAATCCAAATACCTAAGATAAGCCAAGTTGTTATAGGGGCAATAATATGAATACTCCCATCCGGATAATATTCAATCATTTTTTCTGCATACAAATCAATGGATTGCTCCATTGACAAAGTTGACAGTTCACGTTCTTTTTTTAATAGAAAGCAAAAAAAATCAATATAGTAGGAATTCCAGTATGGAAAAGGAAATAAATAAAAGACCATTGCTGTTTTCAACAAGCCATATGTCCATTTTGCTGAGAAGTAACGGGCTGCCAAAGGTTTCAATAAAATATAAAACAAAATAATTATACTTCCCGAAACAGACATGGTCAATATCATTCCCATTTTGACTACTCCTCTAACAGTTTTCTCAACCTCTGCGCCTCTTCACCTGTGATAGACTGGTTTCCCGCCATAGCGCTAACAAAATTAACAATGGATCCTTCATACCTAGTGTTTAAAAATTCTATAGCAACGCAATTGTCATAGCCTTTCTTGTCCATAGCCGCTGAATATAAATACTTTCTTTCCACAGAATTGGTCTTTACCAGTCCTTTATCAATAAGCCTTGATAAAAAAGTATTCAATGTTTGCTTTTTCCATCCCTTGCCTCTGTCCTCGTTAAAGAAATCCAAAAGCTCCTTTGAAGACTTTTCCTCCTCCAAAGACCATAACACTTCCATAATTTCTAATTCTGTCGCAGTTAAACTATACTTACTTTTCATCTTATTCCTCCATTCTTATTCAATATTATAAGAGATCTATGTATTCATGGCAACAAAATTCTTGAAAAAGGAACATTTTATCTCTTTTTTATTTTCCAATTTCCTTTAAAATAAAATAAACAGGAAAGAACCATGGATATTGTCCATCCAATGGGCCAGGCTGACCAAATACCTGACGTTCCAAACAACGGGGAGAGAGAAAAAGCTAAGAGAACTCTTATGACTAAATCGCAAAAGGTAGCTGCCATAAACTGCGTCATCACTCCCCCTCCCCTTAGAACCCCATCAGCCATTAATTTTATACATATGACAAAATAAAAAGGGGACACCCTTTTTAAAAATTCTATTCCAACATTGAAGGCCTGTCCTTCCTCCCCTGAAAGAAACATAGAAATCATTTCCCTTCCGAAGAAAAAGAACAAAAGGAAAAAGGGGATTCCTATTCCCACTGCCATAGCTGTTGCCCATATAAACCCCCTTTCTACCCTCTCTTGTTTCCCTGCTCCTATATTTTGAGCCGAAAAACTGGAAAGTCCATTTGCTAATGTTGTAAAAGAAGTAATAGTAAAAGTATTCAACTTTATTGCCGCTGAATATCCTGCAATAACTGCTGAGCCATAGCCATTAACTAATCCTTGGATTAGCATGTTTCCAATAGAAATAAAACTTTGTTGAAGAATGCTTGGAATAGCTACATATCCTACTTTCTTCAGCATGTACAGGGAAAACTTCTCGTTTTCTCCTTCTGATTCTATGCTTCTAAGGCGAAACAATAAGGTGAAAAAGGCCATAAGCGATGCAATCCCTTGGGTAATAAAAGTTGCCCATGCCACTCCTGCCACTCCAAAGTGAAACACCGCTACAAAAAGATAGTCAAGGGCAATATTTCCCAAAGAGGAACCAATCAAAAAATATAAGGGAGTCTTCGAATCTCCTAAAGATTGAAAAATACCAGTGGAAACATTATATAAAAAAAGAAATAGAAAACCTCCAATATAAATTTTTAAATAAAGAGACCCATCATAAAAAATATTACCTGGGGTGCGAACAGCTGTCATAAAGGCATTTGCTCCCAGTAATCCTAAGGCTGTCAAACATATGGAAAGTGCAAAAGAAGCTATTAATGTTGTGGAAATAGCCGTTTTCATCTGCTTATATTCTTTTGCTCCAAAATATTGGGAAATGACAACAGAACAACCAATATTGCTTCCCACTGCAATGGCCATAAATATCATCGTAATCGGATAAGAGGCCCCAACGGCAGCCAATGCCTCTTCCCCTGCAAACTTCCCTGCAATAATACTGTCTGCAATATTATACATCTGCTGAAAAATAACACTTATAAACATGGGAAGGGAGAACTTCCATAAAACTACCTCTGGCTTTCCTTCTGTCAAATCTTTTACCATTTTCTCCCCGCCCCCTTATAAACTGTCCGCATAATGAATTTTTAATTTCTCAAATGTAAAGTAACCTGCTCCTATTAATGTAAAGACAACCATCCAGAAAAAAAACAACTGATAAATATCTTCCCAAAACCATACTTTATGAATAAGGGCCAGACGGTAACCATTTGTAATATAATACATAGGATTCAATTTAAAGAAAATGGCCAGTCCTTCTGGCACATCCATAGAATCCATATTCCACATAATAGGAGTTAGCCAAACGCCTATTTGGATCACAATCATAATAATTTGGCTTAAATCTCGAAAAAAAACATTAAAAGCACTTGTAAAATAGGCCAGCCCTACATTCAACATAAACATGGCAAAGCTATAATAAAATACTTGAAGCGCTGTCGTTCCTGGAAAGTGTCCCATAAGAATATATAAAAACAATACAAAGGCAACTAAAAATATATGGACAAACAATGCAGACAACACCTTAATGATTGGTAGTATTTCTATTTTAAACACTACCTTTTTCACTAGAAAGCTGTACTGGAGCAAAGCTCCTGTTCCGCTGCCCAAAGCTTCTTGAAAATAAAACCAAGGGACAAGACCTGAAATAAGCCATAAAATATAAGGTACATTAGAAACGGGCTGAGAACCTAAGGCAATTTGAAAGACAAACCAATAGACTATTACGGAAATAGCTGGTTGAATAAACGCCCATAGAATGCCAAAATAGGAATCTGCAAATCGCACTTTAAAATCACTTTTTGCAAGAGATAATATGAGTTTTTTCGACTCCCATACATTTCTTATTTGAAAAATCACTTTTTCCAAATGAAAAAGGAGAACAAGGAGAAGGAGATCCAGTGCAATACATAATATTACCTTTTTTATCCATGTGTAGGATATGAGATGTTCTGTAACCGGGATATTAAAATTATTTTTTGAAATGTCTAGGACAGTCTCAAAAGGTTTATCACCCATCACAAAGCCAAAGCCGTCATTTTCACCTAACAGAAAGATTTTCTTTTCTTTATATTGAAGATAGACGTTATGAATGGAAACATTTGTTCCCTCTTCCCCAGCAATAGTCAAATATAATTTTTCTGCATCATTTCTCACCCGAAGCTTTATATTTTTAGGTCTAAGAGGACTGGTGTATTGAATGCTGCTTAGAACAGAAACATCCAACGTATCCTTTTGTGAGGCAATGGTGACTCCCACTTGCTTTTGAGCTGTTAAAGTTCCATGTATATGATAGTATCCCATGAGATGATTCATTGGATATTTAAGCATAAGTATGTTTAAGGCAATGCCAAGAAAAATAAGAAAAAAATATGGCAGTATAAGTTTTTGTTTTTTCTCTATTTGATTCATCATTTCCATATGTCCTGTTTTTTCATAAACCGCACATGCCATGCTGTTTTGAAATATTTAAAATTGGCAAAAAAGCTGTTTTGGGATACTCCCTCTGATCTCTTATTCCACTTAGCTGATATTTCTATAAACCTTACTCTAAGCCTTAATGGCTTAATAGCTGTTTCCAGAAAAAAAGGATGCTTTAATTCTTCCCACTGAATTTTTTTCACTAAGGCAGTAGGAAAAATACGAAAGGCATATGTGATATCCGTTAATGATGTAAAAAACATCACTGCAATTATTTTCTGAAAAATATAATTTAATATAAGCTTTACTTTACTATAGCCCTTAAACCCGCCTCCACTTTTCCACCGAGATGCTGTAATAATGGCATTGGGGTATTGTTTGCTTCTCTTCACAAAATCCTTGATAACATAAGGGTCTGTTTCCAAATCCGCAGACATAAGTACTACATGGGAACCTTTAGCTAAATCAAACCCCTCCCTAATAGCTCCTCCTACAAAAGGAAGGGTCTGGTAATGAATGCTTATAGGCAGCCTCTCCTTATAAGCTTCACACAAGCTTTGGGCTGTACAAACACATTCTCTTGTTGTTCTATCGCATAAAAGAAAAATGATCTCACAGAGATCCTTCCCTTTGTTTGTCTCTATAATTGTATCCACTGTCTCCTTTAATGAATATGTCTCATCCATTGCTGGAAGTAAGATAGTTACATTTCGAAATTTCTTTGGCATTGTGACATCCCCTGTCTTTAAATTCTTTCCATCCAGTCGCAAAACACCTCTGTCAACGTTTGTTCTATTGTATACTTAGGAGAAAATCCTAATCCTTTGATTTTCCTTGCATCTCCCAGTAAAAGAGGCTCATCCGCAACTCTCATCAGTGCAGGATCTGAGACAATCTTAACCTCTGTTCCTGAAATTTTTACTAGTAAATCCAATATCTCTTGAATTTTATATGCCTTTCCTGTACATATATTTACTGGTTCCCCTGGGTTTCCCTTTTCAATAAGAATTTTCATAGCCGTAACCCCGTCTCTCACATCAATAAAGTCTCTTGCGCTCTCTAAATTTCCTACATGGATTTCAGGACTTATTTTGCCTTTTTTTATCAATGCCAGCTGTCTGGCAAAATTTTGAATGGCTGTTGCTGGGGGATGGCCAGTCCCAACATGGATAAACATTCTAGGTAAAAATACCTTCAGTCCATAATTAAGAAAATACTGGTATCCCAGCATTTCTGTTCCTGCCTTTGACACTCCATAAGGAGTATGGGGAGTTAAACGTCTGTTTTCCATAAGGGGACAGTCTTTTGGCATAATATTTCCGTATTCAGCACTGCTGCAGGCTAACAATACTTTGACATCTATCCCTGACTCCTCCCTCCATTTTTTTGCACAAAAGAGAACATTCAAAGTGCCTGTATAATTAGCCTGATGGGTCGTATACTCCATTTCCCAAGAAGCGCCATTAAAAGCCTGAGCTGCCATGTGAACTACAAGCTGAGGTTGCACCTTATAAAAAATTCTTTCCAAGGCATCTCTTTCTAAAATGTCACATCGCAGTATCCTTTCGTCCTCTATGGCCTGAAGCCTGCTAGAAGCACTGTTCCTTGCCACGCCCCATACTTCATGTCCATCACCTTTTAATATTTCTCTAAAGTGGGTTCCTACCATTCCAGTAATCCCAGTAATTAAAACCTTCATCTTTTTTTCTGGCAAAATAAATTCTTTCTTGCCATTCCCCTTTCCCTATACTGGATTCTATCTTTATCTCTTCCATTATACATATTTCCAGAAAAAAATCAATTATTACTCAAAATACAATGACAAAATCAAGCAGGGGGCGATAAAAGAACATCGCCCCCTGCCTTTCAATTTTCTTTCTTCCTATCTATTGCAGCAGATATTACAAAAGCATCCCCCACAGCCCCTTCTTCCAGAACAGCCACATCCATGATTTTGATTTCCAGAATTGCAGGAACCTCCATTAGAATTGTTGTTGTTGCAAGGGTTTTTATCTTTGCACTCACAGTTTCTATTACCACATCCACAATCTCTTCTATTACCACAAATACCTGATGAAAATAAATTAAAACAACACATATACTTTTCCTTCTTTCTACATTTTTTTTAATGGATCCATCTCTATATCTTATGCAGAAAGTCGAATTATGTGATAATATGTTGTCAAAGATTATTTGTGGCTCCTTATGATTCACTAAAGGGAGCTAATGTTAAGGAAATAAAAAATCCTTTATCATGTTGGCAGACAGGACATATTTCTGGAGCATTCTCACCTTCATGGATATGTCCACAGTTTAAACACATCCATTTCATCGCTACATCTGCTACAAATAATTTATTATGTTCTAGTAAATCAGCCAGTTTACCAAAACGATCCCCATGAACTTTTTCAATTTCTGCGATCATTTCAAAGGAATTTGCCACTTTCAAAAACCCTTCCTCCCTTGCCTTTTGTGCAAATTTCTGATAAACATCTTCGTGTTCTTCGTACTCATTATGCTGAGCCCGTCTTAGTAAAGCAACTACATTATCATCTAAATCTACTGGATAAGTCCCATCAACATGAATGGTCTGTCCTGCCATTTCTTTTAAATGTTGATAAAACACTTTGGCATGGGCTTTTTCTTGCTCTGCAGTAAATAAAAAAACTTCCTTCACTACATGAAGATTGGTCTTTTCAACAAAAGAGGCTGCAAATGTATAACGATTTCTTGCCTGACTTTCCCCTGCAAAAGCTCTCATTAAATTATCCTTTGTTTCACTTTCATTAAAATTCACCGCCATCGTCTCCTCCTGCCATTCATTTTTTATATTTCCAGTATTGCCATTTTTTATGTCCCTATTCATACAGAAAAAAGATAGAAATCTTTATTTTCTTTCTCATATTTTTCTTTTCTTCTCCAATAATTTATGGTATACTTTTTTATATGGAGACATAGCTCAGCTGGGAGAGCATTTGCTTGACGTGTAAAGGGTCGCAGGTTCGAGTCCTGTTGTCTCCATTTGATGTAATTGTATTTTCAATGTTTTAAACATTGAGAAAAAAGGGGAATGTGCATAAACTCACTTTCCCCTTTTCTTATACAATCTTTTATATTTTCTTTATAATTTTTACAAAAAACTTATTTCTTCCTAAGAAAGTCTTAAGCTACTAATCACAATTCATTCACAATTTTAAACTATACTGATTTTATCAAAAAGAGTAACGGAGCATCTTCTTTTTGATAAGAGATAGTTTTTACTTTTTTTAACTTTTCCCCCTCCTTAAAATGCAGCCAAATAATAGGCTGCATTTTTTATGAAAATTAGTCTTGCAAAATTCCTATATTTTTAATATAATAATAAAGTATTCCTCATAAATTTTTGCTGAAATAGCTCAGTTGGCAGAGCGCTTCACTCGTAATGAAGGGGTCGAGGGTTCAAGTCCCTTTTTCAGCTGAAATAAAAGAAGCTAGGTGCTTTTATCCACTGCCTAAAGCTTCTTTTTTTATTTCATAGGAAAGACATGGTTACTATGAAGTATGACAGTGAACAGTTTTCTTATGAAATAAAAACTATATACATACAGATACATAGGGTAATGAATGGCTGCCCAATACATATCTGGCGCTGGAAAGATTGAAAGCCCCTCAAGATAAAGGGTAAGAGGCCTTAGAAAGGCTTGCCCACTTTGTTCTTTCTTATAAGTAGAGGATCTCTGTTTTTATTCCCTTTTGATTCATTGTGCTTGCAAAACGAATTGCATTTTCCTGAATACTAAAAGCTCCTACCTGGACTCGGTAAAGCTTTTTTTCTTCTCCACCCTCTTTTAATGGAATGTCAAAACGGCTCAAATTCTCCTTTTCAATACAATCTATTAAAGATTTTCCATATGTGAGAGAAGTGGCATATCCAGCTTCCTGTAATGAAAAACATGCCTTTTTATAGTCCATCTCACCAATTACTTTTCCATACAAAAGTTCTTTGTCGTTTATTTTTCTCGTTGCTATATAATCATTATGGTCCAATATGGATTCTTCCCAATTATTATAAGCTCTCCACACAGTATGGGGAATTTGATAATAGGATCCATCTGGTCTCTGCTCTGTTGCGTTTTTCACATAAGTCTTTTTTGTCCATCCATTTTCTTTTATTCCAAAAAGAGCGTTGGCCTTTCTAGCCAATTCCGATGTTCCTGCTCCCGATTCCTTTATGGCTTGAGCCACTACCACTGATGGCAGTACCCTTCTTGTATCCGCCCAATCCCTCCTGGCTATAGCTCCAACATATTCTATAAAATCCTGCCTGCTCATGCTATGTTGTTCCTCCTTGATAGAAGAGGACGGAATGGAACAATCCAAAAATGCGTTGAAAATAGCTTGTGCAATCCCATCTGCCCCTATCCTCTCATAGAGGGCAACATCCATGACATTATCGCAAAAACATATTTCTATGAGCATTGCCTTTGCTTTTGTTTTGCGTATCACATACAATCCAGTCCCCGATTTGACTCCTCGATTTTTAAAACCCAACTCCTCCAAGCTACTGCACACTCTTAAGGCCTCTTTATAAGGCTCTCCCTCATAAGTATACACTTCCACTCCTTGTCCTGTATGGGTTGTTGTAGCATTAAAATGGATAGACACAAACCAATCTAAATCTTCTTTGTTTGCTATATTTACTGCCTTTTCTAAATACTCCCCTTGGGTTGACGCCATATGGACAGTACAATCCAAAACCCCAACTCCAGCACTTTTTAACTTATCCATGAAAGCATATCCCACAAGTCTTGTATGTTCCGATTCTTTAATAATTCCCACTGCCCCATAGCCAGGGCCAACTTTTGTATGTCCACAATTTACTCCTATGTTCAATTGTTCCCCTCCTGTTGATAGTTATCTATTTTTTTCAATTCCTCCTGGGCCTTTTGGCAAGCAGAATCTGTAAGTCCTTCACCAATAATATAAGCTATAACCGATGCTCCTGCCATAATCAGAGCTGTCACTTTCGCTGCCTGGCTTTCCCCACCTCCACATGCAACAATCATCATGGATACAAAAGAAGCAGTTGCTGTCCATAATTTTCTACTTGTTAGCTTTCTTGTCCAATTTATCTTTTCCATAATTTTTACCTTTCCAACTATAAAAAATCATTCTCATCCATACATTTGTGATATACTCGCTCTATAAATTTATAGTCTGTCTCCACCTGTCCATTCTGCATCCCATGTTTCTCAAGAATTTTTAAATATTTAGAATGATCTGAAATAACATGTTCAAACTCATCCTTTGAATGTTTTCTTCCATTTCGACAACTATTGGCAAAATTTAATATATTCCACCGCAGTTCATCAATCTCATGCTCTGTCATCTGATGGGCCAGCTTGGCCACTTGTTCAGCAATGTCTTTGTTCATGGCAGTTCCTAACTTCTTCAAAATATAGGATACAGGATTTATTTTGAAAAAAGGTGTAAACTCCACAACAATTCCAACACTTGTCAATACGGCAATCACAGACTGTATTCCTTCATTCATCTCTATAACTATTTCACCTCGCATTTAACATATATGGTTCTCTTAAACAGAAAACAAATGGACGCAAGTGTACGTCCATCTGTCATCTGAAAAAATCCTATAACATTCCTTATTCCTATACATTTTCTAACATTTTATCTTCCTTTTTTAATTTTTTGTAAATATCATATTTATCTGTCTATTTATACATCATAAGCTGTAAATTTAAGATTTAATACATGGAAGGCAGATAGCTCCAATATAATTTGTTCTTTCCTCTCCACTTCGAATGCCTATTGTATCATAATTGACGTACAAAAATGCCCTTCTACCTGATGAACCCATCTCGTTGTCAAAAGTAAAGTAATATGTAGCTCCATGTAAACGATATCCAGAAGGCAATTTCCCAATAATTGTATATGTATCTGTTGGTTCTTTACACTGAATGAGAAAGCTTCCCACTAAAAATCCATTTTTATATACTGGATAATATTGGGTCGTCAATGTATAATGGTTGTTTTCTACTGTGATGGGAATCACTGCTTCTGTATGGTTACTATTATTATTTATTTCCCCAATTGCATTCTCTAGTTCAGCGTTTTTAGCCTTTATAATGGATCCCTGCCTTGCATCCAAAGCAAATCCACTCTCCGTTGTATCCAAATTATTCGCTAATTTATTCATTGTCACTGCTTCTTTAAGAAAGCTGGATACATTCATATTAAACGCTTTTATATAGCTTATTAATTTTCCTATGGAATTATTTGATTGTATTTTTGTAAGAGATTCCTCCAGCCCAGGTAATGGAGGCGACGATTCCCTTTCATAATCCTCAAATTCAATAAGAGAATGACTGTCAACCTTGCCATCTGCTCCTGCTGGCCCTGGAATTCCTTGAATTCCCTGGGGCCCCTGTTCTCCTCTAGGGCCTTTTATATTACCAATTAATATTTTAGACATATTTTTCTCCTTTGTATTTTTATTTTTTCGTATATAAACTGCTTTTTTGTTTCTCTTTTATCCAATTTGACTAAATTTTTTGTGTATACTGTTCTTTTATATACAAATACATGTTCTTTTTTCATTAAACAGCAATTTACCTAATAAAGTAATGTGGAAAGGAGTTGGTTCATGTTCTGGAGGGCACTCAATTGATATATCACCAGAAATAATGAGTACTGCATAAGAATTTATTTGTCTATTTGGGCTTTCATCTTATAGAGTGACTATTCTCATTCCCAATACTTTTCTTGATTCAGAAGGCGCCTATTATTATGGGGGTGCTAGTAATGGATCAGATAATCTGTATGCAGTTGCTCAAATCACTAATGCATCTGCTTCATTCATTAGATATAGTAAAGGTTCAAACGATTATTCTAGTGGAATTATGTATTTATACTATAGATAATTATAATCCGTAGATTTGTGTAATTGTAAAATTTTCACTTTCACTATTTGTAGAATTTAATACAAATCTAGTTGCATTATTTAATTGTACTGTTAATCCATCATTTTTTATTACACCATACAATCCGTAAATAGATATACTTGATACATTGTTTGTAAAAATTCCATGTGCTGTTATATTTCCTAAAATAAAACTAGAAAGAGTAATACCTCCAGTATAAAAAAATAGCTGATTATATTTACGGATATCCTCAACAAAATGGATAGTCGAACCTGTTGTAGCTTCTCCATACCATATCTTTTTTGCTTTTATATTGCTGTTTAATTCCTCAATGGCATTTTCCAACTGTGCATTTTTTGCCGCAATAATAGACCCTTGCCTTGCATCCAAAGCAAACCCTTCTTCTGTTGTTGTCAAATTATTAGCCAATTTGCCCAATGTGACGACTCCTTTTAGGAAATTTGACACATTCATATTGAACGCTTTTACATAACTCATCCATTTTCCAATAGAAATATTTGACTCTATTTTTCTAAGAGACTCCTCTAAACTAGGCAGTTGGGGAGCCCCCTCCCCCTCGTAATCTTCAAATTCTATCAAAGAGTTGCTGTCAATCTCTCCGTCCGCTCCTGCTGGTCCAGGAATTCCCTGAATTCCTGGAGGTCCCTGTTCTCCTTTAGGTCCTTTAATATTACCAATTAAAACTTTTGCCATATCTTTTTCCTCCTTTATGCCACATCTGAAATAATATAATATACATTTCCTGTTTCACTGTCATACTCAAACTCTGGTGGAGTGTCTGCATCTGTATAGTGAACCCACAGATCTCCATTTTCATCTACTGAAAGAGTAAACATTCCTCTTATTTCTGTTATAATTCCACTTTCTCCCTGAGGACCTTGGGGGCCTTGAGGGCCCTGGGGACCTGTAAAATACCCATTTTCAACTTTTTCCCTTAAATCACTTTCTAAGTCATGTACTTTATCCGCTGCTGTATTGGCAGCAGCAGCAGCTCTTTTGGCATTGGTTGCTTCCTGCCTTGCCAGCAAGGCTGCCTCCCCTGCATTCTCCACCGCCTCTTCGATTCTCTCTACTGCCTGATCCACATCTGTCCTGGCCCCCAGAGCTATTTCCTTTGCTTCTTTGGCAATTTCTCTCCCATTTTCCGAAATTTCTTTTGACTCTGTGGCTATTTCATATCCAGCCTTAAGCCCATCATGAATAGACTGCCTAACATCTTTGCCATAAACAGCTGATAAAATATTAGCAAGACATTGTTCAAATGGTATCATCATTTATTCCCTCCTTTTAATTTTTCCAATTCTTTATATAAATCCTGTATAAGCAGGATACACATAGGAATGAATTCTAAATAAGCTATTGTTTTATGGGTCGTTCCCTTTTGATCTGTATATTTCTTACAAAGAGCTGACTGGGATAACCCTGCCTTCTCCATCTCCTGTCCTACATCTTGGAATAAAAAGCCGCAGTGGATTCCTTCATCTTTCACTGAACCCCACTGTTTGTAACGGAAAAATTTCGTCTTCAGTCCTAATAAAAGTCTTTTCACTTTGTTTATATCCGCATCCTCAATTTCCTTTTTCTGCTTTTGATCTGATGTAAGGACAACTCCTCCTGCCTTGACAACTCCTTGGGCTGATACATTTCCATCACAGTCAATATTGCTTGTATTGTGTATATATCCTCCTGATATATCTACAAACCCATTGTCTACCCTTGTATATAGTGCTCCTGGCTGCACCTTCACTTCATGGGTTCCCCGTCTTGTTAAAATGATTCGGTTCCAATGATCCATATCGTTATCATTAATAATTTCGAATATTCCATCATGGACATAAAGACTGTCTGTCTCGATCTCTGAACCTTGAATACTTCCCCCTTTTATCTTTGTACCTGTAATCACTGTTCCGTCTACAGTTCCACCCTGAATAGCATTCCCTGTTATGGTTCCTCCTTCAATGGAGGTTCCTGTTATAGTTCCTCCATGGATCGTATTTCCTTCAATCGTACATCCTTGAATATGACTTCCCTGAATGCTTCCCAAATACACCTTTAATCCCTGGTGATCTAGATCAGCCACCACTTGGTTATCTAATGTTTTTACTGTGATCTTTCCACTGCGTCCTAATCCGCTGCCTCCAACTTCTAATACGCCTCCCCGAATCCTATCTGCCAGCATAGTACCTGCTGTAATAAAATCTGCTACAAGATTTCCATCAATCGTCCAGGCATTTCTATATGGACCGTTAATACCTGTAGTAGAAAAGCCAATGCCATTTTTATTGAGCTGAATAATGCTTCTTGCCCTATTTTTATCTGGCCTGTCCATTATTAAAATTCTCCATGGAAGCCTTTCATTGCTATTGTCCTCTTCTATGTCTAATAGGACATATCCGCCCCTCCCCCCAGTAATAAGCTGGGTGGCATTCTCCACTTTATTTTGTATATCTTTACTTATGGAAGAGCTTATACTTTGCACTGCATTAGAAAATTCTAGCTTTTCTTTTGCTGATATACTTGTAAAAGTACTTATACTATCTCCTAACGTAATTTTATTATTTTCTGGGTTTTCCATATCTATTTCGTACTTTTTGACTAAGAAAAGTTTGTCTACCCCATGGGGCTTGCTTACTACTCGTATCCAATCTCCTAATTGAATTTTTTCTATGTCTACATCTACCATGTGTAAGTCTACAGCCGATAATTCAATAGTTAAAGAGAGATTTACACATTCCTCTAAATACGCTTTTGCCTTCTTTAACAAATTTTCAGGCTGGGTTTCCTCAAATTCTACAGTATCCCAAATTTGCCCAAACATAGACACTCCAGCCCTATGGATAATATAATCCTTTCCTCCATTTACAGACTTTATAGTAACCCTTTCTTTATCTTGGGTTCCATCTGCCCTCGTCACCTCTACTTCTTCACCTAATGGAATCAACACAGTCCGAACTTCACTTGCCTTCGTATACTTGGTTAAATCTAGCATATTTTCCCCAAAACGTATAACCTGGCTGTTGTTCCTCCCATAATCACTCACATAATCTAAATATTTCATTCCATTTTCTCTTCTAACCCGCACATATCCCTGATAATGTTTTATTAGCTCTTCACAAATAGTTGTGAGAGAGTTGACATACCCTTCCTTTGAACAAATCATCTCCTGAGCTTTATCTGCCACAGTGCAATTTCCTAAAGAAAATCTTTTTCTTTCCTCTACCTGCCCATTATGTATTTCCACTATTTGCTTAAAAAGGTTATACACGCTTCCCTTATATTCATAAGGACGCTGAATACTGTCTAGCAAGTAAGCGAGCTCTCCCTCGCAAGTGATTTCTCCAGTCTGGTAAAAGTCCAGCTCATCCGAAATAGGCCTTCCTCTGTATATCTCTTCTCCATCTTCTAAGACGACAATATCAGAGACCATTTTTTTGATTGCTCCTCTGTTAGGATGTTCATAAGGTATGCAAAAGGTTAAAGTGCCTGTTGTGTTCACCTCTAAACATAATTTGGGTTCCAGCACATGTAAATCATCAGAAAGAGGATTATGGAGTACATAATTTACCCCATCTGTTATTGCTAAAATTTTGTACATTATATCAATCCTCCTCGATAATCCAGACTAATAGTGCCATTTCCAGTAAAGACTAAAACATTATTCCCATCTTTTAGGTAAACGTCATGTAAAGTATTTTTTCCAGCTGTCAGCTGATACAAAACATTTTCAAAAAGTACTGTCATTTCCTGGCTGCAAAGAATGACAGGAATCACTTTTTTAGGAGTGCCTGGCACAACCAAAGTCATCGTTCCATTCACAGGAATATCTTTATATTCTCGAATAACCCCTGTCTCAAAATGAAAGGGATCCCAAAGCCATGGCTCTAAACTAGATTGAAGTTCATATTTATAAGGCTCTGCATCACAAGAAATTTTATAACTGCTCCAAATAGGATCTTCTTTTATTATTTCACAGGAAATTCGGCCAATGTAATAATAGCCTGGGTCAGAATCCAAAATGACTTTCATCCTCTTTCCCTGACAATAACCTGCAATTTGAGAATAAACTCCATGCCACTTTTCTATACGAGTATCTTTCAAATAATGGGAAGTTTGCAAAACTCGATTATAGTAATGGATTCCCCCGCTTAATGACTCTGTGAGATCTAAAGATCCGTCCATTTCTGGCACATCAATAGTTTTTATTTTTGCTTTAGGCACTTCTATTTCCACATCTAAAATCCTTATACCAAAGTCTCTTTCTGTATGTTTTTCTCCTATCATCATTCCTGACATTAAGCGTACCTCTCTTTCATCTGTCTTGTTCTGCCCATGTTTGCATCGAAAAGAGGGGTGATACCTTTGGCAATGGTTTTTCCATCTAAAGTTGTTGTATTTTCTATTTTTACTTTTCCCATAGCTGCTGCCAGACCATCAATGAGACGGTCATAGTCCATACCTTCCCTTTGAAGGATAAGATTTTGGCCGGACATATCTTTTCCATGTTTGCTGCTCATAGGATAGGATGGCATAGTTCTATTTTGAAGGTACGTCATCTCTCCATTAGTCATTCCATCTTCTGCTGAAACTTCTTTCCATGGGATAAAAAAATCTGTACCCATTTCCATTGTTTCTGTCTGTATTTTATGGAAGGCAGAATCTAAACTAGCATTCATTTCCTTTACTGGTATATTATGTTCAAATCCTATTCCTAAACCTACTGCCATCATCTCCCCTACCTGATCCCGAAATACTTTAGAGGGAGAATTAATTCCAAGAAATCTTTTAGCAGCATCTAATGCTCCGCTGACAACACTTTTTGCCGCATTAAAGAGAGCACTGCCAGCTGCCATAAGTCCCTTGACAATTCCTTCTATAACATTTTTTCCAAGGGCACCCCAATCTACACTTGTAAAGGCTTCTCTCACAGAAGCTATGATTTCTGGAATTTTTGCAACTAATTTAGGAATTGCCTGGATAAGTCCTATGGCAAGTTCGCTAATCAGTTTTATTCCTGTCTCTAAAATCTTTGGAAGATTAGATACAATAGCTGTTATCAAACCTCCTATCATTTTGGGGGCTGCATCAATGATTTTGGGAAGAGCGTTCAATAACCCTTGTACAAATCCTGTAATGAGATTCAATCCTGCATCTACCAGCTGTCCCATATTTTCAAATAAAGAAGTAACCAATGTTAATAGCATGTCTACTGCAGTAGGCATCAACATAGGAAGCTGAGAAGCTACACCTGAAATCAAGGAAGTCACAATATTCATTCCGCCAGAGATAATAGCAGGAATATTGGCTGTAATGGCTGTCATTAAATTATTAACTAAAAGAGCTCCTTGAGCAATCAGTTCTGGCAAAGCATTGGCAATCCCACTGCAAAAATTTGTAATGAGCTCTGGACCTTTTGTCTGTATTAAAAGGAGCATCTCGTCAATCTGGGTTCCAAATTCTCCATAGAGAAGTCCTAGACCTGCCAGGACAACTCCTGCCACTGCCGCTACATTCATATACCCCAAAAGAGTGGGGATAAATCCTATTGCCCTTTCTAAAATAGGAGCAAAAGCATCCCCTATGATAGTCCCGTAAGTAGACAATTGGGTGCCTACCCCTCCTAAAGCCGTTCCTACTCCGCCTAGCGCTGTTCCTATACTTCCTCCCCATGAAGAAAAGGCCCCTGTTACATTTGCCGATAAAGTGGACACTGCATTTGTCACAGCTGGAAATTTACTAGCCAATGCAGGCCCTAGCTGTCCAAAGGATGTAGTTACTCCTCCTAAGGCTGCCGAGATAGGAGTTCTTAGTTTTAAAGCTAAGTCTTGAAAGGGAAGGGCAATGGCATCTTTTGCATTTCCAAGTATTTGGGCTCCTTCTTTCATCTTGTCGCCCATATTTTTTACAGAATCTGGAATATTAGTGATTGATTCTACTACCGAACTAGAAATTCCATTCAATCCTTCCAGTAGAGGGCCTGCTGTACTTATTCCCTCTCCCAAGGTAGAGAAGCTAACGCCAATACCCGCTACAAGAGCGCCAATATCCCCTCCTCCCCCCAATCCTTTCATGGATTCTAAGACTCCATTCATTTGTTCCTTTACGCTTTCTGCGTCATATCCTAACCCTGTTAAAATTGCTCTGGCATTATCCATACCTGCCATACTGTCAAGGCCTTGTGCAAAACTTAATTCTGATAATACTTTTCCAGCCTTTGTTGTAGGATCTGTAATGCTTGAAGTAATCATATTTCCAAATTCAGAGAAGGAGCTTGCTGCACTATCCAATGTTCCTGTTAGACTTCCAATTTTTTCCTGGAATTCTTCCAAAGACTTTTTTGCACGTACAAGCCCTTTCTCCCATGTGCTTAATTCATCAGCCATACTCCTTTCTCCTTTCTTCTATTTTCAGGCCGTTTGCCTCATATACTTTTTCAATCCATGAGGGGCCTTCTTTCTTATCTGTTTCTTTCACAATGTTTAAGTTCCCTTCCACAGTTTCCTTATTTAACTGTTTTTGTTTTTTCTTCCACAACTCTATCCATTTACTATTCTTTTTTCTATTTGCATTTACCATTGCATTGAAAACAGCATTTCGTAAATGGGTTGTCTGAGAAACAATTTTTTCTTCCCAAGCTTTATAAATAAAAAGCTTTTCTCTTATTGTAAGTGCATCATAATCGTCTTTTGAATAATGAAAATTGACCGCAAAAAAGGCAAAGTCTATTTCTTTTGCATAGTCCTTTGCCAATTTTGCATAGTCTTTGTCTTCATTTCCTAAGGGAAAATATTCAAAATCAATTAATCTGCTTGGAAGAAAAAAGGGCAGTCTCTTTGCAACGCCTCCAATACCATTACATTTAAGGAAACATACCCTGCTGTTTCATCCTCTATAAGTTTTTCTGCCAGTTCTATACCTTCTTTAATTTTCACATAATTGTTATCATCCTGGCATTTTAAGGCGTATGCAAAGTACATTTTTAATGTGGAGATAGATAAAAATCCCCCGTTTCCTTTTAGCTCTGCCATCAAAGGTTTTCCTGTGGCCGCTTCAATCATTTCAATTCTTTTTAAACTATAGGTTAATTCATAAGCTTTACCTGCAATTTCTAACATTTTTTCCTCCATACTCATACTTTTTATTTTATTATGTAGTTGGTGTGTTTCCAGGATCAGGGTTTGCACCTGTACCTTCTGGCATCTCGTCTGCTCCCTCATCTGTCAGATCTACCAAAGGACCGTTTCCTTCCAAAGAAATACTATATGTCATTGCAGCGTCAAAAGGTGCTTCTAAAGAATAGTCCGTCACAACTGCCAATCCTCCAAACATACCTTTTTTTGTTTTCATATTAATAATTTTTATACAAACAAGCTCGCTGTCATTGTATGCTTTCCCTAATTCTCTATGTGTTTCATCGTTTGGTACATATAATCCATCATTGTCAATGCTCCACTCTTTCATCCCGCTGATTTTGGATTTCCAGCCGCCCTTTGTATCTTTACTTGTTACTTCAATGCTCTCTGAAGAACGGTTAATGGTCAGCCCCTGCTGTCCAGAAACAGCAAGCAGCCGTTCTCCTGTACTATTGTAAATAGCAAGAAGAATATCCTTACCTGCTACTGCCTTTGCTCCATTGCTCTCAAAATCACAATACATATTATTTTCAAAATTACTCATCTTTTTTCTCCTTTCAATTACAACACTTTAGTCCATGACAAACTATAAACTCATAGACAAGAGCTATATGTTCTTTTTCCTTTTCTTCTGTTTTTATCATTTCTATTCCTGTATTGGACTGTACAATAACTTCAAATCCATCTGGCAATGCAATATCCTCTGTCAGTGCCTCTTCCAAACCTTGTAATTGTTCATATACAGAGGAAAGGGAAGCCAAAGGTTCTGCTATGACATGAATCCAAACTGTTAAAACATCCATATACATAGTTTTACTATGGGCAGGTCGTTTATTTATTATCTTTGCCATATAATAAGGGGCCAGGGCATTTTCTGGCGCTGTGTCATAACACAAAAGCCCTGTTTTTTCTTGTATTTTCTTTTGAATTCCAGCAATGAAATCCATATATCCTAGTTGTCCATACATAAGGTGTTCCTCGCCTTTCTTCCTTGCACTTGTTCTATTCTTTTTGCAAATAATCTAAAAGCTCCTCAATGTCAATTGCCCCTGAACGGCGTAAAACAACTTGGCTGCCCTCCAAAAGAATAAGGGTGGGCAATCGTTCCACACTGTACTGTTCAGCTATGAAAGGATAATCCTTGGCATTAATATGTTGGATTTTTTCCTTCCCAGCCAATTGTTCTAAGGGCTCAATAAATTGCTTTTTATAAAACTTGCAGGGGGGACATTCCCTTGCATAAAAATATAAAATCTTTCTCATAGGCATTTTCCTATCAACATGTTCATCCTTATTTTCTTTATTTTTTTATCTTGCGCCATTTCTCTGTTACTTACTTTATGTTCCCATATCTCATTCCTCCTTTTTGATTTTTTTAAAATAAAAAAGAGCCCCCACCCAGTACTCTTTTTTTAAAAAGAAAAAAGACACCAGTTCTTTTCTGATGTCCTTTCTCTTTTCTAGTCTACACTATAACATAGGTGGCATGTCACTTACTGTACAAAAGAAAAAATTTTTTAAATTTATTGGAAACTGTCCTTCTATCTTTGTCTAACTCCTCTCCTATAGCTTCCCATGATAGATTATTCACACATCGAAGGCGGAGAATAAGTCTCATCTGAGCATCTTCCACTCCCTGGAGAAATTCCTCGAAATTTTTTCTCTCTACCTGAAGTTTATATAAATTTTCATTTAGAAGATTTTGTAATTCCTCTTCTTTTATTAAATATTCATCCATCCAATTTTTGTATCCTCCTTTTCCATTAGGCATACCTGTCAGATTTGTTGCCTTAACATACCTTCTCTCCTCTTTTAATCTTGCTAAATCTAATTGTAGCGCTTTAATTTCCATATGAATATAATATATTTGACAAGCTTGTTCAAATGTCATGCCTCTTCATCTCCTTCCATGAGATTTTTATCATTTTCTCTTTGCCTAATGACTTTATCTATTTTATTTTTATAAATTCCTTTTACCTTTCCGTCTTGTATGCAAACAAATTTATTCTCCCTTTCATACATCTTTATACAATCTTCTACAGTCATTATGTATTCATCCTTTTCCACTATCCTATCCTCTCTTTCCTTTCTTTTACCTTTACAAAACAATTATTCAAAATATTGAACTTTTGGTGTAAAAAAATAGGTTTGAATATCCTTTTCTTCTAAATCAAGAAGTTTCATAGCTTTGCATATATCCACCTGAGTCCAAGCTCTTTTTCCATTTAACTTTAAAGATAATGTACGGTTTGACCACCCTATTGTTAAAGCAAAGTTACTTTGACTTTTATATTTTTCTTTGATTTTTCCTTTCAGCTTGTTATAATCAAATAACATCTTTTCACCCTCCTCTTCTTTTAGTTCAATATATTTAACTTTTGTTATCCTATCATTGTTTTTTTACATTGTCAACAAAAATTCAAATTATTTAACTAAAACAGTATATTATATTGAACTTCTTAAAAAAATTTGGTATAATAAATTAGAAAGTATGTTTGAAAGAATAAAAGTAAACACTATGTAAAAGTATAGATTAAGAAGCTTCTTCATTATAGAAGAAGCCCTTTTAGACATACTTGTAGAAAGGCGGTATCCCATTGAAACGTGAAAATACATCAAGACGACTTAAGCAGCTCATGGAGGAAAGAAATTTAAGACAGGTTGATCTTTTAAATCTTATTCTTCCTCTGTGTAACAAGTACCATATCAAAATGAACAAGTCCGACATTAGTCAATATGTATCTGGGAAAAATGAACCCAGCCAGGAAAAATTAGTAATGCTGGGAATGGCTTTACATGTGAGTGAAGCTTGGCTAATGGGTTTTGATGTACCAATGGAAAGAAATTCTTCCTATTTTCTTGACTCTTCTGAAGAAATACATGAATTATTAGACTATTATCATCGTTTAAATCATACTGGTCAGAAGGAGGCAATCAAACGGATTAAGGAGCTTTCCCATTTAGAAATCTATACTGGCAAAGAAGAAGAACCATCCAATCTTATCCTTGCCGCTCATGAATGCAAAGATGCCACTAAAGAAGGCATAGAAGAGGATATTGCTCTCATCAAACATCGGTTAAAGAAACTAGAGAGGAGGAATTCATTTGAATTACCAGGAACTCATTCATGAATGTGAAGAGTCAGGCGTTACAGTAGAAGAATATCCCCTTCAATCCCATGATGGATTGTACTGTAACAATTTAATACTCATCAATCAATCATTAGGTGACAATACTGCAAAAAAATGCATTTTGGCTGAAGAACTAGGTCATCATTTCACTGCAACACAAAACATCTTAGATCAAAGTATTGTAACAAACCGCAAGGAGGAAAGGCTTGGCCGGATATGGGGATATAACAAACTCATAGGACTCTATGGTATCATTCATGCATATCGAAATAAATGCCAAAATCTATACGATACCGCCGACTATTTAGGTGTGACAACAGAATATTTGCAGGAGGCTATCTCCCATTATCGTTCAAAATATGGAGTATGTACAAAAATTGGTTATTATTTAATCCATTTTGAACCTTATTTAGAGGTAGAGCTCCTATAATTTTTTTATTTCTATGTCCTCCATTTTAGTAGCTAATAAATCAATGATGTAACTATTCATCTTCTATGTTTACTCCCAATGGACAAGGATATATAGGGGAGATTCTATCTCCCCTGGCGCTGTTTTTATTGTACATCTCTTCTTTTTGCAACAAGTGCCCATTTTCCCCAATACTTTTCTTTCATATAAAACTACCTAAAAAAAACATCTGGACATTCTATTTCCAAATGTTTTCATAATTTCTGACTCATTAACCAAAGAGCAATGGATATCTCCTGGTGTTTTTGTTGAACGAAGAATGTTTCATTATTATCCTGACAGCCTATAAATGTTCTGTCTTAAAGGTATTATATCCTTCATATTCATAACTTATATCAATACCTTGCATATACATTTCTCTATCATGGAGCCTATCTGTAAGTGCCCTTTTCAGTAAAACTTTGATTTCCACGTCTTTAATAGGGCTTCTTTCCATTGCAAGTGAATAATCCTCTTTATCTACCTTATTCCAATCTATAACAAAATGTATCTCTTTTTTAAAATGAAATCAAGCCATATACGTATGCTTCTGACATTTCCTTCAGCAAAAGGATAAATGGTGAGCAGCTGATAATGAACCATTGCTGCGATAATTAGCGGATGGTCATCTGTGGTATTCACATAGTTTGTCAATTCATCCAGAAGCATTGGAGTATCGGTATACTCTAGCGGTATATATTCTGGCTGTCCTGTTTGTGCTTCATAGACTGCAAACAAAACTCCCGGAGGCACTGGTTTCCGCAGACTGATTTTCTCCTTGGAGGCACCCTTTTCCACAATCTTGTTAGAAGTCAAGAAGGAAACTCAATCAAGTAACAGCGTGACGCAGAACTTTTTATTAGCAAGGGAGAGTGCCCATTGATTATTAAAGATTGTCCGGGACACAAAAAATCCAGACAACTTTAAAAACCTATGAGCATCTATATCCGAACAGTAGTTTTGAAGTTGCAAAGAACTGATCGGTATGCTCAGTTACACTTCTGCAATTCATCAGTATGCTAATCACATTACACCATTGCTAACTCTACATAATACTTGAATAATCAGAAAATATATGACGTAACTCTACCTCACCCGACTGTATTTGATAAATACATTTATAACTTTCTGTCACACTTCCGTTTCCTACAAGTTCAAATTCCCCATGCATATGCTCATCTAAATCCGCATTTTGAATGCTCTCAATCAACTGAGCATTAACAGACATATCAATCTTTTTTACGACAAAGCCGAGCATTATATTTCTACCATAATATGAAGAATATTTTTGCGTAGTAAACCTAGCAACACCTTCTTTTACAAATTTTTTATTCAAGTCGGAGGTTCCATCAATTCTCTTGCATTCTATGATATAGTATGCATCTTCTTTTTCAAAATCACTTTTTAACAGAATACGAATATCAACTCTACCAATATGATGTCCATTTCCAGCATAATTCTCTGGCACTTCAAGATCAAACCTATAGTTCGACATATCATAAGAAACTTTCTGCTTTCTTAGATATTCCTCGAGCATAATACTTCTAATTTTATTCTCGTCATTTGGCAATTTTAATTGCTTTTTCTCATAATCTTCTACAACCAACTCACATATGTCCAGAATATAATTTGTTATTTTTTCAAAATTTGCCCGACATAACGCCTCTAAAATATCCTTATTTAATACGCCGCTCATCTACAGTCCTCCTTTCCCAGAAGCACTGCATTTAAGACTTTATGACTATCTTTTATAGCCATTGCAGGATGCCAATTCTTAGACTCTATGGGTTTTACAATTACAAATGAGTTTTCTGAAAATTCCACAATGTTTTTTGTTTGATAAAAACAGTCATTCAACTGATAAATCATAAAATCAGTAAGTAAGTCAATATTTTCATCGACGTTATCAAGAACACGAACACTCTTTACAATCTTCTCAAAAGAAAGTTTTACTTGCAAAGCAGCAAATTTTCCTTTTATATCTGGGTAAAGATTTATTGCATAGTAAACCTTACTTTGTCTAAAATGATCATCCCATATCTTAGATAATATCGATGCATACTCTTGCATCATTTTTACATCGCATTTTGTCTCACGATACGTTCCACAAAGCATAGGAATTTGAATAGATAGAGTATAATCAACAAAGCAATTATCTTGCAAATCATACATTTTCATAACACATTTGTTTATAGCAGTTTTTAATTCGTCCCTGGATTCCTTACATTCTGCTTTCTGTATCTCTTCAACCAATTTTACAAGTTCATCACTATATGCATATGGATAGTTAGCTAACTCTTCCAAAAAAACCTGTTCTCTTTCTATTCCTGCCGAAGACCCCAGCATTAAATTGAAATACGAAAATAGTGAAGAATTAAGCAAACCGCATAAATTTAACAAAACTTTTTTATCAGCTTCCAATCCTTTTATGCAATTTATCGTCTCTCTATATAGAAAATCTTTTTCCACATATACTGCCCTTATAGAATAATCTGCACAATCTAGGCCTTTTTTAAAAAGAACATATGGCGCTTTATATATTTCTTGGATTCTAGGACGATGTATTTTGGCTTTATTAAATATTGAATACGAATTATCATTACAATAAAAATGATCTATTGCATCATCAGAATTTAAAATTTTTCTTCCAACCAAATGTGAAGAATCCTTTTTATCACCATCATTATCTTGGAGACCTTTTTTCATTATCAAATTGTGAGCGGATGCAATATCCTTAATAGTTCTAAAATTCTCACGCATATCGCTGAGCAAGTCAAAATCCCAATACCCTCCATAAACCAACATTTTCCACAAATCATCATTCTCCAAGAATAATTTCTGTTTCACGTACTTAATATCATCAGGTTCGATCATAATTATGCCAAATAAGTGCAAGTACTTATTTGGTTTTAAACTTATATATTCCACTTTATGATTCGAAGAACTTTTTTTACATAGAAAAGACAGCACTGCTGCTGGAGCTATTGCACCTTTAAAAATTTGTTTCCTTACAGCAGATATTTCTAATACTTGCTCTAGTTGTATATTAGTTAATAATTTTTTTCTTAAATCTACAGAAGGTCGCTTTCCTTTATATAGTATTTTTGAAGGAATTACTAAACTACATTCTGTATCTGATTTTCCAATTTCCTGAACCTTCAATAAAAATGCAACACAAATTTCTCCGTTCTGTGCAACAACCTTCCTATCTGCACAATACTTCTTATAATTTTGCTGCTTAACGTTTCCCCATGGTGGATTTCCCAAGATAAATTTGAAGATCACATTTTCAATTGGCCTCATTTTTTCTTCATCAAAAAAATCTCCATAGAGAATATTTTCATTTTTTAATAAAGGCAATTTAAACTCTTCTAAATTTTTAGGATCTTGATAGTCAAAAAGCGTAACATAAAGAGAAAAAATTGTAACATCTACCGCCTCTTCATTATAATCCACACCGTATATATTTTCCTTAACCAATTCATTAATTTTGTTCTTATCTTGCAAAAAACCGTTTGTTTCAGCATTACGTTCCAGTATCTTTTGGAGAAATTTAACTAAAAAAATACCCGACCCACAAGAAGGATCTAATACCTTACACTTTTTCTCATTAACAAGATACTTACCAACCGTTCGATTTATAATGTAATCTACTAAATATTCAGGCGTGTAAAATGCCTTGTCTTTATCTTGTTTTTCTTTACCTAACAATATCTCGTAGATATTACTTATTAATTCAATTGGAATAATATTAAAATCATAAAAAGGGAACAAGCATAATTGACCTGTTTTCATCTCCTCCTTAGCTGTTAAAAAATCATGTAACATAGAAAGAGACGCTTCTGTTATTTCACTCCTTTCTTTCTGCTCATTAATTTCAAATAGATTACCATTAAATTTATCTTTCAAATATTTGATTAATTCAACATATTTATCCTTATCTTGAATAATATTCAGAAAAATTTCCTGCGAATGATTAATATCATTATTAAGTCCCATATATCCAATATTAACACCACGATCAATCAAATAGCGAATAAACAACACTCGCAGCATCAGCTTATTTGCAAAGGAAATTTTATATTCGTCCTTTAACCTTTGGGTAATATATCTAAGATTTTCAACTAAAAATTCATTTAAATTCTTTTTACCCATGCTTTTCTCATAAAGGTCTAGTGACAAACTATTAGTCACATTCCAATACGAAAATGCGTTTTTTTCATTACACTGACCCAAATCATATGCAACAACATCTCGCAATCTGATTTTTTTATCAGCATCTAAAACCATACTTTTTCCATTATAGATTTTAATATAGTTACCTTCATCAGAGATAACAACTGGCATTTGTGCATTCCATATTTTCCCGTGGATATCTATGTTCCCCCGACTGTTTAAATCATCAAAAAAAACTGTAAATGCATTACCGTCTACAATATAAGCAGCATAAGGAGCCAATTCGAGCAACACTCTTCTATTGTGCCATGATAAATCAGTACATTTATCAATATCGGATAAATAGAATAATTTTTCTGACTTATTATACCCTAATCTCTGAATAACCGTTTCGATAGTGCTCATTTCATCGCTCCCTTGTTTTCGTTAAGAGTATATTATGATATATACTCTCCAATAAACAGTTCTTATATTTGAAATTTCCTTTTTTCAAAATTCACATAAACGCTCTTCATATAAACTCTCAGATTAATTCTACCTTAAACCTTACCTTTTTACAACAATGTTTTGCTTAACGACAGGTTTGTTTCATAAGCAGCAATACTTTTATTATATTAATCTGCTGCAGCAACCATCTCCCAATTCTTCTTACGCAGCCCACACAAAAAAGACATCCACCTAAATAAATGGTAAAATGTCCTTTGGCATATATATTATTCAATTTTATGTACAAAGCAGTTTGCTGCTGTTACACAGCTTTCTGTTGATGTCTCAATGTTACTTTTTCATCAGCAAAAGGATGGGCAATATTCATTTCTACATATTTTTCCACAATTTCCTCGAAAGTCCCTTGAGGCATTTTATCAATATTTTCTAATGCTGCTTTTCAGTACATGGCTGATGCAAATCTAAAATTTCCTTTTGCAATATTTACAGTTCTTATTTCCCCAGCAAAATCATAAATTTCATCAAATAGAATCTTATGAATTTTTGCAAGTCCCAAAAATTTTCCAATTACCTATTCCATTCTTTTGAAGGGCTCTATATAAAAGGCGGCAGCCATTCCCAAGGAATTTATTCTTAAGAAATAAAATTCCTTGGAATATACCCTATGTTTTCAAATAAATGTCCAGCTTCTCATAAGGAATGGAAATATTTTCTTCATCAAACCGATTTTTGATTTCTTCTGTAATCCTCCACTTTGCTGGCAGATAATCTCCTGTTTTTACCCAAAATCGGCAGCCAATCATAACAGCGCTTGCTCCTAATTCATCTACAAATGCAACTGCTTCTTTTTCCTCTGCCACTCCTTTATCTTCCTTCAATATATTCAGAACAAGATTTTTCGCCTTTCCAATGTCTGCATCATAAGAGATACCTACTCGAATATCCAATCTGCGGTATTCCTGAGCTGTTGTATTGACAAGAGAGTTGTTTGCCAAAGTAGCGTTTGGTATAATGGCTATTCGATTGTCTGATGTTGCCAGCTTTGTATAAAACAATTGAATTTCTAAAACAGTCCCTTCATTGTCCCCTACTTTTTCCACAATATAGTCTCCCACAATAAAAGGTTTCATAATTAAAATGAGTACTCCTGCTGCAAAATTAGATAAGGTATTTTGTAAAGCCAGACCTACTGTCAATCCTAAAGAACCTACTACTGCTATAATAGAAGCAGTATCCACACCAAATCCAGATAAAATAATGAAAGCTAATAAAATATATAAGCCAATTTTCATGCAGGAGTCCATGAACTGGGTCACACCCTTTTCTGCCCCTGCTCTTTCCAGAGAACCTTTCATCACTTTTCTTAAAATTTTAATAACTCGAAGTCCTATGAGGCATATAATGGCTATGGCTCCTATTTTCACGCCAACACCTATCATTTTTTCTGGAAGTTCATTTAGAAAGCGCTGTAAAATTCCTATATCCCTTTCTGTCATGTATAGCTCCTCTTATATTTTTGGTTCTTCTGTCTCAAATTTCTTCGAAAGCTTCTCCTTTAGGGCCAAAGGATTTTTTCCCTCCCCTGCATTTTCTTTTTTCTCTTTTGCACTTTTATTTCCTTTTACTTCTTCGTTGACCTGAGTATAGGAAAATACAGTCATTCCCATGGGAGGGACTTTAATGCGTATGGAGTCTGGCCTATCGTCGCACTCATCCTTTTTAGACTGTTTTAGCCTTGGATTAATAAATCCATCCCCTCCATATTTTTCAGCATCACTATTAAAAATTTCCTTATATTTTCCAGGCCCTGGAACTCCTATTTTGTAATCTTCCCTTGGAATGTTTTCAAAATTACAGACAACTAAAAGGGTGTCTTCTTCTCTCTTTGTCTTTCTTAAGAAAACAACAATATTTTCATTAGCAGAAATATTGTTTATCCATTCGAATCCATCACTGTCATGATCTAACTCATAAAAAGCAGGATTCGACTTATATAATGTATGGAGATCTTTGACATATTCTTTTAGCTGCTTATGTTCCTCATGTTCCAATAACTCCCATTGCACACTTCTCTTTTCACTCCATTCATCAAACTCTCCAATATCCTGTCCCATGAATAAAAGCTTCTTTCCTGGATGGGCCATCATATATCCGTAGGCAGAACGGAGGTGCCCAAATTTTTCCTTTTTTGTTCCAGGCATTTTTCCAATCATGGATGCTTTTCCATGGACTACTTCATCATGGGAGAAGACAAGAATAAACTTCTCACTGTAAGCATATATCATACTAAATGTCAATTCTCCATAGTGATAAGTACGAAAATAAGGATCCAGTTTCATATATCCTGTGAAGTCGTTCATCCACCCCATATTCCACTTATAGTCAAAGCCGAGACCATCTTCTTTTAGTTGTCCTGTTACTTTTGGCCATGCTGTAGATTCTTCAGCAATTAATAACGTGTGAGGATTTTCTTTGTGAAATACACTGTTCAAATGCTTTAGAAATTCCATTGCTTCTAAATTTTCTTTGCCCCCATACATATTTGCGATCCATTCCCCATCACTTTTTCCATAATCTAAGTAGAGCATGGAAGCTACAGCATCCATACGAATTCCATCAACATGATACATGTTGGCCCAAAATAATGCGTTAGAGAGAAGGTAATTAGATACTTCAGGACGCCCATAATTATAGATCAGCGTTCCCCAATGAGGGTGGGATCCCTGCCTCTCATCCAAGTGTTCATAGAGACAAGTTCCGTCAAAGTTTGAAAGCCCTTGGGTATCTCTTGGAAAATGGGCTGGCACCCAGTCAATGATGACTCCTATTCCCCTCTCATGCATATAATTCATAAAATACATGAAATCTTCTGGGGTTCCATATCTCCTTGTAGGGGCATAGTAACCAATCACCTGGTATCCCCAGGATTCATCAAGGGGATGTTCCATGATAGGCATAAGTTCTACATGGGTATATCCTATTTCTTTTACATAATCACAAAGCTTTTTCGCAATTTCTCGATAATTTAAAAAGCTTCCCTCCTCTTCTGGCTTCATAAAGGAGCCTAAGTGTACTTCATAAATAGACATGGGCTTATCGAAGCTTTGGTATTGTTCTCTATTGTCACACCAATCTTTATCTTTCCATGGATAATTGGAAATATCTCTAACAATAGAAGCAGTTCCTGGTCGAAGCTCCATGCCAAAAGCATAGGGATCTGCTTTTAAATAGCACAGTCCAGTCTTTAATTTTAATTCATATTTGTACAAATCGCCCTTCTTTACTCCTGGAATAAATATCTCAAAAACTCCAGAATCCCATAAGCGTCTCATAGGATTCACTCTTCCATCCCATTGATTAAAATCTCCCACAACACTTACCCGAAGGGCATTGGGAGCCCAGACAGCGAATGCCACCCCCTTCACCCCATCTATTTTCCTCACATGGGCACCTAAATATTCATAGGAGTTGTACAAAATCCCTTCGTTAAGCTTCTCTGTCTCCTTCTTTGTCAAAGTTGGCGTAAAACAATAGGGATCCTTCACTTCATAAGGCTTTTCTCCTTCCTTTTCCACAAGAAAAGAATAGGAAAATTTTCCTTTTTCTTTTACAATAACTGCAAAATAACCTGCTTCATCCGCTTCTTCCATCTCATAAACCATTTTGGACTTTTCTATTTTTACTTTGATTTTTTTAGCTCCTGGCTGAAATGTTTGGATGAGAGTCCCTCCTGCCACTCCTTTGCAGCCCATAATGTCATGGGGATTATCCGCCTCAGAATAGACCACAGCCTCAATATCTGCCCAATTCATCATTTTATACAACTTTTTATTCATACCTTTCCCTCTCTTTCTAATCTTTGATGCTATGGATCAAAAGCCCGCTTCTTAGCTTTGGCTCAAACCATGTGGATTTAGGAGGCATTAACAGTCCCCCATCAGCCACTTGAAATAATTCATCAATAGAAGTAGGGTACATGGCAAAAGCAACTTTACAATCGGTTCTCACTCTTCTTTCCAATTCTTTTAATCCCCTAATCCCTCCGACAAAGTCTATTCTTTTGTCCCTCTTTGGATCGGTAATGCCTAATAGAGGAGCTAACACTTCCTCTTGAAGCAAAGAGACATCCAGTTTCTCCACAGGATTTCCAGTTTCTTTTTCCCGAAAGGTAAGGCAGTACCATTCTCCTTCAAGAAACATACCTGCCTCTCCCTTTTTTCCAGGCTTATATGGATTTTCTCCTTTTTTCTCCACGGAAATTTTTTCTTTTAGTTTTTCTAAAAACTCTTCTGATGTAAAATTATTTAAATCTGTTACAAGACGATTATAATCCATAATCATCAACTGCTTGTCAGGAAATAAGACAGACAAAAAATAATTAAACTCCTCCTTGCCTGTATAATCACCGTATTCCTCCCTTTTCTTCAAGGCTACCTTCACTGCGGAAGCACATCTATGATGCCCATCTGCAATATAAATATTCTCTATTCCTAAAAAAAGCTCCTCTAAACGCTTCTTTTTCTCCTCCTCATCAATAACATATATTTTGTGGACAACCCCATCTAAAGCACAAAAATGATATAAGGCATCCTTTTTCTTTGTCTGTTCTACAATTTCATTAATCTCCTCCTGGAATCGATAAGCAAGGAAAATAGGACCTGTCTGGGCCTGGCAAGTTTCCACATGGCGTATTCTGTCTAATTCTTTCTCCTCCCTTGTATTCTCATGCTTTTTAATGACTCCATTCAAATAATCATCCACAGAAGCGGTAGCGGCTATTCCTGTCTGGGAACGTCCATCCATGACAAGCTCATATACATAATAGCAGGGCTTATTCTCCTTTAAGAATTCTCCCTTCTCTACCATCTCCCATAATGTCTTTCTTGCTGTCTCATATACCTTGTCATCATACAAGTCCATGTTATCCCCAAGCATTGTCTCTGCCCTGTCAATTTTCAAAAAGGACAACGGATTTTTTTCTACTTCTTCTTTTGCTTCCTTACGGTTATACACATCATAAGGCAGGGCTGCAATTTTTTCTTCCAGTCCTTTTTTTGGTCGTATCGCTGCAAATGGTTTTATAATAGCCATAGTTTATCTCCTGTCGTATTCTATTATTTCTTTTATTTTATCAAAATCCCCTCTCTTTCACAATAGAAGGATTTGAAATTTCTCTTCATCAACAGCAAAACACCCATGTATGATGGCAAACAGCTATCTACATGAGTGTCTCTTTTATTTCTATTTGCTATTTCCCCATTTATCTCCTATACCCCATGTTCTCCTTGCCTGGCTAATTATGGGAGAGATCCAAGTCCCTAACCGTCTTTCTTACTTCTAGTACAAAGGAAGGAGAGACGGATAATTCGTCAATACCCATTCTCAAAAAAGTCTCTGTCAAGCTTGTATCAGCCCCCAGTTCACCACAAATGCCAACCCATATGCCATTTTTATGCCCATTGTCCACAACCATTTGTATGGAGCGTAGAACCGCTGGGTGATGGGCGTCATATATAGAATCAAGCTTTGGATTCTGTCTGTCTATAGCAAGGGTATACTGGGTTAAATCATTGGTTCCAATGCTGAAAAAGTCTACTTCTTTGGCCAATTCATCACTCATAAAAACAGACGCCGGAGTCTCAATCATAATCCCGATTTCCACCTCTTTATAAACAAATCCCTGACCTTTTAACTCCATTTTCACATCCTCTAAAATTTCTTTAATACGCATTACTTCGTCCACAGAAATAATCATAGGAAACATAATGGAAATATTGCCAAAGGCACTGGCTCTTAATAAAGCTCTTAATTGGGTTTTAAAAATGTCTATTCTGTCTAGGCAAATTCGAATAGCTCTGTAACCCATGGCTGGATTTTCTTCCTTTTCCATGTTAAAATACTCTACCTGTTTATCCGCCCCTATATCCAAAGTACGAATAATGACTTTTTTGCCTGCCATGTTTTCAGCAACCGTTTTATATGCCTGAAATTGTTCTTCCTCTGTTGGATAATGATCTTGTTCTAAATAAAGAAATTCGCTTCGGAAAAGTCCAATTCCTTCAGCACCGTTTTGTAAGGCGCTGGCCGTATCTCCTACCCCTCCAATATTAGCATAAAGATGGATAGATCTTCCGTCTAGTGTAACGGTTTCTTTTCCTTTTAATTCTTTTAAGAGCTGCTTTTGCCTCTCCTCTTCTTCCATCTTTTCTGTCATTTCTTTTAAATAGTCTTCCTCTGGCTCAATCGTAATCAAACCCTTGTATCCGTCAATAATGGCCAGTTTCCCATTCCACTCCTTTTGGATATCTACGCCAATAATTGCTGGAATACTCATTGTCTTTGCCAAAATTGCTGTGTGGGAATTGGAGGAGCCTAACCTTGTTATAAATCCTAAGAGCTTGGATTTATCCATTTGTACAGTTTCGCTGGGAGCCAAATCTTCTGCCACTAAAATAACAGGTTCTGCCATTATTCCCATATCCGCAGACGTTCCAGATAACACAGCTATTAGTCTTTCAGATATATCTTTTACATCCGCCGCCCTTGCCTTCATATAGTCATCATCCATTTGGGCAAACATTTCTGAGAAATTGTCTCCTGTTGTAGCAACGGCGTATTCTGCATTTAATTGCTGCTCTTTCATAATATTGCAAATGGAGTCATTGTAATCATCATCTTCCACCATCATCATATGAACTTCAAAAATGGCGGCATTGGCTTCACCTACTTCTTTTAATGCCTTTTCATATAAACCTTGAAGCTGCTCTAAGGCTATTTTCTTTGCCTTCTCAAAGCGCTCCATCTCCTGTTCAAAATTATCAATTTTGCTTCTTTTTACAGTAAACTGGTTTTTTTCATAGTAAAATATTTTTCCAATGGCAATTTTATGGAAAATGGATTTCCCTTTGAATTGTTCCATAATTTTGCCCTCCTACAAATTTTCTTTGAAAAAGGTTTCCATTGCCTCAAAGGCTTTCTCCTCATCCTCGCCTTCTACTGAAACGACAACTTCCTCTCCCTTTTTTACTCCAAGGCTCATAATCATCATTAATTTTGTCGCTTCCACTGTCCGATCATTTTTTGTAATGGTGATTTTGCTCTTATAAAGTTTTGCCTCTTTTGCCAATAATCCGGCGGGTCTTGCGTGAATGCCCAACTCGTCTTGCACTGTGAAATGAAACTGTTTCATAATCCACGTCCTTTCTCTTTTTCCCATCCATTTTCTATCCATTTCTTAAGCTCCTTAAAGGATTCTATGGTATGGCCATATACTTTTTTCGTCTCTTTTTTATGATTCCAAAGGGGACAGTACCAAGCAGCTTGTAACCCACTGTTTAAAGCTCCTGCCACATCTTTTTCATAATGATCCCCTACAAAAAGGCATTCCTTATTCTCTGACTTTGCCTTTTGAACACAACACTGAAAGAAATGAGGATCTGGCTTTTCCACACCTGCCTCCTCGCTTGTGACAATAAAATCTATATAGGGGGCAACTCCTAGAACTTTTAGTTTACGGTACTGAATATAAGCAGTCATATCAGAACCAACACCTATGCGAATTTCCCTATTTTTTAGTTCCATTAAAAGTTCTAGAAGCCCTGGTTCAGGCAATGCATTTTCTATTAAGGTATCCCAATATTTATGGTACATTTCCAAGGCATAGGGAAACATAGGCTTATCAAGAAGTTCAAGAAAAATTTGATAGCGAATAAGGCGATTATGCACAGCAGCGCAGTCATGTCCCAGCCTTGTTTTAACAACTTCCTGGGATTTTTCCAGTACCCTTAAAATCTCCTCTCTCTCAAGTCCCCATACATCTTTTCCATAAGACAAGAGAGCCTCCATTGCCTTTTTATTCCCATCATTATAAGAATACATTGTATTGTCTATGTCAAAAATAACTGCTTTTATCATAGGGCTAATCCTTTATATCCAATCTTTCACCTGCTCATAAACGCCAGGACCGTCTAGTTTATATTTTTGGATTAAAGAGGCAGCAGGGCCTGATTCTCCAAAAACGTCTTGTATTCCAATTTTCAAAACCGGGGTAGGGGCTTTTTCACAAAGGACATCGCATACTGCACTTCCCAAGCCTCCAATGATAGAATGCTCTTCAATTGTTACAACCTTACCTGTCTCTTTTGCAGCAGCAACGACTAGCTCTTCGTCCAAAGGCTTGATTGTATGAATATTAATAACCTTTGCCTCTATATTCTCCTTCTTAAGTTCCTTGGCAGCCTCCAAAGCACTGTTCACACAAAGCCCTGTGGCTATGAGCGTAATGTCTTTTCCTTCTCTTAGCACAATGCCTTTTCCTAATGTAAAGGCATAGCCTGGGTGATCGTTGATAACTGGGGTTGCCAGGCGTCCAAATCGAAGATACACAGGTCCTTGATGGGAAACGGCTGCTCTTACGGCTGCCCTTGCTTCTATGTCATCGGAAGGATTGATAACGACCATTCCTGGTATAGTCCTCATTAGAGCCATGTCTTCATTGCATTGATGGGTAGCCCCGTCCTCCCCAACAGAAATCCCTGCATGGGTGGCCCCAATTTTTACATTTAATTGAGGATAGCCTATGGAATTGCGCACTTGTTCATAAGCCCTACCAGCTGCAAACATGGCAAAAGTACTCATAAAAGGAATTTTTCCTGTTGTTGCCAATCCTGCTGCAATCCCTGCCATATTACATTCTGCAATGCCGCAGTCTATATGACGTTTGGGGAAAGCCTTCTTAAAAATGCTTGTTTTTGTAGCTCCTGCTAAATCCGCATCCAGGACAACGATTTTGTCATATTCTTTTCCTAACTGAGCCAAAGCATTTCCATAGCTTTCTCTCGTTGCAATTTTTTTTATTTCTGGCATAATGCTTCACCTGCCTTTTCTAAATCTGCCATTGCCACCTTGTATTCTTCCTCATTGGGCGCCACTCCATGCCAGGCTGCACTGTTTTCCATAAAGGAAACGCCCTTTCCTTTTATAGTCTTTGCTATAATCGCCGTAGGTTTTCCTTTTGTTTCCCTCGCCTCATTAAAGGCTGCCTTTAACTGTTGCAAATCGTTTCCGTCTTCCACATGAATAACATGAAACTGAAATGCCTCCCATTTCTTGTCAATGGGATAGGGGGAACAGACATCCTCAATTTTTCCGTCAATTTGAAGGCCATTATTATCTACAATGACAAGGAGATTATCTAACTTTCTATGCCCTGCAAACATAGCTGCCTCCCATACCTGGCCTTCCTGTATTTCTCCATCTCCTAAAAGAGTATAGACACGAAAGTCTTTCTGATCCATTTTCCCAGAAAGCGCCATACCTACTGCTGCTGAAATACCCTGGCCTAAAGAACCAGAAGACATATCTACTCCTGGAATATGCTGCATACAAGGATGTCCTTGGAGATATGATCCAAGACTGCGCAGAGTTTTTAAATCTTCCACTGGGAAAAATCCTCTGTGGGCTAAGGTAGAATATAGTCCAGGAGCTGTATGTCCTTTTGAGAGAACGAACCGATCTCTGTCATCCTTATCTGGATGCTCTGGATCAATATTCATTTCCTCAAAATAAAGATAAGTAAAAATATCTGCCGCAGATAAAGATCCTCCTGGATGCCCTGCCTTTGCACTGTACACTGCTGTGACAATACTTTTTCGTATTTCATTTGCCTTTTTTTGTAATTCTAATAGATTCATAGGCCTCCCTCTCCTTTCCAAGCTCATCTTGTCTCATCCTGCCCATAGTAAGCTCCCTCTCCATGCTTTCGGTTAAAATGTTTATCCCTGATTACATCAGGAGCTTCCTTTACATCTTTATTTAACATTTCTGTACGAAAGGCCATCTTGGCCACTTCCTCCAACACTACTGCATTATGAACAGCTTCCATGGCGTCCTTTCCCCAAGTAAAGGGGCCGTGGTTTGTGCATAAAACGCCTGGGGTATGCATGGGATTCCTTTTCTCTTTCTCAAAAGTTTCTATAATAACAAGTCCTGTATTTTTCTCATATTCTCCGTTGATTTCTTCTGAGGTTAAGCTTCTTGCACATGGAATGGAACCTAGAAAATAATCGGCATGAGTCGTTCCATACAAAGGAATCCCTCTGCCTGCCTGGGCAAAAGAGGTTGCCCAAGAAGAATGGGTGTGAACAATCCCTCCTACTTCTGGATACTTCTTATAAAGTTCCATATGGGTAGGCGTATCTGAAGAAGGTTTATACCTACCTTCTATTTTGTTCCCATTTAAATCCAGCACAACCATATCTTCTACTGTCATTTTCTCATAATCAACACCACTTGGTTTAATGACAAAATAGCCTGTTTCTCTATCTATTCCACTCACATTTCCCCATGTATAAGTAATTAATCCCCTTTTTGGCAATTCCATATTCGCTTCAAAGACCTGTCTCTTAAGTTCTTCTAACATTTTCATCCTTCCTCCAGCTCTTGAAAAATTTTCATATACTCTATTATATTTTGTTCCGTATGGACGCCAAATACAGAAGAACCTGCTACAATTCTGCTGGCGCCTGCCTCAATAACTTCCCTTACGTTTTCCAATCGGATACCTCCATCTACTTCAATGGGAATATTGAGTCCTTTTTCTCTCAGTATTCCTTTTAAATGCCTTATTTTTTCCATCATAGCAGGAAGAAAACGCTGTCCCCCAAATCCTGGATTCACTGTCATGAGTAAGATTGCATCTGCCTCATGGAGTACATAGTCTAAAGCATTGAGAGGAGTGGCAGGATTTAAAACAATGCATGCCTTTTTGCCACATTCTTTAATATCCATAATCGTCCTCTCAAGATGTCTGCACGCTTCTACATGAACACCAATAATATCAGCGCCAGCTTTTGCAAACTCTCGAATATAGCGGGAAGGCTCTTCAATCATTAAGTGAACATCAAATAGAAGGTTACACTGTTCTCTCATTGCCAAAATGACAGGCATCCCTAACGAAATACTAGGAACAAACATTCCATCCATTACATCAATATGCAAAAGGTTTATGCCTGAGCGCTCCACCATTTTCACTTCCTCGCCCAACCTGGAAAAATCAGCTGCTAATATGGAAGGCGCCAATTCTATCATATCCATCTCCCGCTTTCTATTGTTGTATTGTGTAAAGGGCTACTTCATCAATTTCTCTATTTGTTGCTACAAGTTTGTCTTTTCCATCTTTTACAAAATGGAATATATTTGCTGGCCCACAGCCATGATCAATGAGTTCCCATTGATACTGGTTTTTCTCTTTATTGTATGTGAAAGCAAGGAGATTTCGGTCTCCCTCTCTATGTCCAATGACAACCGTAGGTTTTCCACAAAGCATACCTCCGTAAAGGGCATGGGTAAATTCTGCTGGCTTCTCATAGTCATATACTTTTTTATAAGTACCCGATTTTTTCTTATAAATGCTAATGGAAGCTCCATGAAAAGGGGCAAGAACTGCCAATTCTTTTTCTCCGTCTTCATCTAGATCGACTAATACTCCATCGCTAGTTGGTGTATCCAAAAGCTGTATAATTTCCCATTCTCCTCCTCTTTCTTTTGGGGGGAAAAATTGAAATACACCTTGCTCTGAGGAGATGAGAGAAGTTTCCACCCCATCTTCCACTACTTTATAATAACCATGATTTTTTACCAATCCATCTTTTATCACCTGTAAAGGCAGTTGATTTTGTTCATTGTAACTTTCTAAATCTGCTGGAAGTTCTATTCCATATACTTTTCCTGGCATAGACCAATCATCTTTGTGCTCATGCCCAGACTTTAATGTGCAGGCAATAAGATACTTCACCTGGTTCCTCTCAATAATATCAAATCTGTGTACATGGGGCAGATCCACTAATGTCCTCACTTCCCAATTTCCCTTCTCCTTAGGAGTGACAATGACAAGCTTTGCCTCTTTTGAGTCATTGGGAGAATAAAATTGGTGGGTGGCAAGAAACTGTCCATTCGTTCCTGGCACCTGGACCATGGTCATAACCCCTCCTGGCTCCCTCCATACAGTATCTTCCAAATTTCCGTCTATATCAAACAACAGACATCTTTCCACCTTTTCCCCTGCTACAAGGAAGTGATCTTTTCCATTATAGTGGAGAGGGGCTATAGAATAACATTTTGTCAACTTTTCAAGTATTTTTTTTTCTATTTTCATGCTCATTCATTCTCCCATTTATTTTAACAAGCTTATGGTTAAGCAAGATTTACAAGAAATTCTGTCATCATATAGTTGGCAGACTCTACATCTTTTCTCCATTCCTTGTTTCCTGTATACCAAAACTCCGTTACAAATTTTCGAACGCCAATACTCCATGCAGTCTCAATGGCCTTTTTAAAATTCACATGTCCTGTTCCATAAGGGATTTCTCTAAATTTTCCAGGAACAGTCTCTTTTAAGTGCATAGCCACAATATGTCCTTCCCCTAAACGTAAATCATCCAATACATTTGTTCCATAAGTCTTCGCTGCATTGGTAATGTTTCCAATATCAGGGTAAACATTCAAATATACGGAATTTATTTTTCTCACATAGTCCATGGCTTTACCTACTGTATTCATAAACTCTGTTTCCATTGTCTCAAATCCCATGAGAACTCCTGCCTTTGCAGCCATATTGACCGCTATTTTTAAATTTTTTAAAAACCACTCTTTTGTCTCCTGGGTAGAGGTCTCATAGTATACGTCATATCCTGCAAGCTGGATAATTCGAATCCCCAAATCCTGGGCAAGAAAAATGGCTTTTTCCATCATTTCCATACCCCTGTCTCTAATTTGGGGATCTAGACTCCCCAATGGAAATTTTCTATGTCCGCTTAGACACATAGTACTAATAGGCATATTCGTCTTCTTTATAAGACTTAATAATTCGAACCGGTCTTTACCAGACATGTTCAGTCTATTTAGCTTTTCATCTGTCTCATCAATACTTATTTCTATAAAATCAAATCCTGCCTCTTTTGCAGTCAAAAGCTTTTCTTCCCAAGTTAAGTCCTTTGGCATTGCTTTCTCATATAAACCTAGTGTATATGCTTTATTACTGTCCATTCTACTCCTCCAAGACAATGTATTCTTATCCTCTGTCCCATGTTTTCCTTCTAGTTAAATACATCTCTTTGTACTTGATATACCTCAACCCCTGCTTCTCTTAAAGCCTCCACAACTTCTATTGGAGCTTTCTCATCTGTAATAACATTAGTAACTGTATTAATGTCGCAACTTGTAAAGCTGCTGCTATGTCCTATTTTTCTGTGATCTGCCAGAATATACGTTCTGCCAATCACTCTTTTAAGCATTAACTCATTAATGCTTGCTTCATTGGCATTCTCTGTCGTCACCCCTGACTTTGGAGATATACCGCTGCATCCAATAAAACTTTTTTTTGCAAACACAGTCTGTAAGTTGCGAATTGCATAATCCCCTACAAGAGCTTCTTTGGGATAGCGGATTTCTCCTCCTGTCAAAATAATATTTACATTCTCTGGACAATCTGCATAAATAACTTTACCATTGTTTGTTATTACTGTTACATTATTGCTTGTCACATACTGTAATATACGCAGTGCAGTACTGCTCGTATTGAGAAATATTGTATCTCCATCTTCTATAAGACTGGCTGCATAGCGGGCAATGAGATTTTGGTATATTCTAATTTCACTCTGTCCCCTTGCCTCTTCCTTTGCCTCACAAAGAACAGCCCCTCCATAAAAACGCACAAGCTTTTTTTTGTCTTCTAAATATTGAAGATCTCTGCGAATCGTAATAGGAGAAACGCCAAACCTTGACGCCAGCTGTTCTACTTGAACTTCTGAATTTTCCCGGACTAAATTCAGAATACTCTTTCTTCTGTTTTCCACATACGTCCGATCCCTCTTCATCCTTATAGCCATGCCTTTCTTCTCACATCAACTCCATACTTTTCCTATGGAGAAACAGAGAATTTCATGTCTAACATGCCAGACAATCCATTCTCTGTTTCCTTTGTCCTTTGACGGCTATTTCGCTTATTCTTTTAAGAAATGCCCTGCTCCTTTAATTTGTCTTCCATTTCCTGCTGAGATAATACATTGCGCAATCCAATGACTTTTGTTCCCTTTTGCTCTGCTTCTGCAAACATACTTATAAAATTGAGGGGACACATAACAACGTCAAATTGAGGGGCTGCGCTTTTGCCTTCTGACAAGGAACAATGGTGAATTTTCTGAACCTGCAAGTTTAATGATTTTATCACTTTCTCTGCGGTCATTTTCATCATCAGACTTGTTCCAGCGCCATTGGCACAGCATACTAAAATGTTTAACATTTTACTCCATCCTTTCTATGTAGAGATTTGATTTTATCTCTAACATTATATCATAATTCGTTTCATTACATCTATTGATTTTTATTTTTTCCCTTTATACTGTTTGTATGCTTCATAATCTTCTGTCATTAAGAAATAACCTTCTTTTTCCTTGCGGTATTGTATTTGAGGAATAGCAAGAAGAGCTACTACAACAATAGCGATACCAATATATCCTAAATACTTCATAACGACTGTCATTGCCGGCCAAACGACTGCCCAGTCCCACATACCTAAATATCCGCCATAGGAAGCCATGCCTACCCAATAAGCAATAAAGGCAGATCCAAACACTTGGCAAAGTCCAGAGATAAAAGGAAGAATTATAGCGGCTTTTAAGCCTCCTTTATTATTTGCATAGACGGCAATGGTAGCGTTGTCAAAAAATACAGGCACAAATCCTGCAATAACAAGGACAGGACTCTTTGCCAAAATTAATATTCCAATTGCAAGAAACTGTCCTACAGCACCACTTAAGAAGCCAATAGGAACTGCATTAGGAGAACCAAATCCATAAGATACAGCACAGTCTACCCCTGGGATAGAACCTGGAAGAAGCTTGTTGGCAATTCCTTGGAAGGATGCGGTAAGCTCTGTTACAAAAGTACGAACTCCTAACTGGAGGATAGCCAAATATACAGCAAAATTCATACAGACTTTAATAATATAGAAGACAAAGCTTTCACTCTCAGACATAAATTCTGCGGAAACTAGATAGTCTTTTCCTAAAATTACTAAAATTGCTCCAAAAAAGATTAACATGAGTAAAGATGTACAAACCATATTCTCATTAAAAATACTCATAAAACCTGGAAGTTCCAAATCTTCGATCTTTTTCGCTTTTTTTCCTTCTTTTCCTTTACCCATTTTTTCTGCTATCCAAGAAAAGAATGCAATAGCAAACATCTGCTGGTGAGCGAGACAAAAGCCTGCTCCATCTGTTAATTCCTGGGTTGGTTTGATAGTGAGATTGGAGCCAACCGCCCAGTAGCATCCAAGAATCAAAGCCATTACAATAAGAATTGCTGTGTTGTTTGTTAAAAAGGGGCAGGCAAAGAGTATAAGCCAATAAGCAGTGGACGACTGCTGTACTTGCACATGACCTGTTGTAAATAAAGCTCTTAGTTTTGTAAATTTGCTAAAACGAACTAATAATATGTTGACGATAAAGGCAATAAGCAAGAGGATCATTACTTGAGAAAAAGCTTTTCCAAATACTTCCTCCACTCCTGCTGTTACAGCATTCTGTCCAAAATAAGGGTCAATAACCATAGCATCTAAATTAAAGCGGTCTTTTAGACCAACGAGCACTGGTCGGAAGTTGCTAACCAAACCGCCAGAACCAACGGCTAATATCATATATCCTACTACTGTTTTAATTCCCCCTGCCAGTACATCGTACCAAGGCTTTTTCAGCAGTATGTAGCCTATGATAACAATAAGGCCAATCATAAATTCTGGTTTTTGAAGTATATTTGTGGCAAAATACGTCCAAATGTTCAATAAAATATCCATAAAATCCCTCCACTCCTGTCAAGCTTCTATACCTAAGCATAGTATCCATGACATGTTATACAACTCTTTTACTTATCTAATAACTTTTCCTGGATTTCCAATAAATCTTCTGGCTTTTTTGCTTCCAGCAATGCTTCCACAACTTTCTCATCCATAAGCATTTCTGAAAGCTTCATCATATTGTTTAAATGCTGCTCTGGGTTACAGGAAGCCAAGGTGAAAAAAAGTCTTGCATCCTTTTCTGGATCATTGGGATCAAAGCTTACTGGTTTTTCCAGTTTCATAAAACCAATCGCTGTCTTATGAACTCCCGCCGCTCCTTCCTGGGAATGGGGCATGGCAACCTCAGGCATAATAACAATGTAGGGCCCATACTTTGTCACGCAGTCAATAATATCTTGCGCATAGTTCTTATCTATGACGCCATCTTCCTCCAAACTCTCACAGCTCATTCTTATGGCTTCCTGCCAGGAAGAGGCCTCCCTGGCAAATTTATAATGTTTTGACTCTACAAACTCTCTTAACATGTTTTCACCTTCTTTATTTTATAAAATAGAACGGAATGGTACATTTGGTTCATCGGTAAAGCAATCTTCAAATCCTCTCCGATAATGATACTGAAGCTTTTTCTTATCCTCTGGCCAAACATATTTTCCTCCTACATCCCAAATAAAGGGGGTGAATTTATAATCCAACACATGTTTTTTGTATTGATACAGCATCATAATTTCTAAGGGATCTGCCTTAAAGTTCGTCCAAACGTCGTAATGGAAAGGAATGACAACTTTACATCTAAGAGCTTCTGCCATCCTTAGTACATCCACAGAAGTCATCTTATCTTGATTTCCAACAGGATTTTCTCCAAAGGAACCAAGGGCCACATCAATATCATAGTCTTTTCCATGTTTGGCATAATAAGTACTGTAATGGGAATCTCCACTATGATAAACATTTCCTGCTGGAGTTTTAATTAAATAATTTACTGCCTTCTCGTCCATATCCGTAGGACATATCCCTCGGATGTCATGATCAGCTGTTACTAGACAGGTACGGTCAAAGGAATCTAAAACAATAATTTCACAATCCTTTACTTTCACCTTATCTCCTGGCTTTACTACTTTGCACCTAGATTCTGGCACACCATAGCTTAACCACTTTTCCACACTTTTTAATGGTCCAATGAAAGGAATCTCCTCTCTTATGTTTTGCATGACTGCGGCAGCAAAGAAAGGATCAATATGGTCATTATGATAATGAGTGGATAATACTGCGTCGACTGCTGTCACGGAAAATGGATCATATACAATAGGAGCAGCCCTTAAATTCGGCTGAGTAGCCCGTCCTCCTGTCATATTTCTCATTTGGTGGAAAGGATCCATCTCCTTTGTCTTCTTCGTTCTCTTTCCATTTCCAAACCATAGGTCAATGGCAATATTTGTATTATTCTCAGATTTTATCCACAAGCCAGTGCATCCAAGCCACCACATTGCAAATGTTCCAGGCTCTACCACCTCCTCATCAATTTCTTCATTCAGCCAAGTTCCCCATTCGGGAAAAGCGCCTAATATCCATTTTTCTCTTGTCAGTTCTTCCACTTTGCTCATTGGTCTTCCTCCTTGTCATTGTTCCACAACCATTTTTATGATTGTTCTGTTCTTTCTTTTTTTATATTAACACTATTTTATGAATAGATCAATGTATTTTTATGATTATTTTATAATTATATGATTATTTTAAATTATTTTTCATAATAATGCACAAATCCATTCCCTTTGTTTTTATGTATTATTTCCATAAAAAAAGATATTATTCTAGATTTTTTGCCAAATAAATGAAAAAAACCAGGCCAAAAATACATTTTTATTGGCCTGATCCCTTTTTCCTACTATTTATGATTCTTTTATGATAATTCTTTATGCAATTTCCGTTACCTGATATCCAGCTTCTTCCACTGCACTTTTAATATCCTGCTCCTTTACATCCTCTTTGCAAGTAATGTAAGCACATTTATCTTCTAAACTTACCTTTGCCTCCACTCCAGAAATTTTATTTAATGCCTCTTCCACATGTCCTACACAGTGCATACACATCATTCCTTCGATTTTCACAGTTTTCATTCCATTTTCCTCCTTCTTTTCTTCTCTTTCTTCTTTTTGATTCATTTCCTTTTTTTCTATTTTAAACAGCTTTAGCCGCAAAGCGTTGGATACAACGCATACGCTGCTCAAACTCATTGCCAAAGCTCCAAGCATTGGATTCAACTTCCATCCAAAGAAAGGATAAAATAAACCTGCAGCTACTGGAATCCCAATACTGTTGTAAAAAAACGCCCAGAATAGATTTTCTTTAATGTTACGAATAACTGCTTTACTAAGTTTAATAGCTGTCGCCACATCTAACAAATCGTTTTTCATTAATATAATATCTGCGCTTTCCATAGCTACATCGGTTCCTGCCCCTATAGCAAGACCTACATCTGCCCTCATTAAAGCAGGAGCATCGTTAATTCCATCTCCTACCATTGCTACTTTTTTCCCTTTTTCTTGTAAGGCAGCTACTGTCTTTTCTTTATCTGCAGGTAAAACTTCCGCTATGACTTGATCAATATCTACTTGGCTTCGAATGGCCTCTGCCGTTTTTCGATTATCTCCTGTGAGCATAATCACTTCCATACCCATCCTTTTTAGGGACTCTACTGCTCTTTTACTTGTATTTTTCACTACATCTGCAACTGCTATGACACCAAGAAGCTTTTGTTCATCAGCAAACAGCAACGGAGTCTTCCCCTCTTTTGCATATTCCTCTATCTCCCTTTCATATTTTCCTAAGGAGATAGGAATGGAATCTAAAAATCGTTTATTTCCAGCATAATACCTTTTCCCCTCTATAGTTCCTCTCACACCCATACCGCTTACTGCTTCAAACTCCTCCACCTTAACCTGGGAATTCTCTTTGAAAATCCCTTGGGAAATGACTTCATCCATGATAGCCTCAGCCAAAGGATGTTCACTATTTTTCTCCAAGCTTCCTGCAATGGACAAAAGTTCTTCTTTGGAACATTCAAATGCACGCAAATTTGTCACTTTTGGTTTTCCCTCTGTAATGGTTCCTGTCTTGTCAAGAACAACACAGTCAATACTATGGGCTGTTTCTAAGGCCTCCCCTGATTTGATTAAAATTCCGTTTTCCGCTCCCTTTCCTGTTCCTACCATGATGGCAACGGGAGTCGCTAAGCCCAAGGCACAGGGGCAGGAAATAACGAGGACACATATGCCGATGGAAAGAGCAAATTCGAAGCTGGCCCCACTTAAAAGCCAGATGAGGGATGCTGTAAGTGCAATCAAAATGACAATAGGCACAAAAACTCCTGCAATCTTATCTGCCATTTTTGCAATGGGCGCCTTGCTTCCTCCTGCCTCCTCCACAAGACGAATAATTTGGGCAAAGGTTGTATCATCTCCTACTTTGGAAGCTTGTATTTTCAAATAGCCTCCTTTGTTCATCGTAGCCCCAATGACCATATCCCCTTTTTCCTTTTCTACAGGTATGCTTTCCCCTGTAATAGCTGATTCGTCAATGCTGCTCCTTCCTTCTATTACAACTCCATCTATGGGAATACTCTGTCCAGGTTTTACAATAACAATATCCCCTACTACGACCTGGGAGGATGGGATGACCATTTCCTCCCCATTTTTTAGTACTGTTGCTGTCTTTGGCCTCATATCCATAAGTTTTGTAATGGCTTCACTTGTCTTTCCTTTAGATCTTGCCTCCAAATATTTTCCAAAGGTAATGAGAGCAAGAATCATTGTTGCCGATTCAAAATATAAATCCATATGATATTTTGCCACTAGCTCCATGTTTTGATGCCCAAGACCATAACCAATACGGTATAAGGCAAAAACGCCATAAACCATAGCCGCTCCTGATCCAATAGCTATCAAACTATCCATATTCGGAGCTTTGTGGAGTAATGTCTGAAAACCTTTACTAAAATATTTTCTGTTTACGTATAAAACAGGGAGGGAAAGAAGAAACTGGGTTAGGGCAAAGGAAAGAGCATTTTTATGGCCTGACAAAAAAGCAGGTAGAGGCAATCCTACCATATGTCCCATAGATACATACATAAGGGGAATCATAAAAAGGAAAGAAACGATCATGCGAGTTTTCATTTCCTCCAGCTGCTCCCTTACAATATCCTCCTTCTTCTCTTCTTTGTCCATGGAAGCTTGCAGATTCTTATTCCCCTCTTCCTTTACGGCTGCTCCATAACCAGCCCTTTTTACTGCGTCTATAATATCTTTTACAGTTAAAGAACCTTCATCATATTGTACCTGCATGCTGTTTGTCAGCAAATTCACCTGTACTTCTTTTGCCCCTTCCAGTTTTGCCACACATTTTTCAACTCTGGAAGAACAGGCAGAACAGGTCATCCCTGTGATATCAAATTTTTCTTTCAAAAAACTCCCTCCTTCCTCATTAATTTTTCATTAATTTGTCTAACATACCAATAAGCTCATCAATTTTCTCATCCATAATTTGCTCATCTTTTTCAGTTTTTACACAATATTTTAAATGGGCTGCTAATATTTCTCTGTTTAGCTTTCTAAGCACCGCCTCTGAAGCCATGAGCTGGTGGGAAATATCAATGCAATATCGATCTTCTTCCACCATTTTCATTATTCCATCCATTTGCCCTCTTACTGTTTTTAACAATCGTAAGGTTTTCTTTTTATCCGCTTTCATAAAATAACCATGCCTTTCCTCTATGTGTCGTAACAATAATACCCCACATGGGTATAGTAATATCATACCACATTTTTTCTATTTGTAAAGGTATTTTTTGCTTTTTCTTTTTTTGAATGGAAAAACATCCTTTGACCAATACTATGGATGGATTTGAAAAAAGTAAAAAAAATGTTTGGGCTCCTAGTTCTGCCCCAAACGCACATCTTTACGAAAGGATATGGTGAAACAGCATGAAGGATCAAGAGCAACAATTATTAGATGAAATATATAAAGGATGCCAAATGGGTCTTGACGCCTTAAAAGAGATGATTCCAAAAGTAGATTCCAAAGATCTGGCAGCAGATTTGAATGAGCATCAAAAAGATTTATTAGAGCTGCAAAATAAAGCTCTAAAAGCAGCGTCCTCAAAGAAAAACGCTGTAAAATCTCCTGGAACAATGGAAAAACTTATGGTGAAAGGAAGCACAAAACTTCAAACAATGGTTCGCTCCACTCCTAGCCATTTTGCAGATATGCTCATCAAAGGAAGCAATATGGGTATTACAACCATTCAAAAATTTCTAAACGATGCCTCTGATGTAAAAGATGAAATTAAAAAACTTGCCAAACAGTTCATTCAACTGGAACAGGCAAATATTGAAAAAATGAAACCTTATTTATAAAAAAAGAATCTTGCAAGGGAGACGCTTTATAAGAAAGTTGTTTCCCTTTTTCCTTTTATAAGATAAAATAATTAGATTGTAGCTTCATTCAAATTACAAGGAAAAAAGGAAGTTTCTTATCGATTGTAAAGAAAATCATCTTTCCTACAGCCGACTGACAGAGAATAAAGCAAAGGTTAAAACAGAGCACTCTAACTTAGATTTTTGAAAACAAATACAATATAAAAGAGAGAAACTAGGTAAATAAAAAAATCTAGAAATTTTGAATGGATTCTGTTCTGGCAATCGTATTAGAAGTGAAGCTAGAAATCGTTATCAAACATAAGGGAGGAACATCATGAGAAAAAAATTTTTAGGAATTTTGGCAACCGTTATTACATTATCATTCAGTACAACGACCCTATTTGCGGCGGAACCTAAGGAGGGATGTTATTTCGTAGACATGGATGGCCATGGCATCTGTGATAATGCTGACAGTATGTGTCGCTATGCATATGTAGACGGAAATAGAAGTTGGGATATGTGCAAAGGAAATTTTGTTGACGCAGACAACGACGGCTTTTGTGATAATTATAGGTTTGGTCTAGTCAGAGAAAATAGGCAGTGTATCAGTTCCCAAGGCCGATGTGGAAGGAATTTTATTGATTCAGACAAAAACAGCATTTGTAATAGCTATGTATCCAGTCAAAACCTGGGAGGGGGATACGGACGCATTTCCCAGACTAGACTTGAAAATCATTTCCATGGCAGACACAATAACTAGAATAAAGAAACCATTATGAAGGCTGCGATAAGTAAAGTTCTCATTATCATTTCCTTCCTCTTATTCTTGGGAACGGACTCTGTCATAAAGTCTGCTATGCATTCCCAAAAAATTTATCAAGAGCAAGTGAAAGGCTTGGCTGAAAGTAAATATCCTTTCCTTTATTGCTCTCATACATAAAATCTTTTAAAGGCTTGCTTGTCTCCTTTGAAAAATCCCCATATATTGCAAGTCTTATGCCATAATTCACAAATTTCTGCAATATTTCTCCTGCCATACAAGTGCTTAAGACAAAGAAATCCTTTGCAACAGCCTCCTTATTAAGGACAATATTTGTGCAGCCTGTTTCATATTTCACTGTCATCACGAAATCCAAAGCAGACGGGACATCTGTAATTAACAGTTCCTCGCTGGTCACAACCGCAACGTCTATATTATTTTTTCTTACAACCTCTGTTTTCATTTTATTACCTCCCATTCCCTCATTCACTTAGTATAAAAAAAGGGGAACATTTGCTTTTTCGCCAATGTCCCCCTTTTTCTTTATCTCCCTACAAATACCATAACGCTTCTTGGGCGAATCGTAAAACTGTTCTTTTCCATTTTCTTTTTACACTGGCTTTTTTCCCATGTATCCACAACCTGCTCCCAGCACATGGACACAGGCAGTACCGGCAGTTTTACCTCCAATTCTTCCCAATAAGAATTGGATGCAATATAAATAATCTCTGGTCCTGTATCTCTCTCATGTCCTGCAAACATAACGCCCACATATCTTTCATGATCTGCAAACTGATTTTGCCAAGGTTCTATTCCGTGAAAGCTTACATCAGGAAAATTACACGCCCCGTCACTAATATTTGTACGTAACAACCGATGTTTTTTTCGAAATTGAATCATGTATTGGAAAAATTGGAATATATCCTTGTTTTTTTCTAAGCGGCTCCAATCCAACCAAGAAGTCAAATTGTCCTGACAATAGGCATTGTTATTTCCAAACTGGGTATTGCAAAACTCATCTCCCGCTAAAAACATTGGAATCCCTCTGCTGCACATTAAAATGGCAAAGGCATTTCGGATAAGCCGACGTCTTAAAGCATTGACCTCTACATCGTCCGTCTCTCCTTCTATTCCACAGTTCCAGCTGTTATTATCCCCTGCCCCGTCTGTGTTATTCCAGCCATTTTTTTCATTATGTTTCTCATTATAAGAATACAAATCATAAAGGGTAAATCCATCATGACAAGTAATAAAGTTAACAGAAGCGTTTTTTCTATTATGAACTTCATATATATCCCTGGACCCTACCATTCGAAGAGCAGCAGCCTGGGCCATTCCCTCGTCTCCTTTTAAATAACGGCGCAGATCGTCTCGATATCTTCCGTTCCACTCTGCCCACCGATTCCATGCTGGAAAAGTACCTACCTGGTATAGTCCCCCTGCGTCCCATGCCTCTGCAATGAGCTTCACGTCTCCAAGAATGGGATCAAAGGCAAGAGACTGGAGAAGGGGAGGTTTATTCATAGGACTTCCATCTTCATTTCTTCCTAAAATCGAAGCTAAATCAAAGCGAAAGCCATTTACCCGGTAAGTAGTAACCCAGTAGCGCAGACAGTTTAAGATCATTTGGTATACCATTGGATGATTGCAATTAAGGGTATTGCCACAGCCGCTGAAATTATAATACTTTCCTTCTGGAGTGAGCAAGTAATAAATATTGTTGTCAAATCCTTTAAAAGAGAAAAAAGGACCATTTTCATTTCCTTCTGCTGTGTGATTAAATACTACGTCCAAATATACTTCTATTCCATGGCGGTTGAAAACTTGTATTAAGTTTTTCAGTTCATTTCCTTCCCTGTTATATTCTTTACTAGAGGTATAACTAGTATTGGGAGCAAAAAAGCTTACTGTATTATATCCCCAATAATTATAGAGCTTTTCTCCGTCCACCTCTCTATAATCCTGCATTTCGTCAAACTCAAAAATAGGCATAAGCTCTACTACGTTTACTCCCAATTCCAGCAAATAGGGGAGTTTTTCCATAAGCCCTGCAAAGGTGCCTGGGTGGAGAACTCCTGAAGAAGGATCTTTTGTAAATCCTCGTACATGAAGCTCATAAATAATTAGATCTTCCATGGGAAGTAACGGCTGTCCCATGTCTCCCCAGTCAAAGTCATCCTTCACTACCCGGGCCCTATAATGCTGCCCACTGGGAAGAGACTCTCCCCACTGACTCTGTCCAGTGACCGCCTTTGCATAAGGATCTAACAAATATTTATTTCGATCGAACACAAGACCTTTTCCTGGTTCATAAGGTCCATCTACCCTATAAGCATATTCGAACTCCTCAATATTTAATTGAAAGACGATCATTGAATAAACATTTCCTATTCGATAATGTTCTGGAAAAGGAAGTATTGCAAAAGGCTCCGTCTTCTCTCTTCGAAAGAGCAACAGTTCAATGGCCGTAGCTCCATGGGAGTATACGGTAAAGTTCACTCCTCCCGGAATGGCCGTGGCTCCATTTATCTCATAAAAGCCTGGGCGAACGGCAAAACCGTCCAGATAATCCATAGGAACAAGGTGAATAGTACGAGGCAGGACTAATTTTTCTACCTGTTCTCCTTTTTCCCTTTCCGTTATTACTCCATGGGGCATATGCGTTTCCCTACTGTCCATCTGTATCCTCCATTCTAAAAAACAACATTTGTATTATTATATCAAATGCCTTGGTAGATCACAATGGTTCATCCTTTTATGAAAGAGCTTTTTCCAAATCTAAGATTAAATCTTCTACATTTTCAATCCCTACAGAAAGCCTTAAAAAAGTTTCCGTAATTCCCAGCTTTTCCCTTGTATCCTTTGGCACATCTCCATGGGTTTGAAGCAAGGGATAGGTCATTAAAGACTCTACGCCCCCAAGACTTTCCCCATAGGAAATAAGCTTTATTCCTTCAAGAGCTCTTCTAGCTGTGGCCTCTGTATTTGTAGAAAAAGAAATCATACTTCCAAATCCCCTGGACTGCTTAAGATTTATGTCATGTCCTGGATGTTCTGGCAGACCTATGTAATATACTTGTCTCACCTTTTCCTGATTCTGAAGCCATTTTGCAATAACAAGAGCATTTTCCTGCTGTTTTTCCATTCGTAGGGGCAGTGTTTTTATGCCTCTTAATAGGAGAAAGCTATCAAAGGGGGAGAGACAGCTTCCTACTGTTTTATAAAGATATCGTATTTTAGGGACTAGATCTTCTCTGGAAGTACAAAGAAATCCTGCCAATGTATCATTATGGCCTCCTAAAAACTTCGTGCCACTGTGGATGACCAAATCTGCCCCAAAAGCAAAGGGATTTTGAAAATAAGGAGTGAGAAAGGTATTGTCTACAATAAGGAAAAGACCATAACGATCTGCCAGCTCCCTCATCTTGGAAAGATCTGTAATCTTCATTGTAGGATTGCTGGGAGTTTCAATATAAAGAGCCTTTGTCTTTTTTGTAATTTCTCTCTCCACCCATTCCCAATGGGAGCTGTCCACATAGGAAAAGGTCAGCCCCCTCCTTGTCCCTGTTGTCTGAAAGGCTCTGACAGAGCCCCCATATAAATCGTCGGAACATAAAATATGATCCCCTGGGGAAAACAATTCTAAGCAAATCATCATTGCTGCCATTCCTGAGGAACAGGCTACTGTATCCACCCCTCCCTCCAGAGAAGTTACAATATTTTCTAATTCTTCCCTTGTTGGATTGCTTTCCCTGGAGTAGTCATATCCTGTAGAATTCCCTATTCCAAGATGAGCAAAAGTGGCCGTTTGATAAATAGGCATACTGATAGCGCCCATTGAATGAGCCTTTATTTTTCCTTCTTTTCCATGAATACATTGTGTTTCTATTTTATAATCCATTTTTACCTCATTTCTGGGCAGCTTTTCGCCCAAGTCAAATTTGTGGACACTAAGGCCTGCCTTCTCCTGCCTTTTCATCCCTCCTATCTTTTCTATCTTTGTCTAAAGACAGTGGATGAGAAATCCCCAAATCAAAAAAAGGCTGCCATCCTCCAAGGGAATCGTTCCCTATGATAATCATCCCTATTCTTTTACCCCCTTTTTGTCTATAGCCTATCATGAGAGATTATTTCATACTAATTTAATATGTATAATATGAATTAGATTATATTCCCATTTTTTTTATTTGTCAACTAGATTTTATAGTTCCAGGTAGAGGCAACCCTATGCTATTTATACCAAGGACAGAATCAAATTCCATATACAAATCAAGTAGAGAAGATTTATCTTTCCCTACTCCCATAAAGGCCCATGCTAGGTAAGGAACAAATTTCCCTGCAGTCCTTTGCCAAGAACAAAATGGGTAAGACTATATCAACTCCCTTACCCCCACTCTTTTGGATTGTCTTTCACTCTTTGCTGCGCCCAGTGTAGTCGCCTTAGGAACATAATACCTTTCCTGCGAGCGCCCATCATATTTTTTATCATAAGAAAGTCGTAGAACTTAGCGCTTCATAGGAACAAGGTCTTTCCTATGATAGAAAAAAGGCCTTCTATAAACAAGAAGACCTCTTAGAATTGGGACATCAAGCATGTGGAATATTAGTATATTGGGATATTTCCCGATTAATAGTGACTAAATCGTCAACGCAGAGATGGTGGATGGAGGAATGTCCCGTAATTCTTGCAAAGGTTTTCATCTCTTCTAAGGAAACATTTAAGAAATTACCCACTCTTTTTGCAGCAGCGTCTATGTTCACTCTAGAACGCAACTCTTTATTTTGTGTGGCAACTCCCGCTGGACAGTTTCCACTTCCACATATTCTATATTGTTGGCAGGCAGCAGCAATTAATCCTGCCGATGCAATGGCAACTGCGTCTGCTCCCATAGCAATCGCTTTTGCAAAATCAGAAGATACTCGAAGTCCTCCTGTAATGACAAGGGATATATCTGAATGGATAGAGTCTAAATATTTCCTTGCCCTATAAAGAGCATATACAGTAGGAAGGGTAGTGGCCTCCCTTAAAAACAGAGGGCTGGAAGCAGTGGCCCCTCCTCTTCCATCAATGGTAATAAAATCTGGCTCTGCGTAAACACAGTACTCCAAATCCCTTTCTAGCCGTCCAGCAGCAATTTTTATTCCAATAGGTCTTCCATCTGACCGAACTCGCAGCATATGAACCATTTTCTTTAAATCCTCTTTTGAATTTATTTCAGGAAATTTACTGGGACTTTGGATATCCTGTCCAGGCTTTTTCCCCCTGATGGCAGCAATCTCCTCTGTTACCTTTTCTCCTGGTAAATGACCTCCCATTCCCGGCTTTGTCCCCTGCCCAATTTTAATTTCAATGGCATCTGAGGACCTTAAGTTCTCATCCGTCACACTATATTTATTGGGTATATATTCAAATATATATTTATACGCCGCTTCTTTTTCTTCAGGCAGTATCCCTCCCTCTCCACTGCACATAGCTGTTTTCGCCATGGCAGCTCCTTTTGCAAGAGCTATTTTTATTTCCTTTGACAAGGCTCCAAAGGACATATGGGAAATATACACGGGATGGTTGATAACCATTGGTTTTTTTGCATTCTTTCCAATAACTGTCAAAGTACTTACTGGCTCCTTATCGTGAAGAGGGGGAGGATTTAACTGAGCTCCTAAAAGGAGGATATCGTCCCAATTGGGCATAGGCATTTTTGTTCCCATAGAACCCCCAATAGACCTTCCTGTAACTGCCATTTGGTGAATTTCATCCATATACCTAGAAGAAGGATCTTTCCTAGCATAGGCTTTGTCATAGCTTAAGTCCATCCCTTGGACATTCTCTTTCTTTTCCAATTCATCAAAATCCTTCTCAGCCTCCTCTATGAGAAGGAAATTTTTTGCAGACTGTCTGCAGGCTGGACAAGCCTGAATCTCCAAAAAAGGCTTTTCTTCTCTACTTTCATCATAAATATATCCACATACACTACATTTATAAACTGCCATTGCTTCCTCCTTGGTAATGATCAATCATTAGTATTTTAGGAAGGACAGCTTTTGCTGCCCTTCCTAATTTTTATCAAAGGTTATTCTGTAATATCTGCATACATAAAATACCAGTATCCGTAAGGTGAATGCCAAGAACCTGTAATTTTCTCACTCTGTAACCAGAAGTCATTATAAAATGCAAGAGGAATACATCCAACTTCCTTCATCAATACATCCTCTGCATCATGAAGAGCTTGAGAACGCTCTGCTGGATCCAAGGTTGCTCTGGATCTATCCATAGCTGCATCAAAGTCCTTGTTGTTAAATTTACCATCGTTGTTTCCGTTACTGGAATAAAGTACATCCAACATATTAGAAGGATCACTATAATCCCCAACCCAGCCGTTACGGGCTACATCATACTCACCATTACGGCGCATTGGCGTAAAGCTAGACCATTCCACAACATTTGGTGCAAGATCAATGCCCAGTTCTCCCCATGCCTGCTGTAAGTATTCAAGTACTACTGTGTGATAACTTGCATCATTGGTTGTGTACGTAATGGGAGGGAATCCTTCTCCCCCAGGATATCCTGCTTCTTCTAATAGGCTTTTTGCCTTTTCTAAATTTGCCTCATAGTTTGTATTATCTATGTAAGGCTGTCCTCCATTTGCCTTATCAATAAAGGAAGAACCGTCTGTATCAAGCCATCCAGGACCTATGAAGGCGCTGGCAGGAGAATAGGTTCCCTGCATTAACGTATTCGCTACATAGTCTCTATCAATGGCAAGGCTTAAAGCCTGGCGTACTCTTACATCTTGAAACTCTTCTTTATTTAAATTTAAGCTGATATAATAAGTTCCAATAATAGGATCCACATAGAAATCAGGATTGTTTGCAAAACTTGGAATTTCTTCTGTTGGAACCTCTTTAATCATTAAAACTTCTCCTGTCTGGTATGCGCTGTAAGCGGCATTGGCGTCCTCAATTAAGGCAAAACGAATACCATCCAGTTTAACGGCTTCTGCATTCCAATAGTTTGGATTTTTGCTAAGAATAATATGGGAATCTGGAACCCATTCTGTCATATAGAAAGGTCCATTGGAAACATAAGTTTCAGGAGCTGTCGCCCATGCATCCCCATTTGTATCAATGGTTGTCTGCTGTACAGGGCTCAGTGTAGCAAATGCTGCAAGGCTTCCAAAATAGGAGCAAGGGTTGCTTAATGTGACAACAAGAGTTCTGTCATCTTGGGCTGCCACTTGCAAAGCGTCTATGTTCCCCTCAATTGCTTCCTTGTATCCTGCTACCATACTTAATACAGTCTCTGCATAAGGAGCAGCTACATTTGGATCACAGACTCTCTTCCAACTATATACAAAATCATTGGCTGTCAAATCGCTGCCGTCCGACCATTTTAACCCTTCTCTTAAATGGAAGGTCCATGTAAGTCCATCCTCTGAAGTCTCCCATGTTTCCGCCTGTCCAGGCGCCAATTGCCCCTCCTGATCTACAACAAGCAAACATTCAAATGCATGAAGAAGCATATTTCCACCATCTACTGCACTGTTTAAGGCTGGATCGATTGTTTCTGGATTAGGCCCTATTTGTACACTCAAGATTTTGCTGCCAGATGGCTGGGTTGTTTCCCCTGTTGCTCCTTCCTCACTGCCAGTACTACTCGCAGAATCCGATGTGCTCCCCGCAGAACTAGCGCCTCCTGAACTACAGGCAGTCAAACTAGCGACCATGAGGGCTGACATGAAGAGCGCAATAACTCTCTTTTTCATTGTTTTTCCTCCTCTTCGATTAAAATAATAGTTATTTATAAACATTACGCATACCCTTTGCAACTTGATACTTGTAATTGTCTATCATATATTGTATTTCTACTGGCATTTCTCATAATAATGGCATGCCACAAAATGTCCCTTTGCAACTTCCCGCCATTCTGGAATTTCCACCTTGCATCTTTCTTCTGCGTAAGGACATCTTGTGCGAAATCGGCAGCCAGACGGTGGATTTAAGGGGCTGGGAACATCTCCTTCCAAAACAATACGTCTACTCTCTCTTGCTGTTCTTGGATCGGCAATAGGAATTGCGGAGATCAAACTCTTTGTATAAGGATGAAGACTATGGGCTGTGAGCTCATAGCTGTCCGCCAGCTCTACCATTCTTCCTAAGTACATAACCCCAATCCGGTTGGATATATGTTTCACTACAGAGAGATCATGGGCTATAAACAAATAAGTAAGCCCCATCTCTTCCTGAAGATCTTCAAACATGTTGATTACTTGGGCTTGGATGGATACATCCAAAGCGGAAATAGGTTCATCGCATACAATGAATTCTGGACTTACTGCCAATGCTCTGGCAATGCCTACCCTCTGTCTCTGCCCCCCTGAAAACTCATGGGGGTATCGGTTTGCATGTTCAGAATTCAATCCTACTCTCTGTAACATCTCTATAATCATATGATAACGTTCTTTTTTATTAGGCGCTAGATTATGGACGTCAATGGCTTCCCCAATAATCTCTCCTACAGTCATGCGGGGATCCAGACTTGCATAAGGGTCCTGAAATACAATCTGCATCTTTTTTCGATAAGGGAGCATAGGAGCAAACTCCTTTTTTTGTACGTCAAAAATTACATCTCCATCATATACAAATCTTCCTCCTGTAGGTTCATATAGTCTTAAAAGAGTTCTTCCTGTTGTCGTCTTTCCACATCCTGATTCCCCTACAAGACCTAAGGTTTCCCCTCGCTCAATGGAAAAGGAAACATCATCTACTGCCTGAATAAACTTTTTCCTCTTTCCAAAACCTCCGCCAGGAAAATATTGGCGTAAATGTTCCACTTGGACAAGATGATCACCCATTTGTCATCCCCCCTTTTTGTTCTTCTTTCTGATTCAGCCAGCACTGGGTTGTATGGGTATGGCTAAACCTTGTAATGGGAGGCATTTGCCGAATACATAATTTCATACATTCGTCGCACCGGGGAGCAAAGGGACAGCCCAAAGGAGGATTAAGCATGTCCACTGGGCTTCCCATAATGGGAATAAGCCTCTCATGTTCCTTCACATCCAGTCTAGGAATACTGCGAATCAATCCTTTTGTATAAGGATGCTTTGAATCGTAAAAAATTTCATCCGTTGTGCCATATTCTACAATTTTTCCTCCATACATTACGGCAATCTTTTCGCATATGCTTGCCACCACTCCCAAATCATGGGTAATCATAATAATGGCCATACCTAGTTTTTCTTTTAGCTCCATCATCAATTCTAAAATTTGAGCTTGAATGGTTACGTCCAAGGCAGTAGTAGGCTCATCGGCAATTAGAAGTTTTGGCTCGCAGGCAAGGGCAATGGCAATCATTACTCTCTGACGCATCCCTCCAGATAATTCGTGGGGATACTGTTTTAACCTCTTCTCTGGCTCATTAATGCCTACTAATTCCAAAAGCTCCTTTGCCCTTTCTCTGGCCTGCTTTTTCCTTTTATCAGTGTGAAGTAAAATAACTTCTTCAATCTGATTCCCAATAGTATAAACGGGATTTAAGCTGGTCATTGGGTCTTGAAAAATGATGGATATTTCATTTCCCCTCATTTTCCTTAGTTCCTTCTCCGTCATCTTTTCAATTTCATGTCCATTGAACTTTAGTGTTCCCCCAAGAAGCTTTCCAGGATGGGCTGTCAAACCCATAAGGCTGTATGCAGTCACAGATTTTCCTGAACCGCTTTCCCCTACAATTCCTAATACTTCTCCTTCCTCTAAAGATATAGACACATCATTTAAAGCTTTCACCTCTCCTGCCGGGGTAAAAAAGGAAAGTCTCTCATTTTGTATGTCTACTAACCATTTCACATTTTGATCTTCTTCCATTTTCTGTGTACTGCCTTTCTAATTTTTTAATTTCGGGTCAAATGCATCCCTAAGGCCATCTCCCAACAAATTAAAGCTTAAAATAATTAAGCTGATGAGCAGGGCTGGAATAAAAAGCAGGTGAGGATAAGTATTTAAACCATTAATGGCCTCACTTGCCAAACTTCCCAAAGAGGGGAGAGGTTTTGCAACGCCCAATCCAAGAAAGCTCAAAAAGCTTTCTGTAAAAATGGAAGAAGGTATTTGCAAGGTGGTGGTGACAATTAAAGTTCCAATACAATTTGTCAGCAAATGTTTTCTAATAATTTTTCCATTGCTCACGCCCAAGGCTCTTGCCGCTGTCACATATTCACTCTCCTTTAACATAAGCACCTGGCTTCTCACCATTCTTGCCATTCCTACCCAGTATAAGAGGGCAAATACAATGAAAATACTAATTAAATTTTCCCCCACTGTTCTTACCCAGCCAAACCCAGCAATAGTTGTCAAAGATTGTAAGGGCGCCTTTAAGGCAAAGGATAAAAGGACAATGAGCAAAATATCTGGCACAGTATAAATGATATCCACGATCCGCATCATGACTATGTCTGTCCAGCCCCCGAAATAAGCAGCTATGGAGCCATAAGCAGAACCAATAATCAAAATAATGACCGTTGCAATTAAACCAACTAAAAGAGAAATTCTGCTTCCCATCATCACACGGATGGCATAGTCTCTTCCCAGCTTATCCGTTCCAAAAATATGGGGGAAAACCTTCTCTCCTGCCTCTATCGCTTCCTGCTCCTTTGCAGAATATTCCATTGGCTTCAAGTTATTGGCTCCCTTCACCTGCTCCTTATAAGAATAAGGGTAAAAGGATGGAACAATAAAAGAAAAGATCATTATGATAAAGATAACTAGAATACTGGCCACTGCTACTTTATTTTTCATAAGACGTCTAGCTCCATCTTTCCAAAAGCTGACGCTCTCTCGCATAACAACCAGACTTTGTTTCTCTTCCTCTGTAGCTTTAAGGAAATCGTCTGGACGAAGCTTTAATTGAAAACTAATTGGATTCTCTTTCATTTTGTATCTTGCCTTTCCCACTTTTCAAATTTACTTTAGCTTTATTCGATGATCGACCAATTTGTAGATAATATCCACATTCACATTCATAATAATGATCAAGGTGGCCAGAAAAATAGTTGTACCCATAATCACTGTATAATCCCGTCCTGTAATGGATCCAATGAACTCTCCCCCAAGACCAGGGATAGTGAATATTTTCTCTACAACAAAACTTCCTGCCAATGTGTAAGCCAGCATAGGTCCTACATAGGTAATCACTGGCAAGACGGCGTTTCTCAAAGCGTGTTTAAATAAACTAACTGTCTGTGACAATCCTTTTGCCTTAGCGGTGCGCATATAATCCTGTCCAAGAACGTCCAACATGGAGGAACGCATTAGTCTCATAATATATGCTGTAGGATAAAAAGAAAGGGAAATAACAGGCATAATATAATGCTTCCAGCTTAACAGTCCCATGGTAGGCAAAAGTCTTAGTTTTACTCCTAAGAAGTACATGAGCACTGTGCAAATGACAAAGCTGGGCACTGCAATTCCGCATGTGGCAAGCACACTAATAAGTCGGTCTAAAAATTTACCTCTATGAATCGCTGCCATACAACCTAAGGGTATTCCCAAAGTCAGGGAGACAAGAACAGAAATCCCCCCTATTCTGGCTGAAACAGGAAATTTTGTCTTTATAATGGACATAACTGTACGTCCTCTCTGCTTCAAGCTGTCCCCAAAATCTCCCTTTATAGCATCAGACATATATGTAATATATTGTTGGGATAAAGGTTTATCCAACCCATACTTTGCTTCCAAAGCTGCCTGGGCCTGAGGACTGATTGCCTTTTCTGATAAAAAAGGGCCTCCTGGCACCATATTCATTAAAAAGAATGTAATGGTTGCAACTGCCCAAATAGTAATAATGGCCAATCCAATACGTTTTAAAATGTAGTTTAACATTTCCAGTCCTTCTTTCTCCTTACTTTTATTAAAAAAAAGAGAACCATAGTGTTCATCTGTATGTAAACCCCATCGTTCCTCATGATGTTTTTTATTTTATCAAAATATGTATTCCTTTGTCAATAAAAAAAAATGGTAATCAATCACGAAATTGGAATTTTCCTTTCTAAGAGCCCTGTTTGTGGGAATAGGAAGGATTATTTTTTTCTATTTTCTCCTTATTTTGTCTTTTAAGAAAATATTGTAGAACCTGGACGTCCACATAGTCCACTAAACAATACCTTTTATTTTCTTCCCACTTTCACGAATTCTAAAATCGTTTCACAAATGTAGTACAAATTATAAACTAGTGTTGAGGTGATTTAAAAATGGGTGACTTAAAAACAAATCTTGGAACTGTCGTGAAATCTGCCAGAAAAAACAAGAAGTTGACACAGATGGAGCTTTCTGAGGAACTAGGCATTACGCCCCGTTATCTCCAGGCCATTGAGAATGAGAACAAAACTCCTAGTTATAGCCTTCTTTTACACATCCTTTCTTATCTGGACATCCCTGCTGATCGTGTATTTGCCCCTCATGAATGTCTTCTTTCTCCAGAACTTGAACAGCTTTTGTATTTTATTCATTATAAGTGTAATCAGAGGGAAATTTCTGTTCTCCTATCCACGGCCAAAGCTTTAGTAAATACAAGAGAGGAGGAAAATTAGGCACTAAAAGCGCCCTAGGTTTTTTTTTGCAAAAAAGAAACTATGGATATTGAAAAAAAAACATGATACAATATGAACAAAGGCGGTGATATAAAATGCCAGATAATCTGTCTATCTTGTTAGAAAGATATCGAAAAGCAATTGCACAAATATTAGGAGAACAGTTAAACAGAATCATTTTGTATGGGTCCTATGCCAGAGGGGATTTTCAACAAGACTCAGATATAGATATTATGATACTGGCAGATATTGATCCAAAAGAAATCAGCAGCTATGGAGACAAAGTTTATGACGTTACGTATAACTTCGAAATGCAATATGGCATAGAAATAAATCCATGTATTCAAAGTATACAAATCTATGAGAAGTGGAAACATGTATATCCTTTTTTCATGAATATTGAAAAAGACGGGGTAGCCGTATGACCCAAGAGTTTTTTGAAAAGGATTTGGCAAACTATAAGTTAGAAAGGGCAAAAGAAGAACTTGACACTGCAGAACTTCTTTTTCGAAATGAAAAATTAAAAGCTGCCAATAACAGGGCATATTATTCCATCTATTATTCCTTAACAGCAATCTTATGTTTAGAACCCATCGCATTTAAAAAACATAAAGACACTATTGGATATTTTAATAAAAATTATGTTCGTACAGGTATATTTCCACCAGAGATAGGAAGAAATATATCCAAGGCAGCAAAAATTAGACATGCCAGTGATTATGATGAATTTTATATTGCAAGTAAAGAAGAGGCAAAAAGGCAGATTCATACAGCCAGTCAGATGATTCATTTAGTCCATGCATTTATTTCTAAAAGATAGAAATTTTTGCTGTCTTTGTATACGGATGATCTTTTTCCAAAAGATCATCCGTTCTTTTTTGCCCTACTATAAAAAACACGAATTATTTTTTCGTGTTCTTACGCATTATTAAAGCGTTTCAAAATTGTAGTACGAATTATAAACTAGTACTGAGGTGATTTTAAAATGCGTACATCCACAACAAAACTTGGCGCTGCCATTAAGTCTGCCAGAAAAAGCAAGAAACTGACACAAATGGAACTTTCTGAGGAGCTGGGCATTACGCCTCGCTATCTCCAAGGAATTGAGAATGAGAACAAAACTCCCAGTTATGGCCTGCTTTTCCGTATCCTTTCTTATCTGGACATCCCTGCTGACAGCGTATTAGCCCCTCATGAAAGCCTCTTCTCTCCAGAACTTGAGCAGCTTTTATATTTCATTCATTATAAGTGTAATCAGAGAGAAATATCGGTTCTCCTTTCCACTGCCAAAGCTTTAGTGAATACAAGAGAAGAAGTTTCTTAGACTATTCAAAGATCTTGCCTTTCTTTTTCTCTTTATGGCAAAGAAAAAGAAAGGCAAGTCCATCTTTGATCTATTCATAGAAAGAGGTTAAAGGGTTATTTCAATTAGATTTCCCTCAAATCCAACGATACAACTTTCGTAATATCCATCCCCTGTTACTCTCGGGCCACTAATAATGTCATAACCATCCTGTTGCAGTTTCCTCGTCAACTCATCTACTTTTTCTCTGCTGCCTACGCCAAAAGCAATATGGGCATGACCTGTCCTAACATAGGACTTTGGTGCATCAACCATCTCTGGTTTATTCATTATTTCCAGTCTTGCCCCATCTTCAAAAGTAATAAAATACGAACGAAAGCCTGTATTTATATTGTAATAACCTTCATTCCCTTTACCATGAAAATAGGTAATGAAAAAATTTTTTGCCCCTTCTAAGTCCTGAACATACAATGCTATATGCTCTATTTTCATTCTTGTCCCTATCCTCCTACCTATCACAAAGTAAGAATCTGTAAAACTATCCTAATAAACTAGAATAGTTCCTTATTCTTATTAACTATTAACGGACTCATTATAGCAAAGTATTTTCATACTGTCTACGAAACATTCCCTCTATTCCTTATTTTTAGTTTCCTTTGCAATTGGAGAATAAGACTAGGCATTTTGGTATTTTATTGCATTTTAACAAGGTTTCATAACCGTAGTACAAATTATAAACTAGTACTGAGGTGATTTTAAAATGCATACATCCACAACAAAACTTGGCGCTGCCATTAAGTCTGCCAGAAAAAGCAAGAAACTGACACAATTGGAACTTTCTGAAGAGCTGGGCATTACGCCTCGCTATCTCCAGGCTATTGAGAATGAAAAGAAAACTCCCAGTTATCCTCTACTTTTGTACATCCTTTCTTATCTGGATATCCCTGCTGACAGCGTATTCCCTCCCTATAAAAGTCTTCCCTCTTCAGAAATTGAACAGCTTCTGTATTTCATCCACTACAAATGCAATCAGAGGGAAATATCGGTTCTCCTTTCTACTGCAAAAGCCTTGGTAGAGACAAGAGAGGAGGGTTTTTAGTCATGCCCTCCTCTCCCATGAAAAAAAGTGTTTTCCATTAGACAATATAGCCCAATTACAAGGGCTATATTGTCTTTTCCTGTACTCAATGAGCATTCTTGATAAACCTATATAATCCATGGTCATTCCATAGAAACATGCAGATATTATCTCCTAATACCTATGGCATATTTGATTTTCATGGAAACAACACTTTCCCATCTTTTTCCAAATTCTCCAAACATAACTAGACATTATGTTTCAAATGATAAATAAAACTTGTAAAAGAAAAGCCTTTCACTTCCTAAAATTTTTCTCAATCCTTTTTTATCCACTCTATTATCCTACACTATTCATTATTCTTAGCAATTCTATTTTTATTCTTTTATTCTCCTCTTTTTAAAAGAATAAAAGAGTATTCCATTATGTTGAATCCTTTGAAGAAATACAAAGAACAGAATGCTTTATAAAACAAAAGAAATATGAATTATTTCTTCTTGTTTTTACGTATTTTTAAAACGTTTCATAATTGTAGTACGAATTATAAACTAGTATTGAGGTGATGTAAAAATGCGCAATTGTACTAGAAAACTTGGCGCTGCCATTAAGTCTGCCAGAAAAAGCAAGAATCTTACTCAGATGGAACTTTCCGAGGAGTTAGGCATAACGCCTCGCTATCTCCAGGCCATTGAAAATGAGAATAAAACTCCTAGTTATCATCTCCTTTTTCGCATACTTTCCTATTTAAACATTCCTGCTGATAGTGTATTCGCTCCCCAAGAAAACATTCTCTCTTCAGAGATTGAACAGCTCCTGTATTTCATCCATTATAAGTGCACTCCAAGAGAAATTTCTGTTCTCCTTTCCACAGCAAAAGCTTTAGTGGACACAAGAGAGAAAGTTTTTTAACTTGCTAAAAGGCAAATTTTTTCATTTTAGTTCCATTCTGTGTAATTTAAAAAAAAGGGGAGGGAAAAAAAGAGATGGGCAGACTCTATCTACTCCCCTTCGTTTGAGAAAAAAGAGAAGACTTCCAAAAACGTTGGAAATCTTCTCTTTTTGTCATCCATTTATCCCATCTCCCCTGTTCCAAGGAAGATTTCAAATTTCTCTTCCAAAAATTACACAAATTTTACTGCTGTTCCATATGCCATTACTTCTGCTGCCCCCTGCATTACTGCTGCAGATGCATAGCGTATATTCACAATAGCGTCCGCACCCAGCCTCTGGGCTTCTTCTGTCATTCTCTTTGTAGCCAAAGCTCTCGCTTCGTTCATCATTTCTGTATATGCCTTGAGCTCGCCTCCTACTAATGTCTTAAATCCTTGAGTAATATCTCTTCCTAAATTTTTAGACTGTATTGTACTCCCCTTTACCATCCCAAGCATTTCTAAATTTTTTCCTGTAATGTAATCAGTATTGACTAAGATCATCTTCTTCTCCACTCCTTATTTCTTTCATTCTTTCTACCAACATGGCAATCATGACTCCTATAAGAGCCAAAAGCGCTACAAACCCTATGAGAATATATGTCCAAGCTGGCCTTATTATGTAAATGGAATATCCATAGCCAAGAATCCATAAAATCACAATCACCGTTATGATAATAGGGGCTACTGCTTTTTTCGTATGAAGATTCATGGCGATTACCTCCTTTATACTTTTTTATATAGCTCAAACTATTCTTAGAAATTTCCATTTTATTAATTTAATACCTAACCAATGCCTATAAATACATAAGAGATGATATACTATTTTGGGGAATATTTCAATCACCAAAATTATCCTGCTATAGACCAAATTATTTTACTATCTCTTATAAATTATCAGCTACACTAAAAAATATATCTTGAAACAAAGCTCTGAATATTGTTTATAGCTGCATTATTCCCTTAAGGATTGAATATTAGTATATAAACTTAACTCTACCTTTTTAGTTCCTTCCTCTATAATCTGTAAACATACTTTCCTTCTATTAACATAGGACTTATAAATATCCTTTTCATACTATAATATCTTATTCAAAAACAAAATAATATTATTCTCTTAGTATAAATTAACTCGTTGTGCTACTTATATAACTAAAACTGCATAGATTACCGAAAGCACAAAAAAATGCCTTCTAAAATTCAGAAAATTAATGGCTTGATTTTTGAGATATCACATTGTACCTGAAATATACAGTTGAAGGCCATGCACAAGTTATGTCCCAATACTTTGTTCTGCAACCAGGTGCATAATCCGCTAAAGCTTTTTGCAAGTATCTTTTCCGCATTTAGCTGCTCACTAAGCTTTGAGAATACAATTTCTACTCTTCATTGGAAGTGGAAAATCAGCTACCGTATTTGCATGGGCCAGTTCTTTTTATAATTAGAAGGCTTCAGTGACGTCAGGCATATCCTTTTTACTTAATGTAATCAAAAAGTGCTTCCCCAGTATATCCTTTATCTCCAAGGAGTACCAGGTCAGAACGGGTTTCCCGCAAGATACCAGAGACCTTCCTGGTCATCCCACTAAGACCGGGGTGCTTTTAAAAGCAGTGATATAACACTCCAATGTGATCAAAGCATAGACCTTGAAGTCAAACAAAGAGACTTTTTTTTCAAGTGCGCCTGTTATAATTTATGCCATTTGCCCGAAAGGAACGACAATAGCACCTTGCCGCCCAAACTTACAAACCAAAAGGGGAAAACTGTCAATCGCAAAAAACGGCTGAATGATATTAGGAACGACTGGGCCAGCTTTTTCCAGATCAGATCTGTCACCTGCAAAAGGGCTCTTCTGGTCCAGTTGAACCATGTGTGAGTACGGCAACAGTTCCTGGGGCGGAAATGACTCAAATTTCGCTTCACAAAGGAATACGAGGCATTTTCAAAGTCTATCTCAAGTAGTTTCCCGCAGATACTCAAAGTGACGATTTCGGAATCAGACATCTTTGCAATATCCACATTTAGCCTCTATGAAAAAGATGTTAGGACGACTGTTGATACAATTCGTCAATCATCATATAAACAAAATAAAATCTTCAAAAGTAACTATAAGAGTAGTATAATCATTTTACAACTTCACCATAATGTGCCTCCTTTCATAGTCATAGTAATGTACAACTATAGAATAGCATATTTTGTTGAAGTATTTTATATTAACTGGCACAAGATTAAATTAAATAATTACTGTCATTTTTCCACATATCTACATTTCACAATCTCAAGAATAACAAACCCTATTGTTATCTGCTCTAAACTTAAGTACTATATTTATTCCCTCCCTTTCCACACAAAAGTTCTAAAAAAACTCTTCTTTTCCTAATATTAAATTCAAGAACTAATATTACTTTCTTTACGCTTAATCATTATAATATAAGAAATTTTAGCAAAAACGTTACAAACTATTCTACAAATTGATGTAACTATAACATAAAGATCCTATATCTTCCTTTAATGCGGACATTTTATACTTTTAATTGTATTGATATGATCTAAAATAGATAAATGTGAACATTCTGCACAATATGTCGCTCTGTCTAGAACTTGAGAGCAACTACCATATGAATACATTTCATGTCTAATAACAATTCCTGATACACCAGGATGATTACATCTTCCATTAAACTGTTCTTTATTCATCTCATAATAATTTCCATTTTCTTCAACAAACATATATTCTTCATCCATATTATTCTTCATCTCAAAAACTATGCCCTCTAATAAATTATTAAGCGGAGTTTTTCTTTTATTAAAAACACCATCTGAGGAAATTATTGATCTCTTTTGAACTTCTCCTATTTTATATCCCCACTTTATGACTTTCGCCCCATCATATGCAAAGATCATGCTAGAACCTAGCATAACAACACAAATAAAAACTGATACTGATAATATTTTCACAAGTATCTTTGGTTCTCTCACCTTCTTCATCATTAGTATTCTTTCTTTTGTAACCTTTTTATTACCACTAAATGAAATAATTAATGCATTTTTATAGATTTCTTTTTTCTCTATAATATCAATAATGAGATTGCCATACTTTTTTCTAAATTCTATTGATCGATCCATGACAATTCTTTCGTCACATACATTCTCGCATACAATTCCTACTTCTCTGTAAAATATATATACAAAAGGGTTAAACCAATGTAATGATAATGCCCCCAAACCACAAATCTTTATTAACAAATCCCTATTTTTAATATGACACATCTCATGATAAAGAATTAATTCTAACTCCTCATAAGAATAATTTTCCATGGGCAGAAAGATAATTGGAAATAATATTCCAATTGTAAAAGGTTCTACAATGAATTTATTATTTAATATCTTTATATTAGACTTTAAGCAAAGTTTTGACTTATAATTTTTGATTATACTGTCAGTTTTTTCGTCTACCACAATTTGTGCATCTACTAAAAGTCTTCTTTTAAATTGAATGTAATTAATAATTTGATATGTAAAAAAGACAAGTCCAACACCAAACCATGTGACTGTAAATACATTGAAGATTTCATTAATACCACTTATTATTCTATCATTTATATCAATTTGAATATGTTGTAGATCTATTTGTCCTGATAAAATATATTCTTTTCTTGTAATATTAAATATAAAAGATATGAAATCTAAATAATAATGTTTATAATAAGGAAAAGGTACTAAAAAAAATATACCAGCTAACTTCAGTATAAAATATCTCCATCTTGCTGTAAAATAACGCTTTATCAAAGGCAAAAGCAGAAGGTAAACTCCAATAATTACTCCTCCTGCCAAAGACATTGTTAACACTAAATTCAATTTACCACCTACTCATCCAATAACTCCCTGATCTCATCTGACTCTTTTTTATTTAGTCTTTCTCCACCTGATAAAGCAGCAACAAAATTTCTTATGGAGCCAGAATATAACTTTTCAAGGAAATCCCGTGCTTTACATTGCTCATAATCCTGCCTACTTAAAGCTGGATAATAAAGGAACTTATTTCCAATACTTTCTGTTTCTAATAATCCTTTTTTCAATAATCTGGAAAGAAATGTATTTAATGTTTGCTTTTTCCAAGTCTTTCCCACACTTCCATTAAAATAGTCCATTATTTCTCTTGACGTAATTTTCCGATCCTCTTCCCATAACCATTGTAATATCTCCATTTCCGTACTTGAAACATTAAACTTTTTTTTCAAAGTCATCACTCCTGTCGCTTCTTTTGTATTATTATACTAAATTTCAATTTTAATGTCAAATACTCATATCCAGATATACGATGAATTTATAATGACTTAAAACCCTTCATAATAAAATAAAGAATTATTACTTAATGTAAAAGGCAAAATAACCTTTTCCTGTATTAAATAGGAAACCATATTTAGGCTTTCCATCTTCAACTATATTTTTAAACTGAAGATTTGTAAGCATATTAACCTTTTCTAGTTTATTTTCTTTCCAATCTTGTAAATAAATTCCTATGTAATGTACTAAGTGAGGAGAAAACTGTTTAATAGCATTTGTTGACATTTTATCGATCTTCTGAACACTAACTCCCAACATTTCACTGACAATATGAAATACAAGAGCTTCCTCATAAATGCAATATACCTGCATTTTTTCTCCACTATTATTGGCTCCATATGTTAATCTACAATATACTCTCTTTCCAAAGTCTTCTCCCAGATAATTCTTACTTACTGTCTGTAATTCTAAATTAAATATATCTTTCATAATGCCTTTTATTACTGTCTCCATAGCAATAATAGTATCTTGGGAATATTCATAATCATCATCTTTAATTTGTTCTGACATAATACGGTCTTCAACCATAATATGCCCTGTCAGCCATCCAAGGCAAATACCCAAAAACCTCTGAACAGATTCTTCTGAATATTCAGATTCTTCTAAATCCTTTTTCAATGCTGGAAGTGTTAACTCTTTTAGATCATCATGCAACTGCTTATGTTTTTTAAATCCAACATAATTAATGGACTTCATATAAGCCTCTTCCTCTGTAAAATGCCTCTCTGTATAGTTTTCTAAATATTTTATTCCTTCATTACTAATATATTTCTTGTTTGCCGCCTCTTCATTGAGAGCAACTAGTTTACGTATAATAGAAAACAATTTTTCATGAGCTTTGTCAAGCATTTCTACACCAAGGTTTAACCGTTCATTATACTTTATTTCATTCATTTCTTGCTACCCTCGTTTCTAAAATATAATTATAACTACTATAATCATAAACGAAAAAAAATATTTTGTCTACTATAAAATATATATTTTGTATGGTTACAACACATATGTTACAACTAGATATTTAAAAAGTAAAGTTGTTACCTTTTGTGCTATATTTTAGTTACTACAACAAAAACTAAACACCAGTACATTTACCACTAAAAAAGACGTTTTAATGATTCCATTGAGTCCCTGCATGACCTCTCATCTCCATCACTGCTCTAACCAACATACTTCTGATGAAATTAAAATTAGACATGTATAGATGTATCCCTGTTTCAGTTCTGGTTGTTTTCTTAATAAAGCTTATATAGGGCCGCTATTCCCTCTCCATACTAGGGACTTCTACTGTTTCCTTAAAAGACAGGATATCACGGCTGGCCATACTACTAACCCGAAGTATATTACTAAACTTTATAACAGATAGAATATCTATAGCAGTATATTCAAGTAGACGGAAAATTTGTTTCCTCACTTTGACTTGTAAACAGTAAAAACATCAGAAAATATTTTTTTCAGTATACTGCCATAACGAGTATTCCAAATAGCACTATGTGGAGACTCTTAAGAAATATAGTTAGTTTATAAAGCATCATGTAAAGTCCTTCCCCTGCCCTAATAAATATAGATATGCAGACGGATAATTACACTAGCCACTGCCAGGGAAAAACTCACCTTTTCCCTGATTCACTTAGTGGCATATCCTCCATTATAAACATTTCCTCCATTATATGTCAAAACACAACAGTATGATAGAACACCGCTGCTGAAAGGATAACGAAAGGTTTTACACCACACAGCTCTTCTACTACTTTGAGGATTTTGAAAAGTGGCTAAAAAAAACGACAACTTTTCATAGAGCTCTTTTGGATGGCATACAACTAATTAGACATCACAGGATTATATGTTCTCTATATAGCAAATATTTGATTAACCCCAAAAACTATATATAATTGATACTACTTCTTCTATATCGTTAAATTTATATTTTTTATTTTTGTATTTGTATTAATTATTCCACTAATAGTGGCATAATAATATTTTTATTTATATATTTGGACTATACCCATCAAAATATTAAATTATTAACATTTCTCAAAACTAGAAAATTTGCTATATTATATATATTATATTTAAATAATTATGTTAATAACCATCAAAACATAATAATAAGGTAAATTCTTATAAAAATATCTACTAATTTTCTTATATTTATTAGATTTACAACATAATCAGCAACTACTGTTAGAAATTATTTTAAATAAAAAATTCTATATATAGTATTTTTTATACCACTGTACAATTTGTAGATAGTTATCAATAAAAATATCTCAGATAATAGTATAGATTAGACTTAAAAGAAGAAATGTAAATATCTATACTATTTCCAAGATATTTGATTATTTTTCAAAAATTTTTATTAGTTTAAAATCCTACTTTCTAAATATACTAATTCTGAAATATTAATTATATTTATAGTTAAAAAGTCTGATTTTAGTGAAAACATACCTCACTAAAAACAGTATTAACATGCTCACCAATTAATACATACTGACACTTTGTACACCCCTTTGCGTCATACCAAGTTTCCCTACAACCACCGTTTGAAAATTTAGTATGAAGTTTATATATACCTGTCTGAAAGTTATGATTGCAAGGAGAATGAGGTTGAGCTGTACCAGCATCATTATCATTACTTAAATCATAGTGATTTCCATTGTCATCAATAAATGTCGCTTTCGTGCTAACAATTTCCATTGAATCTGATAAATAATTGTCCTTCTTTTTTGTAACTATATTTTCACTGTCTTCATTAACACTAAAAGAACCCTCGGAAACTAATAAATTCTCTTTTGTTTCTAAAATTTCCTGTTCCCACTTTGCCACACTTGTTCCTTCATAGGCCAGCACAGTAGTTGAGCCAAGCAAAGTGACACTCATTGCCACTACTGTTGAAAATACTTTTACTGATCTTTTTGGTCTTTTTACATTTTTCATCATTCGTATCCTTTCTTTTGTAACTTTTTTATTTCCACTGAAAGAAATTATTAATGCATTGCTATAAATTTCTTTCTTTTCAATGGTCTCAATAATTAATCTGCCATATCGCCTCCTAAATTCCATGTCCTGATCTAGTACAATTCTTTCATCGCAAGCATTTTCACACACAATGCCAATTTCCCTGTATAGAAAATACACGAAAGGATTAAACCAGTGTAAAGACAGAGCGACTAGCCCACAAAGTTTAATAAATAAATCTTTGTTTTTAATATGACACAACTCATGATAGAGAATAAGTTCCAGTTCCTCAAAAGAATACTTAGAGTTAGGAAGAAATATAACAGGATAAAAAATACCTATAGTAAACGGCTCTATAACATATTTATTTTTACATACAACGACTTTTTCTTCCATATGTAGTTTGCATTTATGCTGGTTTACTATTTCATTTACCCTTTGATCTGTAAATAAAACAGCATCCAATAAAATTCTTCTTTTAAATAAATGATAGTTTACAATCTGGAAGATGAAAAAGACAATGGCTACACCTATCCATGTGACCGTAAATACATTAAATATTTCACTGATTCCACTAATGGGAAATCCGTTAACATCTATTTGAATGTGATGTTTATCTACATAAAACGTTGTAAATTCTTTTCTCTTATACTGAAAAACAAAAGTTAAAAAATCAATATAGTATTGTTTATAATAAGGAAAGGGCACTAGAAAAAATATAGCAGCCAACTTTAACAACGAATATCTCCACCTGGCTGTAAAGCAAGGTTTCATCAAAGGCAGGAGGACACCATATAAAATAATGATGACGCTTCCTGCCAATGACATGGTCAATATTAAATTCAAAATACCACCTACTTATCCAAAAGATCTCTAAGCTCCATGGACTCTTCTTTATTTAGTTTCCCACCGCCAGATAATGCAGCTATAAAATTTCTGATGGAACCTAAGTACATACTGTCCAACAGCTCTCTTGCTTTGCCTTTTTCATAATCTTTTCTGCTAAGGGTTGGGAAGTATAAATATTTATTCCCTCTGCTCTCTGTCTCCAGCATTCCTTTCTTTAGCAGCCTTGTTAGAAAAGTGTTCAGTGTTTGCTTTGTCCACGTCTTTCCCTGGCTGCCGTTAAAATGATCCATGATTTCCCGGGATGTTATTTTTCTCTTCTCGTCCCATAACCATTGTAGTATTTCCATTTCTGTTTCTGAAACATGATATTTTATCTTCAATGCAATCACCTCTGTAGACTATTATAATGGATCCATTTTTTTGTGTCAATCATTTAATGTCATTTTTAGTAATATTTTGTAAATTTTTACTATGTCCAGCTAGTACTATATGAAATTTATTAGTTTTTTTACGTAGGTAAAAAAAGGAAATACTTTTTTTTTAAAATTTCCTTTCAAAATAAAATATTCCATTTTTTACGTCACATTTTACATTTATTTCCATAAAATAAAAACAAGAAAAGAAAACAAAGGAAAACATCTACCATCATTATTTTGTAAATTTTCACTTTGAGAGTTTATGTCTGTGGGGCTTGCATAAACTCTAGTAAAACTAAAAGCCCCACAGAAATGAGGAAATTATGAAAAAGCAGCTACTTATCACAGCTCTTTGTGGAATTCTTGCTATAGGTACAATGATAGGATGCGGCCAAAAGAGTCCCACTCCTAGCTCTCCTACAACAGAATCCCCAGGAAGAGAGACGAAACAGCCTGAAAAAGCAAGTTCGAAAAAACAAAAGATCACCCTAAATGAAGTAGCCCACTCTATCTTTTACGCTCCTATGTACGTGGCTATTGAGGAAGGATATTTTGAAGAGGAAGGGATCGACTTGCTTCTTGTCACAGGATTTGGCGCAGATAAGACAATGACTGCTGTTTTGTCAGGAGATGCAGATATTGGATTCATGGGTTCTGAGGCTTCTATTTATACTTATTTAGGAGGAACCGACGATCCAGTTATTAATTTTGCCCAGCTTACCCAGAGGGCTGGCAACTTTCTTGTGGCCAGAGAGCCAATGGAAAATTTTCAGTGGGGGGATTTAGTAGGCCGAAATGTTCTAGGAGGCCGAAAAGGGGGCATGCCCCAGATGGTATTCGAATATATACTTCATAAACATAATATTAATCCTGCCAGCGACCTGACCATTGATCAAAGTATTGACTTTGGCTCTACTGCCGCTGCTTTTTCTGGAGGCCAGGGAGATTTTACTATAGAATTTGAACCTTCTGCCACTGCCTTAGAAAAAGAGGGAACTGGATATGTAGTGGCCTCCCTTGGGGTAGATTCTGGATATGTTCCTTATACTGCCTTTTGTGCAAAAAACAGCTTTATAGAAGAGCGCCCTGAAGCTATTCAGAAATTTACCAATGCTTTGCAAAAAGGTATGGATTTTGTAAACAGCCACAGTCCAGAGGAAATTGCCCTATCCATTGAGAATCAGTTTAGTGAAACGGAAATTGACACTATTACTACTATTGTGACGAGATATTATGAACAGGAGACATGGAAAGAAAATTTAATTTTTGAAGAGCAAAGCTTTACCTTACTTCAAAATATTTTAGAGGATTCTGGAGAATTAAAGGAAAGAGTTCCTTATGAGAACTTAGTCAATACTTCCTTTGCTAAGACAGCTGCCTCTAACAAATAAAAGATTGTATTGTAGTGCTATGTATTTGCAAATCATTTCAATATTGACTTACAAAATATAAAATTATTATTGAGGTGATGAAAATGCATAATAAAACAACGAATTTAGGAGCTGCCATTAAGGCAGCTCGCAAAAGAAAACATTTAACCCAGATGGCACTTTCTGAAGAACTGGGCATTACTCCACGCCATTTACAGGCCTTGGAAAATGAAAGCAAAACGCCTAGCTATGCCCTGCTTTCCCGTGTTCTCTCCTATCTGGACATTCCAGCAGACAGCATATTTTCTGCTGGAGAAGAGGCAATGCCTGAGACATTGTCTAAAGAAAAAGAACAACTTTTGTATTTGATCAAAAGCAACTGTGATGAGAGAGATATTCTTGTTCTTCTCTCCACTGCCATTGCACTTGTCAACACAAAGGAACAGCCCCCATCTTTATAGTAAACAGGATCTTAATTCTTCTCCTGTCTTTGGGCTCAAATAAGCCGGAGGAATGTCGAATACCGTCTTGCACCCTTTTTGCCCCTCCTTGGCAAGACGGTAGGCTGCCCTGGCATAAGCTGCTAATACAGAAGAGGTAAATTCTGGATTGGAATCCAGCTTCAAGCTGTATTCAATAATATGGGAATTTTCTTCCTCCCATCCTGTCTTTCCGCTGCGGATTACAAAGCCCCCATGGGGAATGCCCATGTGATCTCTTTTGAGTTCCTCTTCACTAATAAAATGAACTTTTGTGTCGTAATCTGCAAAATAATTTGGCATTGTGACAATTTCTTTCTCAATTTTTTCCCTATCCCCATTTTCATGAAGGACTACATAACATTCTCTTATATGCTTCTGCCTTGGGGTCAACTCTTTATTTTCCCCATTTCTCACTGAATTCAAAGCCTCCTCTACAGGAATTGTATACTGACGAGCATCCTTTACCCCTTCTATCCTGCGGATAGCGTCAGAATGTCCCTGACTTACTCCCTTTCCCCAGAATGTATACTCTTTTCCTGTTGGAAGTATAGTCTCGGCATATAAACGATTTAAAGAAAACATCCCTGGATCCCAGCCACAAGAGATAATCCCGATTTTTCCCCCTTCTTTTGCCGCCTTATCTACTTTTTCAAAATGCTCTGGAATAGCTGCATGGGTATCAAAGCTATCTACCACGTGGAAATATTTCACAAGCTCTTTCGTCTGCTCTGGCAAATCCGTTGCGCTTCCCCCACATAAAATCATTACATCAATTTCTTCCTTCCAATTTTTTGCCTCTTCCACAGAGTGGACCCCCACTCCTTTTGTTAACAAAGAAATACTTTTGGGAGGCCTTCTTGTAAACACTGCCTTAAGCTCCATATCTGGATTTTGTTTTACTGCGCACTCCACTCCTCTTCCTAAATTTCCGTAACCTAGAATTCCAATTTTCATACTCATTCGTTATCCTCTTCCTTTCTTTTCATTTTTCATGTCCCATCCTATATACCGTCCTTATTTTACAACATATTCTCCATATTTCCTATAGTCTTTTTCATGACATCTCACGTCCATCTTCACTCCTTTACTTGCATATTCCTGGCGCTTTACCTGGGCGTTTTCATTCAAATAGGATACAATCCCTCCACAGCTGTAGGGAATAAAAAAGCATGTATCTATATAAGAGGCATAGGCCTTTTCCTGAATGATATGGAGTAATTGCTCCAGACCTTTTCCCTCCTTAACAGACATATAAATTTTATTTTCCACTATTTTAGGAATATCTTCCTTATCCATAACTTTATCTGCTTTATTCATTACATAAATAGTAGGAATCATCCCTGCCCCTAGCTCCTCTAAAGTCTCCCTTGTCACTCTCATCTGTTCTTTATAATGGACGTTGGAAAAATCTACAACGTGGAGGAGCAAATCTGCATACCTTACTTCATCTAAAGTCGATTGGAAAGCTTGAATTAAATGGTGGGGAAGAGAACTTACAAAACCTACTGTATCCGAAAGGAGAAAATCCTTATTTTCTCCTGGGCATATTTTCCTCACCGTTGTGTCTAAAGTTGCAAAAAGCATGTCCTTTGCCATAACCATCTTTTCTTCTTTCTGGCTGCAAAACTCCAACATTTTGTTCATAAGAGTTGATTTCCCCCCATTGGTATAGCCAACAAGCGCTACCTTTGGAAGGGAAGAAGTATTTCTTCGTTTTCTCTGGGTATCTCTATCTCTGTCTATTTCTTCCAATGCTCGGCGAAGCTCACTAATCCTCTTTTCTATCTTTCTTCTATCTAACTCTAACTTTTTTTCTCCAGCTCCTTTGCTGCTCAAGCTTCCACTGGCTCCCCCTTGTCTGGACAAAGTAGTTCCCATGCCAGAAAGACGGGGAAGCATATATTGAAGTTCTGCCATTTCTACCTGCATCTTTGCTTCCCTTGTCTTCGCCCTCCTTTTAAAGATTTCCAATATAAGGCTAGTCCTGTCCAAAAGGGCAGCTGGTATTTCCTTTTGCAAGTTCCGCAGCTGGGAGGGAGAGAGGGAATTATTAAAAATAATATATTCTGCCTCCAAGCTTTTTGCCCTCTCTCCAATCTCTTCGACCTTTCCCTTTCCTACATAATAAGTATGATTCATTTCAGAAACATTTTGATCCATTCTTGCCACTGGTTCCATATCGCAGGCCTCTGCCAGACTTTTTAATTCTTCCATAGAATGATCAAATTCTAAATCTCCTTGTTGGTTGACTCCCACAAGAATCACTTTACTTTTTCTTTCCTCTTCCTGTATTTGTATCATAAAATCACTACTCCTTCCTGTCCTTGAAACTCCAGGCGGAGCCTATCTCTTTTCATTTCTATACAAAGAGAACTCTATAAAAAAATTTATAAATCATTCCATCAAAAAAGAGACTGACTCTGCCAATCAAAAACAAAACCTCTAATAGGCATACTCTCCCTTTTCTATGGAAAAAATCCTCTTCCATAAAAAAGGCGGTATGTTTTTATGGGAAATTCCATTCATTCTGTCCTACATTTCCCTTATAGAATTTTTGTCTTATCTTCTCTTCATCAATCTCTCAGACCTCGAATATCTTTATTTTTTTGTTTCTTTGTCTATCATATATCCATTTATAAACAATGTCAAGTACAATATGTATGGCTCATCCTTCTATTTTGTCCCTTCTCCACCCATCTCTTAATTTAAATTTACCTGCCAGATCTTTTAAAACGTTGGCTTGATCTGACATTTCCCCACTGGCAGCAGCGCTTTCTTGGGATGTGGCTGAGTTCGTTTCTACAACAGCGGATATTTGCTCTACTCCAGCTACAATATCTTCAATAACGTCTTTTTGTTCTTCTGAAGCTTCCACAATACTAGATACATTGCCAACAACCTCTTTCGCTCCCCTTGCAACAGCAGCCAGTGCATCTGCTGTTTCTCCTGCGATTTCCGTACCATTTTTTACTGCCTTTAGAGATTCTTCAATTAGCTCTGCGGTACTGTTGGCTGCCTTTGCACTTTCCGCAGCAAGCATTCTCACCTCCTCAGCGACAACTGCAAAGCTCTTTCCTGCCTCTCCCGCCCTGGCCGCCTCAATTGCCACGTTCAGAGCCAAAATGTTTGTCTGAAAGGCAATGTCTTCAATAGTCCTAATAATATTTCTAATTTCATTGGAAGAATCTGTAATCTCTCCAATTGCCTCTGTCATACGGTTCATTTTCTCATTGCTCTCTGCCAGTTCCTGTCCTAACTTTAATACTTCCTCCCTTACCTTGACTGCATTTTCTGCATTTCTTGCTGCCTGTGCAGACACATTATTTACTGCACAAGACAGCTCTTGTATGGAATCCGACTGTTCCGAAGCCCCCTTTGCCAGCATCTGGGCTGCCCCTGACACATTTCCTGAAGCATCTGCCACCTGATCCGCAGAGTCATTAATTTCTTTTAACATATTGTTAAAATTGTTCAAAATACTGTCCATAGACTTTTGAATGCGGACAAAATCTCCTTTATAATCATTATGAATGGCAATGTCCAAATTATTGTTTGCAATTTGCTCTAAGGTATTGGATATCTCATCAATCATATACCGCAAATATTCTGCTGTCTTTCCAAAAGTACCAGCCAAAAGGCCAATTTCATCCTCTGTATGAACATCAATATCCACATTTAAATTTCCTTCTGAAATCTCCTCTGCCGCTATGACAATCTCCTGAATAGGACTTAACATTTTCTTCAAAGAACCTACAACAACAATGACCATAACAATGTTGGCTGCTACAGCCATTGCTATTTGCAGACTAGCTGCTGTCATCGTATCTTTATATACATCTGCGGCATGGACTGTATTGACAATAGCCCATTTATCATTTCCTGCTTTTAACATGCTCACAAACTTATACACGTTTACTTTATTCTCATCTTTACACTTTATAAAAAAATTCTCTTCTCCACTCATTCTGCTAATTACTTCTTCATAATCTTTCGCATTGTCAAAAGTATCTACCATACTTTCTCCTAGTAAATCAGGCTTTGCGCTATGGTAAACAATGGTTCCATCTTCCATGCTAATAGAATAAATAATAGAAGGAAATTCTTCATTCGCTCTGTTAATTGTCTCAAAGCGTTCCATAGAAATATCTACAAAGGCTACTCCTCTTACTTCATTATTATACATGACAGGAGCTGACATAGTAATCATTAAAAGTCCATTTAAGGAATCTACATAAGGCTTTGTGGACGCCAGCCCTCCTGTCTCCAATGCCTTCTGGTACAACTCCTTTTGACTGTATTCTCCATGGCTTCCCCTCTCACTGACAACTGGGACTCCAGAGCTGCCATCAACGTATACTGCATAGCTTTCCTGATTGTCTACAAACCCATACGGTTCAAAATAGACACCTACTGCCACAATATCTTCGCTATTTCTCGTCTCATTAGTTGCATTGGATACTAGGAACTCTTCCATCTCTGCTTCTATTGGTGTAAGACGAAGGCTTGGATAAACGATACTCTTTTCCGTCCTTGCCAATTGGCTGGATTCCTCCATTTCTTTATACGCATCATCCATAAATGTGACCATGCTTTGAACGCTTATTTCTGCATTATTGAGCACATCCTGGACAATGGCGCCGTCTGCCATTGTTACCGCGCCTAGCTGTCCTTCCATTGCCCCATTCATATGGGTTTTTATATGATACACAGAAACAAAAATAAAAATTAAAAAAGTAGCTGATAATGTAAAGCAAATAATTCGGGCTATTTTATCGGATAATTTGTTTTTTTTCATCATTTGTCCATGCCTTTCTTGTTGAAATTCAACATCATAATATATGGTTATATTATAAATAGGATGTATTTTATTGTCAATATATGCAAAAATAGACAATCTGCCTTTTATTTTTCCTGTTGGATTTCTACTTCTTTTCTGTTATAATTTTCTATATGTCCAATTTCAAAGAAACGAGGTGTGTCCCATGGCATTTGACGGAATTACCATTGCCAGCATAAAATCCCAGTTGGAGGAAAGGATTCTCATGGGAAGAATATATAAAATATCCCAGCCAGAACAAGATGAACTTTTAATTACCATTAAAAATCAGGGAAAGCAGTACCGGCTTTTTCTATCCGCCAGCGCTTCTCTTCCCCTCATTTATCTTACAGAAGTCAATAAGCCAAGCCCCCTTACTGCACCAGGATTTTGCATGCTTTTAAGAAAACACCTTCAAAATGGAAAAATCATATCCATCTCCCAGCCAGGGTTGGAGAGGATTCTTACTATAGAAATGGAACATCTCAACGAATTAGGAGATTTATGTACAAAAACATTAATTGTGGAAATTATGGGAAAACATAGTAATATTATTTTTTGCAATGGAGAAGGACAAATCATAGACAGTATTAAGCACATTTCTTGTGCGGTAAGTTCTGTTAGAGAAGTACTTCCCGGACGGCCTTACTTTATCCCTAAAACCCAAGAAAAACTCGATCCTCTCACGGTTACTAAAGAGATGTTTTGTCAAGCTATCCTGGCAAAGCCTGTCCCCCTTTCCAAAGCTATTTACACAAGCTTTACTGGACTCTCCCCTGTTATCGGGGAGGAGCTTTGCTACCGTGCATCTCTGGATTCTAACCAGACAGCCAAATCTATGGATTTCTCTTCCATTCTCCACCTCTATGATTGTTTTGAAGGACTTAGAAAAGAAATTATAGAAAAAAAATTTTTCCCTGTCATTATATACGAAAAAGGGGTTCCTGTAGAGTTTTCCTCCCTTCCTTTAAAACAATATAAAGATTTGGATATAGTCTCCTATACAAGCATTTCTGAAGCTTTAGAAGTTTATTATACAGAGAAAAACACCTTAACCCGTATTCGCCAAAAATCTTCAGACTTAAGAAAGCGGGTTCAAACTCTCCTTGAAAGAAGCGGTAAAAAATATGATTTACAATTAAAACAGCTAAAAGATACAGAAAAAAAGGAAAAATACAAAGTATATGGGGAATTAATTACTACTTATGGATATAATCTCTCCCCTGGCGCCTCCTCCTTTCAAGCACACAACTATTATACAGATGAAATTATAACAGTCCCTTTGGATCCCAAACTTCCCCCATTGGAAAATGCTAAAAAATATTTTGAAAAATATAGCAAGCTTAAACGGACTAAGGAGGCTCTTACAAAACTAGTGATCGAGACTAAGGAAGAGCTTAACCATTTACAATCCATTTTTGCCGCCTTGGACTTTGCCATCCATGAAAGTGATCTTGTACAAATTAGAGAAGAGTTGGCGCAAAGCGGTTACATGAAAAGAAAAGGAGGAAAGGAGAAGAAAAAGATTATAAGCAAGCCTTTCCACTATATAAGCAGTGACGGTTATCATATGTATGTTGGCAAAAATAACTATCAAAATGAAGAAATTACCTTTCAGATGGCTACTGGAAATGATTGGTGGTTTCATGCAAAAGGCTGCCCTGGTTCCCACGTCATTGTAAAAGCGAATAATGAGGAACCGCCCATTGAAACCTTTGAAGAAGCCGGCCGACTGGCCGCTTATTATTCCAAAGGCAGGGAGCAGGAAAAGGTAGAGATCGATTATGTCCAAAGAAAACATGTTAAAAAACCAAAAGGAGGAAAGCCTGGTTTTGTCGTTTACTATACCAATTATTCCCTGACAATTGATTCTGACATTTCGAATATAAAGGAAGTATTATCTTAATAAGGAAATAAAAATCATGCGATTACAAAGAATATTCTCTTTTGAACAATTAAAAGAACTATATGAAAAAGAAGCTGTCCGAGATTTTCCAAAGGAAGAGTTAAAGCCCTTATCTACTATGAAATGCCTCATGGAAAAAGATCTTTATAGAGCTTTTGGATTTTATGAACAAGAAAATCTTTGTGCCTATGCCTTTTTCGTCTGCCTTCCCAAAGGTCAAACAGCTCTTTTAGATTATTTTGCCGTCCTTCCCCCTTATCGCTCCTTAGGTATTGGCAGCAAAATTCTTTCCCTTTTCATAGAAATTCATAAGGATCTTTTTGGGATTCTTATAGAAGTGGAAAATCCAAAATTCTCCTCCACGAAGGAAGAAAAGAACCTTAGAGAAAGACGCATTGACTTCTATGAAAGGAATGGCGCTCTTAAAACAGAAATTTATCTCTCCCTCTTTCAAGTGCCCTTTGAGATTTTATATCTGCCCATATCCCAAACATTAACGAAATCCTCCATTCAAAAAGAACTTACAAATCTTTATTCTGCTTTTATCCCAGAACAATATTGGAAAAAAAGGGGCTGTGAAAAAAGTCCTATGAAAAAAGAACGCTTTTAGGCATCATACCTGGAAGCGTTCTTCTTTGTTTGGTATAATAATTCTGCTATGAATAATACCGATAAATATTATAGTCCAAAACAGGGAAGATTACC